>JAEWKR010000181.1 GCA_023457715.1 Verrucomicrobiota bacterium
AGGCCCAATCAGAGCCGAGCCGGAGGCGGGCGCTGCGACTGTCTTGGGCGTCACGCGATGAACAGGTTTGTCCAAGGACCGAGCCTCCGTGTCCTCTGTGTCGGAGCTCTGTGCTCTCTGTGGCTACCATCGAACGTCGAACATCGAACATCGAACATCGAACCCCCTTCGCCGCTGCTCGACGTAGCGAAGAGCGCCAGCGATTCGATCGGGGGAAACGCCGATCTCAAATCTCAAATCTCAAATCTCAAATCCAAGTTCCCGCTCTCCGCCACCCCTTCCGAATCCAGGTCGCAGCTCGCTACGGTCCCAGCCGGCGACCGAGGATGATCAGGTCGCGCTCGATCTCATCCAACACCGCCACGCGGGGCAGATGGCCCCAGCGTTCAAAACCATGGGCTGAGAAAAGCTTCAGGCTGGGTTCATTGTGTTTCCAGATGAAGCCGAGCAGATTGCGGACCTGGCACTGGGGCGCGTACGCGAGGATGCGTTCCAGGAGATCGCGTCCGACGCCGCGGCGGCGATGCGTCTCCGAAACGTAGATACTCACCTCGGCCGTGGGGAAGTAGGCGGGGCGCCCGTAGAACGAGTTCAGGCTGAGCCAGGCGCAGACGACGCCCTGGTCCGCCACCACCCACAGCGGCCGCGTCCGGGGATTGTGCGCGTGAAACCACGGCACGCGGCTCTCGACGCTCACCGGTTCCGTATCCGCGGTCACCATCCGGCCGGGAATGGTCTGATTGTAGATGGCGACGATCGCGGGAAGATCGGCCTCCACCGCATCCCGCACCGTCAGGGTCGTCGTCATGGTTTGCGTCACTTGCCGTCGGACTGCGGCGAGCGCAGGGAAAGCCACAGGTAGAGGATGACACCGACGAAGATCCCGGAATCGGCGATGTTGAAGGTCGGATACACGTAGCTGCCGAAATGCAGATCGATGAAATCGATGACGTGGCGGTGGATGATCCGGTCGGTCAGATTCCCGACGATCCCGCCGCACAACAGCCCGAATGCGACCTGGTGCAAACCGTCCCGGAGCCCGAGGGCATTGCGCCAGAAGAAGATTGCCACCAGCGTGCCGACGGCAAGGGACGCCAGCACCACGCTCTGGCCGGAGAACATGCTCCACGCGGCGCCCGTGTTGCCCACGTGGGCAAGGTAGAAAAACCCGCGGATCACGGGAATGGCTCCGTCCGCCTCTCCGTAAGTGTTGAAGGGGAGGCGGTCGACAATCCACCACTTGGTGAGCTGGTCGGCCGCGTACGTGAGGATCGCGCAGAGCCAGAAACGGCGGTACGCGGCGAAGCCGGTCCGCGGCGGGGTGTCGGGCCCCGGCGAAGACGGAGCGCCCGGCGGCGGCGCCGGAAGGGGCGTGGTGTCGGCCATGGGCGGCGGGGCGGCCCGGCTTATTCGTCCGAACCTTCGTCGTCCACGATCTTGCCGCCTTCTTCGCCCAGCTCGCCGAACAGGCCGGGCTGCGTGCGGGTCCGATGGCGGTTGCGCTCGATCTCCTTCTGCGCCTCGGCCGAGTACCGGGTGAACGGGACGGCGAGCAGACGTTCCTTGGCGATCGGCTTGGCCGTGATCTCGCAGGTGCCGTAGGTGCCGTCGTGGATTCGCTTGATCGCGGCATCGATCTCGGAAAGGGCCTCCTGTTCGCTGGCCACCATGCTGAGGGCGAAGTCGCGGTCGAACGTGTCGGTGCCGGCATCCGCCATGTGCTGGCCGTAGGCCGAAAGGTCGCCGGCATCGTCCTTCGACGACCGCTTCAGCGTTTCCTCGGAGTGCCGTTCGATGCCCTCCGTCAGGCTCGTGCGGAGGTCGATCAGGAGCTTGTAGTAGCGCTTGAACTTCTCCGGGACGTCCTTGTCCCCGTACGTGTCGACGGGCTTTCCCTTCTTCGGATTGAAACCGAAGATGTCGGCCAGCGAGGCGGCCTTCACGTGCTGGGGCTTCGCGGCCTTCTCGAGGTGGGCGATCGTCTTGGCGGGAGTGGCCGCTTTCGCCGTCTTGGCCGGCGCGGCGGTTTCCGCCTTGGTGGCGACGGTCTGCGCAATGGCGCGCGCCTCATCGAGGCTGAACGCGATCGGCTTGGCGCCGGTCTTGCGTTTCAGGATGCTGTCGCGCAGCGCGGATTTCTTGGAGGGTTTTTCCATGGCTTGGGAACGGGTCGTGGACGCCGGAGCCGCCGAAGCGGGCTTCCGGGCGGCAGGCGGCGGCGGTGGCGTCGCCGGTTTGCCGCTGGCCGGCTTGGCGGGCGCGCTCGGCTTGAGCGTTTTGCCCGGCTTGGACGGCTTGGTCGGTTTCGAATGCGGAATCGGCTTCTTCTTTTTCGGGGCGGACTTGGGTGCGGGTTTCTTGGCTTTAGGCTTCGATTTCGTGGCCATGGGGAGTTTCGGGTAAAGTGACTTTACGGCTTCAACGCCTCAGCGCAACGCGGACAAGTGTCCCCCGAAGCGGTGTGTTCGAGCGCCGGCACCCACCGCCAGCATCGTGGGCATCGGACCAAACCCTGTTCGGAGCACGGCCGGACCGTGACGTTGAAATCAACTCCCTTGGTCGAACTCAGGCCGACATGCGAGACGATGAAAAGTTCGGGTAGAAATGCCCGATGCCTTTCCAAAGCCTGAATCGTGGGAGTCTCCGGGGCGCTGGAAATCTCGATGGCCGCGTCCAGTGATTTCCCGAGCTTGCCCGCGGCGCGCAGGGGCTCGATCGCCTCGTTCACCTGGGCGCGGACGCGAAGCAGCGCGGCGAAGTCGGTCTCGAGCTCCGGGTTCGACCAGCCCGCGGGTACTTCCGGCCAGGGCTGGAGATGGATCGATTCGCGGGAATATTCCACGCCGGCCTTGAAGTACGACCACGCTTCGTCGCAGGTGAACGTCAGCACGGGGGCGAGCAGCCGGGCCAGTGAGGTGAAGATGTGGTGGATGGCCGTCTGGGAGGAGCGGCGGAGGGGCGAACCGGTGCCCAGCGTGTAGAGCCGGTCCTTCAGCACGTCATGGTACGTCGCGGAGAGGGTCACGGCGCAGAACTGGTTGCAGAGCTGGTAGACGCGGTGGAACTCGTACGCGTCGTAGGCGGCGGTGCAGTCGCGGATCAGCGTGGCGGTCTGGTGCAGCGCCCAACGGTCGATGGTGTCGAGTTGCTCCAGCGGCACGAGGTCCCGCGCGGCGTCGAAGTCGAACAGGGTGGAGAGCTGGTACCGGAACGTGTTGCGGAAAAGCCGGTAGCTCTCCGCGACCACGTTCAGGATGCTCGCCGGGTTCTTCAGATCCTTGTCGAGGTCGGAGACCCGGATGTCCTCGCGGAAGTCCTGCGAGGCGATCCAGAGGCGGATCACATCGGCGCCATACTGGGCGACATAGTTGTCGGACGTCGGAGGCTTCTCATACTGGCCCGACTTCGAGATCTTCTTCCCGTCCTTGCCGACGATGAACCCATGCGTGAGCACCGCCCGGTAGGGGGCCGTGTTGTACGCGATCACGCTCGTCCACAGGGAGGACTGGAACCAGCCGCGATGCTGGTCGCTGCCCTCCAGGTACAGATCCGCCGGCCAGCGCGTATTTCCCTGCTGGCGACGCAGGACCGCCGCGTGCGACGATCCGGAATCGATCCACACATCCAGCGTGTCGCGACCGCAGGTGAGCGACCGGGCCGGGGGCCAGCCGGCGGGCAGCGTGACGCCGTCGAGGATCTGTTCCGCTGAGGCGTCGTACCACAGGTTGGTGCCGTGGCGGGCAAATTTGTCCGCCACCGCGCGCGCGACGCCGGCGTCGAGATAGGCGTGCTTCTTCTCGTCGTAGAAGGCCGGGATCGGCACTCCCCAGGCGCGCTGGCGGCTGATGCACCAGTCCGGCCGCGATTCCACCGCGCCGCGGATCCGGGCCTCGCCCCAGGCGGGAATCCAGCCCTGGGCACCCGCGATCTGGGTGACTTCCTCGAGGGCGCGAGTCCGCACGCCATCCTTGTCCAGCGAGACAAACCACTGGTCCACCGCTCGAAAAATGATCGGCGTCTTCGAGCGCCAGCAATGCGGATAGCTATGGGTGTACCGCTCCTTGGCGAGCAGCGCGCCGGCGGCATCGAGCTTCTTCAGCACCCCGATGTTGGCGGCGGAGGTGCGCTTGGCCGCGAGATCCTCCACCGATTCGAGCGTGCTCAGCCCGACGAGATCGGCCGGGACGCGTCCGTCGTCCACATAGCGGCCGTCATCGCCCACCGGGCAGTAGATCTCCATCTTGTACTTCAGGCCCGTGAGATAATCCTCCGCGCCGTGTCCCGGGGCGGTGTGGACGCAGCCGGTGCCGCTGTCCGTCGTGACGTAGTCGGCCAGAACCACCGTGGAGACGCGGTCGATGATCGGGTGGCGGGCGGGCAGCTTTTCCAGCTTCGCGCCGGGGAAGGAGGCGGCGATGACCGGAGTGGCCGCGCTCTTCGCCGCCTTCAGCACCGCACCCAGCAGGGCCTCCGCCACGATGATCCGCTCCACCCCCAGGTCGGCGACGACGTAGTTGACCTCCGGATGCACCGCGATCGCGAGGTTGGCGGGGATGGTCCATGGCGTCGTGGTCCAGATCACCACCGCCAGCGGTTTGTCGCCGGGCAGCCCGAAGGCGGCCGCGTCTTCAGGGCGGACCGAAAACTTCACCCAGATCGAAGGAGACACGTGGTCCCGGTACTCGATCTCGGCCTCCGCCAGCGCCGTCTCGAAAGGAATGCTCCAATAAACGGGTTTCTTGCTGCGGTAGACCAGGCCCCGCTCGACGAACGCGGCAAAGGTGCGGACGATATCCGCCTCAAACGCGGGCTCCTTCGTCTTGTAGGAGTGGTTCCAATCGGCCAGCACCCCCAGGCGTTTGAACTGGCCGGTCTGGGTGGCGATCCACTGTTCGGAAAAGGCGTCGCAGCGGGCACGCAGCTCGGCGGTCGTCAGCTGCAGCTTCTTCTCCTGCAGCTCGCGAGACACTTTCTGCTCGATCGGGAGACCGTGGCAATCCCACCCCGGGACGTAGGGCGTCCGATAGCCGCGCATCGACTTGAAGCGGTTGACGGTATCCTTGAGCACCTTGTTCAACGCCGTGCCGATGTGCACGTCGCCGTTGGTGAAGGGGGGGCCGTCGTGCAGCACAAATTCCGGACCCGTGGCATTCTGAGCCTGAATGGCCTCGTAGAGTCCGATCTTTTCCCAGTGCGCCACCCGGCCCGGTTCGCGTTGCGCGAGACCTGCCCGCATCGGGAAGTCAGTTTTGGGAAGCTGCAGCGTGTCTTTCAGGTCTTGGGCCATGCCGACGAAAAGTGGGCGAGGCTAGGTTGGCCGACCGGAGAGTCAAGGGGTAGCGGAGGGACCCAACGGCGAAGTCGAACATCGAACCTGGATTCCGAAGTAGCCACAGAGAGAGCCCAGAGCTGCTGCGCCGCAACCAAATCAAACCTATTGAACCACAGATGAACCCAGATGGACACGGATCCAGGCCGGTCTTTTTCCAAATCTGAGTCCATCGGTGTTCATCTGTGGTTGAG
>JAEWKR010000182.1 GCA_023457715.1 Verrucomicrobiota bacterium
ATGAGCAAATCCATCTGCTGATCGAGGGCGTCCGTTTCGTTGACGGCGTCGCCGAGAAAGCTGCTTAAAAACCTGCTTCCTCAGCTGCTACCCAGCCCTGCCCGTCCACAACTTTTGGTCATATCTCAGCCGAGCCGGAGGCGGGCGCTGCGACTGTCTTGGGCGTCACGCGATGAACAGGTTTGTCCAAGGACCGAGCCTCCGTGTCCTCCGTGTCGGAGCTCTGTGCTCTCTGTGGCGAATGCCCAATCGGGAGCGAACATCGAACATCGAACATCGAACATCGAACATCGAACATCGAACATCGAACATCGAACATCGAACATCGAACCGATGGGCGGCTACCAGAATGTAGCGAAGAGCGCCAGCGATTCGACGGGGGAAAATCCGCTCCGATGTAGCGAAGAGCGCCAGCGATTCGATGACCGGAGGGCAGGTCGAAACCTGAACGTCCAACATCCAACGTCCAACATCCAACATCCAACCTGGATTCCGAAGTAGCCACAGAGAGCACAGAGCTCCGACACAGAGGACACGGAGGCTCGGTCCTTGGACAAACCTGTTCATCGCGCAACGCCCAAGAGAGTCGCAGCGCCCGCCTCCGGCTCGGCTCTGATTGGGCCTCTGTGACCTCTGTGGCAAAATCGGTATTCAGGTCCAACGTCCAACGTCCAACGTCCAACGTCCTCGGGCGGCTGCCAGAATGTAGCGAAGAGCGCCAGCGATTCGAGGGCTGGCGGACGCCTATCGCCAACCGCCTATCGCTCACCGCTGGAGCGCCGAGTCCAGCGTTGGGTACTGAAAGCTGAAGCCGGTGCGCAGGAGTTGTTCGGGGAGCGCGCGGGTGCTGCTGAGGAGCGCTTCGTCGGCGAGTTGTCCCAGGGCGGCGCGAAGCGCCAGCGCAGGCACCGGCAGCACGGCGGGCCGGTGCAGTGATTTCGCCAGCGCGCGGGTGAACTCGGCATTGGTGACGGGCGCCGGTGCGACGAGATTCACCGGGCCGGTGGCTGCGGAGTGCTCGAGCAGGTGACCGATCGCGCCCACCGCATCCTCTCGGTGAATCCAACTCATCCATTGGCGGCCCGTCCCGATCCGCCCGCCAAGTCCGAGCCGGAAGATGGGCAGGAGCTTGCCCAGCGCACCACCGCCGGGGGCAAGCACGGTGCCGAAGCGCAACGCGACGAAGCGGGCCCCGAAGTCGACCGCCTTGGCCGCTTCCGTCTCCCAAGCTTCGCAGACCTCGGCGAGGAAACCGGAGCCGCGCGAGGCGGACTCGGTCAGATTCTCGTCGCCGCGATTGCCGTAGTAACCGACGGCGGAGGCGTTCAGGAAGAGGGTGGGCGGGCGCGCCGCACGCCGGGCGGCCTCGAGCAACGTGGAGGTGGCGTCGAGGCGACTCTTGAGAATACGCACGCGGCGGGCGCCGCTCCAGCGTTCCGCCGCGATGTTCTCCCCGGCCAGGTTGATCACCGCGTCGATGCCGCTCATCGCCGCGGGGTCGATCTGATGGCGCGCCGGATCCCAAATCATGACCTCCGGATCCGTGGACGAGCCGCGTGTCAGTACGACCGCGTCGTGCCCCTGGCGGACCAGATGCTCCACCAACGCCCGACCGATGAAACCGGATGCTCCGGCGACCAGCACTCGCATGCGGGGAGCCTAGCCACGTCGAACGGATTTGCGACCACGGAGGCCGTTCCCATTCGGACTTCACCTTCCCGGTAACTGTCACCGCTGCCGTGTCGGGGCTTCCTGGAGTCCGTAGGGCGCTAGCGAGCCCGGCGCTCGGCCAGCCAGAGGCCGGCGATGACCAGGGCGCCGCCGAGGAGCAGCGGACCGACGGGGGCCTGTTCGCCGAAAAAGAGGAGCGAGCACGCGACGGTCAGGGGGATCTTGACGTTGTTGAAGACGGCGAGCGTGCCGGCGTTCACCTGCGTCGCGCCCTTGTTCCACCAGAAAAAGCAAAGTCCGGAAGCCAGCACGCCCAGGTACACGAGCGTCGCGACCCGGCTGCCGCCGAGGGGCAACGCCGACCAGTCGGTCGTCGCGAGCGAGGCGAGCAGGCAGAGGACGAAAGCGCCGGCGTACATCAGACCGAAGACAGAAGCGTCGGAAACGCCTGGATCCAGCCGCGGGCGAAGCCGGCGCCATCCAACCTGGCCCACGGCAAAACACAGGTTGGAGGCCTGCACCAGCAGCACGCCGGAGAGCAGATCGGGGCTCGCGAGCTTGCGACCCACGATGACGGCGGCGCCGGCGACGGACAGCGTCGCTGCCAGGAGAAAGCGCCCGACGAAACGTCGTTCCAGCGCGCCATCAAGCAGCGCGACGAAGAACGGCGTGGTGATGGTGAAGAGCGCCACCTCAAACGCCTGCAGATGAGCGAACGCGCGCAGGTAGAGCAGGTACATCACGCCGAACTGAACCGATCCGACCGCGACCAGCGCCGCGGTGTGACGGCCGAGTCCCCGCCAGCGCACGAAGGGCAGAAACACGAGCAATGCGAGTCCGAGCCGGATCACGGCGACCGCGGTCGGATCGACCCCCGCGAGCCGGCCTTTGATCAAGCCGAAGGAGAAGGCCCAGATGAACGAGACGAGGATGAGGAGGAACATGACGTCAGACGCGGAAAAGCATTCCCATGCGCCGGCCCAGCAGAAGGCTCAACCAGCCGACCACCAGCCCAAGGAACACCATCGCCCAGACGCCGAGCGCACTCGCGAGATGACGTCCGTCGCCCAGCAGCTGAAACAACTCCAGAATCGTCTTGGTGATCGGGTAATAAGCCTGCTTTTGGGCGAGGACGAGGGAGTCACTGACCTCGAGCATGGCGAAGGCAAAGGCGAGCACGCCGCCGGCGATCACGTTGGCCATGATCAGCGGCAGGGTGACGCGGCGCATGGCGCGCAGCGGTGTGGCGCCGAGATTCTGGGCCGCTTCCTCGTAGGTGACGGACGTTTGTTCGAGCCCCGCGACCGAGGAGCGCACGACGTACGGTAATCGCCGGATCGCATAGGCCGCCACGATCAGGAGCGTCGGATCGCGCGTCGCGTTGAGAAACCCCAGCAGGCGGCCGTCCTGCGACATGGTCAGGTATCCGAAGGCAAGCACCAGGCCGGGAACTGCGAGAGGCAGCATGGTGAGAACATCGAGAAGGTGCCGCACCCGGAGGCTGGAGCGCACGATCACGTAAGCGATGGCAACCCCGAGGAACACATCGATTGCGGTCGCGATGGCCGCGAAGCGAAGGCTGTTGGCAATCGAGCGCAACGTGAGCGGATGGCTGAGCGCCACCTGAAAGTTGGCCAGGGTCCAATCGCGGGGCAGCACGCTGTCAAACCAGTCGCGGGCAAACGCCACGACCACCACGCCGAGATGGGGCAGCAGGGCCAGAGCCGCGACGGAAACCAGCAGCGCGGTGCAGGCCCAGCGACGGAGCGGGGGCAGCGGTCGCGTGTCCGCCGCGCGGGCGGCCCGGCCCGAGGGCGCCTCCGCGCCGCGACCGACCAGCCACCGGCCGCCCGCATAGAGCGTGACGGACAAAAAGAGAACGAGGGAGACGAGCGCGAACGGCACCGGATTGCTGCCGATGTCCTTCAGCCCTTCGTAAATCTGCACGCTCGCCACGCGGTTGTAGTCGAAGATCAGCGGAGTTCCCAGTTCGGTGAAGGACCAGATGAAGACGAGCGTCGCCCCCGCAAAGAGGCCCGGTCTAATCAGCGGCAAGGTGATCCGCCGAAACCGTCGGAAGCCGGTGGAGCCCAGGTTTTGAGCGGCCTCCTCCATCGCGGGATCGAGGTTGGCCAGCGCGGCCGAGAGATTGAGGTAGACGATCGGGTAGAGCGAAAGCGCCTGCACGAGGACCACGCCCCAGAAACGGTTGGCCGCGAGCCAGTCGATCGTCGTGTCGGGAGCGAGGACGTGCAGCCGGTGCAGGACCGCGTTGAACGCCCCATACTGACCGAACAACTGTTTCACGCCGATGGCACCGACGAACGGCGGGAGAATCATCGGGGCGAGGATCAGCGCGCCGAGCGCGGGCTTTCCCGGGAATTCGTAGCGGCTGACCACCCGGGCCAGGGGGAGGGCGAGGGCAGTCGCGGCGACGGTGGTGGCGGCGGCGAGCCCGAGCGAGTTGGCCAGGGCGGTGACGGACGAACGGTCCGCCAGCAGGGCCACGAGATAACGGACGGTGAAGCGGCCATCCGCGTCCACAAAGCCGCCCCGAAGGATCTGGAACACCGGCCAGGCGAAGAACACTGCAAACGCCGCCAGGCTGATCGCCGCCACGGTCCAGGCGAAGCGGTCCGACACGAGTCGGCTCGCCGGCAGGCGGGACGGGGAAAGGGACGGCACGGCCTCAGTTCAACTTCGGCGCCCTCCGGCGCAAGCGCGGGAACGCCGGCCGACGCGATTTCAGGGCGGCGTTCTCCCGCTCATGGCTTGATGTCGCCACGCGGGCGCCCGACGCTGGATCGCATGAGGGTGATCGACAGCCACGTGCACCTGTATCCGGCCGAGGTGGATCTCGACCCGGCCGGGTGGGCGCAACGGCACGGCGAGCGTCATTGGGCCACCTTGTGCACCCGCCGCCGTCGGGATGGCCGGCCGGTGCAGTCGCTGCCCACGCTGCCCGCGCTGCTCGCCGCCATGGACGCGGCGGGCGTGGAGAAGGCGGTCCTGCTCGGCTGGTATTGGGAGACTCCGGAATGCTGCGCCTGGCAGAACCGGTTTTACGCCCAATGCGTGCGCGCACATCCCGACCGGCTGGCGGCGTGCGCGACGATCCATCCGGCGGCCGGGCCGGAACAGGTGCGGGCGGAACTGGTCCGCGCCCACGAGGAAGGACTGCGCGGGCTGGGCGAACTGTCGCCGCACTCGCAAGGGTATTCCGCAAGCGATCCGGTCCTGGCCGACGCGCTGGCGCTGGCGGCCGACTACGGCTGGCCCGTGAACCTGCATGTCACCGATCCGGATACGCGGCCGTTTCCCGGCAAGATCGAGACGCCGTTGGAGGATTTCGTCGGACTCGCGCAACGCTTCCCGCACACGCGTTTCATTCTGGCGCATTGGGGCGGCTTGCTGCCGCTGCGCAAACCGCTGAACCGCGATACAGAATCTCCGGTCCCCCTTGGCGGACCGGAAACTCCGCCGCCTGATCTGCCGAATGTATACTATGACACGGCGGCGTCCCCGTTGCTCTACGACGCGACCATCTGGCAGCGCTTCCGCGCCGTGGTGCCGGATGCACGCGTGCTCTACGGATCGGACTACCCGCTCAACCTCTATCCGCGGGTGGCCGTGGAGGCGGAAATGATGCGCCTGATCGAGGAAGCGCGGGCGGGCGGTGCCAGCGAGCGACTGCTGAGCGGCACGGCCGAGGAGCTGTTCTTCCGCGCCTCGTGAGACTCACGCGGGGGCGCCTACTCCGCGCCGAGCGCCCACGGAATCACCGCGCTGTCGACGTCGCGCACGACGATCTGCAGGCCGGCTGTCAGCCCGGACTCCAAGGCTACGGGAACCGTGAGGACCGGCAGACCACCCACGCTGGCGGGGGCGGTCAGGTCCAACAGCCGGGTGCGATTCCCGGGGGTGCAATCACTTTTCGACAGGGCGGGCGTCGGCGTCGCGGGCAGCACGAGAAAGTCGAAGCTGCCGAAAAACTCCGACCACGTCCGACGAACGCGCGCCCGAATGTCCTCCGCCTCCGCCAGGGACTCGGGCGTCAGCGTTTGCACCCGCTGCAGGCGTGACCACACGGCGGGATCGTAGCGCGACCGGAAGGCCTCCGCCCATCCCTGGTGCACGGCCCACGCCTCGTGCGCCACGAGGGTGTTGTAGGCGGTGAGCGCACCCGCGAACCCGACGCGCAGCGCGTCTTCCGTCATGGCGTCGGCGAAGGGAACCCGCTGGGTTGCCGCACGGAGGCAGGCGTCAGCCACCGCTGGATCGACTCCGGGCCAGGCCAGGTAGCAGCCGCGCGGCGCCTGGCGGCGGAGTTGAAACGGCAGCAGAGCGGACAGGAGCGCTTTCAGATCGACCGCGCTGGCGGCGAACCAGCCCGCCGTGTCGAATGAAGGCGCGAGGGAGAAGGCGTCCGCAATCCATGCGTCGCGTGGCGCAAGACGAAACCCGTAAATCCCGCAGAATGCCGCCGGCACGCGGACGGATCCGCCCGTATCCGTGCCGAGGGCGAACGGGACGATCCCGGCCGCCACTGCGGCGGCCGAACCACTGCTGGAGCCTCCGCTGGTCCGCCCGGGATGGCGGGGATGCTCGCAGTCGCCGTAATGCGGATTCTCACCGGTGATCCCATACGCGAATTCGTGGAGGTGGGTCTTGCCCGCGCAGACGAGCCCCGCCTGTTCCGCCCGCACAATCGCCGCGCTGGTCCTGTCGCCGGCGGGACGCACTTCGGGAAGGAAGGTTGACCCCGCCAGGGTCGGGGCGCCGCGGAGGTCGAAAAGATCCTTGGCGAAGAAGGGAACACCGCGCAACGGCGCCCGCGGGTCGGCGCGCGCGAACTGTTCAACGAGGGACGCTTCCTCCGGGAGCCAGGCGACCATCGCCCGACGCTGCTCCGCGCGCAGGTCCGCCACGCGCCGGTGTACTTCGCGCGCCGCGAGCGCGGGAGAAAGGTTTTGCCAGTCATGGACGGTCATTGCGCGCGGATGCTTTACAATCGGCGTCCGGCGCCAACCTTCAAGCGATGAACTTCGAAGCGAAATTGACCGAACTGGGCCTGAAGCTTCCGCAGCCGCCCGCGGCGGCGGGTAGCTATGTTCCCACCGTCCGCACCGGCAACCTGCTGTATTGTGCCGGCACGATCTGCATGATCGACGGTCAGATGACGCACACCGGTCAGGTCGGCAAGGAGCACACGGTGGAGTCGGCCCGCAAGTCGGCCGAGATTTGCGCGCTCAACACGCTGGCAAACATCAAGGCGGCGGTCGGTTCGCTCGATGCCGTCGCCCGGATCGTGTTCGTGAGTGGGTTTGTGAACGCGGTCGATGGCTTCTCCGATAGTCCCGCCGTGATCAACGGAGCGAGCGACCTGTTCGTGAAAGTCTTCGGCGATGCAGGCAGGCACGCGCGCGCGGCGGTGGCCGTCAACGGGCTCCCACGCGGTTCGACCACCGAAGTTCAGGTCGTGGTCGAACTCAAGGGCTGACGCTGCTGGCGATGAACAGCGTGCCGGCCGGAGTCCGACCGGTCCGGCCGTCTTAGTTGTCAGTCGCAGCCTCGGCTTTTGGCTCGGGCTCGGCCGGTGTGGGCGCGCGGGTGCGCAGCCGGAGGGTGATCGTCTCGCGCCTGGGTACAATCACGCCGCGTTCGATGCCGAACTCCCAGGTCAGCGTATCGCCTGGCTTCCAGTCGCGGTAAAACAGGCGTTGAAATTCGGACACGGGCAGATTGGCCACCGGCTGCTGATTGATCGTCACGAGCCGGTCCTCCGGCTGCAGACCGGCGCGGAGGGCGAGGGAGCGGTCGTCGACCCGGGAGAAGCGGATGGATTCGATCCGGTCCTCCTTCAACGTGGCCTTCCACGCGAAGCCGAGGTGGGAGGAATAATCGTCGACCCGGTAGGTCGGCAGATGCACGGCGGGCCCGGCGGACGAGTTGTCCGGAGCCGGCTGCGCGGCGGACGCGACACCCGCGAGGGCGACGGCGGCGAGCGCGAGACGCAGGTTCATGGGGTTGTCCTTGGTTAACGCAGAAACTCGGTTACCACCAGTTTGGCGCGGCCGGCGGCGGGCACCCCGTTCTTGAGCGCCGGCACGAAGCAAAAATGTTCGAGCGCGCTTGCGATCGTGGGAGACGGCGGACGCTTGCTCCGGCTGTCGGTCGAAACTTCGACCACCTGGCCGTTTTCATCGACGGAAACGTACACGGGCTGACGAGCCAGCGGGTCGGCCGCGAGCTGGCGCAATTCGGAGCGCGAGGTCATGAGGACCGCGGCGGGCGGGAGGGTCTTGCCGCGGTTGGCCGCGAGATGCTCGGCGAAGACGTATTGCTGGGCTTCGTCCCGCGTCATCGTCATCTTGGAGTCGGACAGGTTGGTGGCGATCTCCTGACCGTCGGCATAGAGGGAGACAATGTAGGTCCGCAGCTGGAAGCCGGGCGGGAAGCCGGTCTGGTAGAGACTGATCCGCCGCGGAATGGCGTCGATCGTGCCGACCTTTTCCGTCAGCACCCGGCGAAACACCTCGGTACCGTGCTGCTTCGGCGCGGAGTATTCGGTCAGCAGCACGAGGTAGGCATTCTCGATGCGGGCGGGGGAGGAAAGGTGAAACTCCAGGTCGAACCGGTCGGACATGTCGCCCCCGGCGTTACGCACCCGGGGGACTTCCTCGGGAGCGGCCTCGGCGGCGACTTTGGCGACCGGCTTTGGCAAACCGCCGGGCACGATGAGGTAAGCCGAGGTCGGCCCGATCTCGGGAATGAGCTCGATCTCGGCCCCATCGTTCACCGGCCGGCTGGCCGTGGCGATCATCAGGTCCTGCATGAACGACTGCTGCGACTGCATCAGCTGCTCGGCAGCCACGGCGGCTTTCCAGGCGTCGCCCATCTTGGCCTCGATGTTGGCGATGGTCTGGGCGACGCCCATGACCGGGTTGGTGGAATCGTACGCCACCCGGGAGATATCCATATCCAGCATGGCGCCAAATGCCTTGTCGCGCTGGATGCTCGCCATGGACGCCATGGCCATCGAGGTCTGTGCGGCCTCGTGCTGTTCGGCTGCGAGCGTGTCGCTGGAGAGGACCGCTTCGATCTTGGACAGCCGGGCCGACTGGCGGGTGAGCTTCAGTCCGCGGGCGATCTGGATGTCCTTCAACTTTCGCAACGGCATTTCAGCGACGCGATCGTCCTCCTTCACGAGAAACGTGCGATTCCCCGCACCGACCACGGGGTGGACCTTGCCCTTGAGTTTGACGGTGAAATCCGAGCCGACGATCAGGTGGTGATCCTTCGGGGCCTCTGCTCCGGCGAGAGAACAGGCGAACGCGAGTGCGATGAGACTCGCTACAACCGCATTAGGTGCGGGCAGGCGCGTTTTCATTTTCGGGGATGAGCAATCTTAACTTGGCCAGGTATTGTTGCAAGGCGGGCGTCTTTTCGAGCGCGAGGGCTTTTTCGAGATACTCGACGCCGCGCTTGTAGCGCTGCGTCTTGATCGCGATGTCGCCCAACTCGAGACAGGCCCGGTAGGTGACGGCGGGGATGCGGGCCGCCTGTTCCAGCACGAGATCGGCGGCGGCAAGATTGGACTGCGCCTTGTAGACGCGACCCAGGCTCAGCAGCGCGGGGCCGTCCAGCGGCTGGAGCTTGAGCAGGGCTTCGAGGTCGCGCTGCGCCGCGGGCCAGTCTTTTTGCGAGGCGTGGAATTCCGCCTTGGTCTGGAGCAGGTTGGTCTCGACGTCGGGGGTGAGCTTCCCGGCGATCGCGTTCAGCGCCTTCTCGGCGTCACCGAGATGACCGGCGGCGATCAGCGCCTGGGCATAGGCGATCAGCCGTTTGGCGCCGAGGTTGGCGTTTTCCTTCAGGGCGGCGGCGTAGGCGTCGATCGCCTCGCGGGTCAGTTTCTGGTCCGCGCACAAATCGCCGAGCATGAGGCGGGCGTCGTCGCCGCCGTAGCCGAGCGCGACGGCCGCGTCGAGCAACGCCACCGCTTCCACGGGACGGCCGGAATTGCTCAGCACACTCGCGAGGAGCACCCAGTTCTGCGCGTCCTCCGGCTTCAATCGGACGAGCTGCTTGAGGAGCGATTCGGCGCGGCCGTACTGCTTGGCCTCGAGCGCGAGGTTCAGCAGGCCGGAAATCCAGTCGGGGTTCTGGGGGTCGAGTCCGAGGGCCTGCACATAATTCATCTCGGCGGCGAGCGGGTTGCCGGATTTCACCTGGCAGAACGCGAGCACGCCCAGGGTGGAGGCGTCCGCCTTCCCGTTCGAGACGACTTTGGTGAAGCAGGTGACCGCCTCCTCGTACCGGCCCTGCGAGTAGAGCAGCGCGCCGAGGTTGTTCCACGCGCGCTGGAAATTCGGATACTGCTCGATGGCCTTGCGGTAGTAGACCTCGGCCTGTTCGGGCCGGCCGCTCTGGTAATAGACGTTGCCGAGCGCGAGCGAGAACGCGGGGCTCTTCTGCTCCGTGCCGGAGACAATGGTCTCGAGGAGCTTGAAGCCGTAGTCCGGACGCACCGCGATGAGGCTCACCGACTTCTCGTACAAGGCGAACTCGTCGGCCGCCATTTCCGGTTCCTGGTTCTTCAGGAAATTGTACGACTCGTTGATGATCCTCTTGGGATCGAGCACCGGCTTGCTCTCGGCGCCGAACGTGGTCGAGGCCGACAGCGCGAGCGCACAGAGGGGGAGGAGGAAACGCTTCATGAGGTCGTCAGCTCGAACGGGTTCGCGGAATTGATCTTGAAGATGAAGTTCTGGTGCACCCAGCAGCGCACAGGCCGCCCCTTTTTGATCGCGGGCTTGAAACGCCATTCACGCAGCGCGGCGATGCAGGCCTGGTCCACCTCGGCGCTGCCACTCGACTCGACCATCTGGATGGCGGAAGCCTTGCCGTCGACGCCGGCGACCAGCATGAAGGCGACCTTCATCCGCCGGATGGTGTTGATCTGGGCGGCGGTCAGTTCCGGGGTCTTGCGGAAGATGGCGAGCGGTTTCTGGTCCACCTCGGTCCGGTTGTAGATGTGATTCACATCCCGATCCAGGAGCTCGGTCGAGGGCTTGACCGCGCCCGGGGTCAGGTCGAAACGGGGAATGGCGCGGACCGGCGGCACGCTGTCCGATGGGATGGGCGCGGCCGGGAGACGAATGGAACTGTCGGGCGACGGGGAAGCCGCCAGCTGGATCGCTGCCTGGTCGAAGATCGGGACCGGCTCGTCAGGTTCGGTGGTCGGCGGCGGGGGCAGCACCGGCAGGGCGACGGCGCGCAGATCGTCCACCATCGCCGGGGGCGGAGTGACCCGCTGCCGCTGGATATAGGCCAGCCCCAGAAAAAGTCCCAGGCTCACGCCGAGCCCGACGAAGATGCTCGCGACCTTCCAGTGCCGCGGTTCGGCGCGCAGGGCGGGGAGGGTGATGGACGACGGAGCGGGCATCTCACGGGGCCTCGGCACGCGCCGTGGCGAACTGGACTTCGCGGACCCCCGCCGTCTTCGCCGCGGCGAACACTGTGGCAAACATGCCGTGGCTGGCGGAGCGATCGGCGCGAATGATCAGAACCGGGTCACGTCCGATCGCCGCCTGCTTGACCAGCGGGGCGACCTGCTCGGCACGGATCTCCTGACCGTCGAAATAGACCCGGTCATCCGCGGAAATGGCGATGAGCATGGCATTGCTGCTCGCCGTCTCGGTGCCTCCCACATCGGGCTTTTCGACCTGGATGCCGGGGTCGGCGACGAACACGCTGCTCACCATGACGAAGATCAGCAGCACCATGATGCAGTCGACCATGGGAATGACCTCCACGTGGGTGGCTTCGTAGTGGCGCTGGCTTTGACGTCCAAGGGGCATGGGGGCGGGGGTCTGGGAGCTGGGGTCTAGGGTCTAGGATCTGGGATCTAGGGCTGGGGTCTGGGATCTGGGGTCTGGGGGCCGGGGTCTGGTCAGGCGCTGGGGCGGGCTTGGAGTTGCGCGAGTTGCAGCAGGCCTTTCTGCAACTGCCGGTGCGCGTAGTACACGAGCAGGATGGCGGGAATCGCCACGGCCAGGCCGGTTTCGGTCGCGATGAGCACCTCGGAAATTCCGCGGGCCAGCCCTTCCATCGAGCGCTGGCCGCTCATCGCCGACAGATTGGTGAAGGCGCCGATCATACCCATCACGGTGCCGAGCAGGCCCAGCAGCGGCGCGGCGGTGATGAGGGCGTCGATCGCCACCCGCTGCTGCCGGAACCGTTCCTCGAGCTGGTGCTGAAAGGTGTGCATCGTGGCGGCGTCGATCCGGCTGACGAGCAGGACGCGGAGATCGCGCCGCGCCCGGAACAGAAACAAAAGCAGGCTGAAACACCGTTCGTACAACAGCACCGCCACCGCCATGAGCGCGATCATGACCGGGCCGCCGAGGTCGATCAGGTGCTTCAGGGCGTTCATCGCGCAGCGTACGCGTCGCTGGTGGTGCCGGCCTTCGCCTCCTCCGCGGCGGTGAGGAATTCGATGGCGTAACGGTCGAGGAGCGAAAGGTTCTTCTGGATCCGATGGGAAAGGAAGCCGTGCACCACGAGCGCGGGGATCGCCACCATGAGGCCCAGTTCCGTTGCGACCAGCACCTCGGAAATACCGGCCGAAAGCTTCCCGGCGTTGCCCGTGCCGAACACGGTGATGAGGGCGAAGGTCTTCACCATCCCCATGACCGTGCCGAGCAGGCCGAGGAGCGGCGCCGCAGTCGCGATCACCGCCAGCAGGGGCAGGCGGCGCTCCAGGTGGAGCCGGCTCTCGAGGGTGCGGGCGAAAAGATGTTCCTCCAGGATGGACTTGGGCTTGTCGAGATTGCGCAGGCCCGCGGTAAACAGGTCGCGCGTGGTGCGTTTCATCGCACCGACAATCGCCTCCAACTCGGGTTTGGCGCCGCGGCGGGCGGCGTCCAGCGCCCGCTCCACCACGGGCCCCGTGTCGATCGCGTAGCGGCGGAGGTCGATCAACTTTTGGATGATCAGGACGATCGTCAGCGCCCCCACGGCCAGGATGACGTAGGAGACGAGTCCACCGCGCTCGATATGCTGCCAGACCGAGCCGGTGATCTCGCGCAGGCGCAGGGCCTTCCCGCCGGATGGGTCCGCGTGCATCGTGCCGGGGACGCCGCTGACGAAGGCCGCGCTGTCGGCGGGCTTCCAGTCGGCGAGCGGATAAGTGGCGGCGACGCCGCCTTCGCGGGTGCGGACGGTGCCGGCGACGCCGGAATCCGCCCGGAAGAAAGCCTCGGGGCCGACGAAAGCGAACGTGCCGGGTACGAGCCGGTTGTCTTCGCCGATCAACGCGGTCCCGGTCGCCGCATAGCCGCCCAGCTGCCGGCGGGTCCGCCCAACCATGAACTCAACGGTCTCGATCGAGCCGGCAAGGTCCGCCGCGCGACCCTGCTGCTCCACCTTCTGCTGCAACAGCTGCAGCGATTCCGCGTGACGCGGACCCTCGCCGGGGAGGAGGCTGTCGCCGGCGGTCTTCAGCGTATCCTGGGCGAGCGAGGTGAGGTAGCTCACCGTCTTGTGCAGGTTGCCGGAGTCGCGCGTGAGTTGTTGCTTCCGCTCCACTTTCTGGGCGTCGAGCGTTTGCAGATCCAGGATCTCCGACTCGAGGGCGGTGATCTGCTCCTCGAGCTTGCGCGTCGTTTCTGCCAGCGGCTGCTGCTGCTGGAGGATGCGCTGCCGCGTGGCATTCAGCTCCTCGGTGGCCTTCTGGAGGCGCACCTCGTAGGTTTCCGCGGCGCGGCGCGCGACGTCGCCAATTGCATCCGCGGCGGCCAGCGGGGCCACGACGGCGAGCGCGGCCAGGGTGAGGAAGGCGAAGGGTCTCATGGCTTAGCGCTGGGCGGTTTGGTCGGCGGGGTGGGCGATCCGGACGGGCAACTCGACGAAAGCGGGGTCGGCCTTTTCCTGGTTGATGGCGATGATGCGGGTGAGCGCCTCCGCCGCCGCCGGCGATTCCTGCCAGGACCAGCGGCCGTCGGCGGGTGCGCCAGTATACGCTTTGCCGTTCATGCGGTCCAGGGCGTAGGCCTGGCCGAGGCCCCAGTAGACGACGTTGACGAGCTTCCGATCCGTTTCGCCGGGCAGCATCAGCGGTTCGTCGCCATAGGTGATCGATTTGTTGAACTGCGCGCACCGGTTGAGCACGGTCGTGAGGTACAACATGCGCTCGCCGGTCGAGAGCTCGGGATTGGCGAGGCTCCGATAAGGCAGCTCCAACGCTTCGGAAAGCCGGGGCGGGAGGCTGGCCCGCAAGGCGACGACGTCGGCGGTCAGCTGCTTGAGTCGCTGGTCTGCGGTGGCGATGGCCGAGGTGGCGGTCGCGTTGCGGGTGGTGAGTTCGGCGAGTTCATCGCGATCTCCACCGGTGCGGGCCTTCAACTCGTCCCGGCGAGCCTGAAGCTGCCGGACCCGCTCCTGAAGGGCGGCGTTGGTGGTGGCGAGCAGCTGCTGCTGCCATTGCCAATCCGATTCCAGCCGAGCTGTTTCGGTGCGTATCCGGGCCCATTCGGCGGCGGATTTTTGCACCGCGTCGATGTCGGCGGCGTGGGCGGCAGGGCCCAGGATGACGGCAACGGCAAAACCGAGGCCGCCGAGACGAGCAAGGGGATGGCTCATGGGGCGCGAAATAAGGGGGGGGAACCAGGCGCGGTGACGCCGACCCGTGGCGCCACGCGGCGATGTTTAGAAAGCCGAAATTAAATGCAACCCCGTTGTGCGTCCGGGAGGATTCGGTAGGCGCGAGGCGGGGAAAAGGGCGGGATCTGAGGGTACCGGCTGAAGCCGGCGCTACGGGCAGGCGGGAGGGGTTGGCC
>JAEWKR010000183.1 GCA_023457715.1 Verrucomicrobiota bacterium
GCCCCCGGCGTCCACTCACACACCCCCGTCTCGTCCACCTCCGCCGCCTCGATCCGTGCGCGCAGTCCATCCAGCATCGCGCCCGCGAATTCCGGCCGCCCCAGCAGGTCCCGCCACGGCACCAGCACAAAGGCGCGCTCCAGCGCGCGCGGGTGTGGCAGGGTAAGCTCCGGGGTCGTTCGCTGCTCGCCGGCAAACGCCAGCAGGTCGAGGTCGAGCGTACGCGGGCCCCACCGCACCTCGCGCGTGCGGCCGAAGTCAGCTTCGATCCGCAGCAGTTCGGCGAGCAGGGCCTCGGGCGTGAGCGTGGTCCACACCGCGGCGACGAGGTTCAAAAACGCGGGCTGCTCCAACACGCCGACCGGAGCGGTCTCGTACCACCGCGAGATCTCCATCGCCTGAATTCCCGGGTTCGTCCGCAGCCGGGAAAGCGCCGCCCGCAGCGTGGCGGCGCGGTCGCCGAGATTGGCACCCAACCCAATGAAGGCGAGACGTGCCATGCCGGCCGTTCTAACCCTGCACCCGGGCCGCGCGTTCGCGGCGGATTCGGACCGCCACGCCCGCAAATTGGAAATCCACCGGGGGACGCGGCTTCGTCACCTCGACCACGACGGCGCTCACTTCCGGAAACGCGACGAGCAGCTTCTGCGCGACGCCTTCCGCCAAGGTTTCGATCAGATGTTTGCGCGAACCGCCGATCACATCCTGCACGACTGCCTGCACGCGGCGGTAATCGATGGCGTCCTCGATCCGGTCGGTGCTGCCCGCGTGCGCCGTGGACACCTCGAGTTCGACCGTCGCCGAAAACGGCTGCTCATTCTCCGCCTCGACCGGCAGCAGGCCGTGTCGGGCCGAAAAATGCATTTCGCGCAGGATCAACTTGTCCATGGCCGCCAAGATGCCCGAAAACCGCGACCAATTGCACGCGAATTGGAGACGAGCCGACGCGCCATCCCCAACCTGCCGGCCTCACGCAAAGGCCGCCAAGGACGCCGAATTGTTACCGAGTGCTGCAGCAAAACACCTGGCTCATCTCCTTTGTGACCTTTGTGACCTTTGCGTGAGGCCATCCGGGTCGGTTCACGCGCCCTGCCACTCGATCCCGGCCTTGATCGCGTCCGTCATCACCGCCATCCGTTTCATGACTTTCACGTCATGCACGCGGATCATGGCGCAACCGCGCCCGATCGCCCAGGCCATGGTGGCGGCGGTGCCCTCGAGACGGTCGTCGACGTCGGTGCCAAGCACGCGGCCCAGCGTCGATTTTCGCGAGGTCCCCACGAGGACGGGATGGCCCAGGGCCACCACGCGCTCCAGGCGCTTCAAAACCTCCAGGTTCTGCGCCGGAGACTTCGCGAATCCAAAGCCCGGATCCAGCCAGAGCTGCTCTTTCGGAATGCCGGCCTCCGCGGCGACCGCGAGCGATAGCCGGAGATCCGCAAGAACGTCCTCCCAGAAATCACCGTACTCGCGGTCCGGGCGGTTGTGCATCGCGATCACGGGACAGCGCAGCTTCGCGACGAGGGTCGCCATCGGGGATGCCGGCAGCGCGACGCCCGAGCCTTCCGACAAGGCGGCGATCGCCGCGCGACGCACCGCGGATTCCCAGCCTCCCGTGAGGCCCCAGACGTCGTTGACGATGTCCACTCCGGCCTCGACCGCGGCAGCCGCAACCCCCGGCTTGAAGGTATCGATGGAAAGCGGCACCTCCGGCCATTGCGCCCGCAGAGCACGAATTGCCGGCACGACACGGGCCTTTTCTTCGGTTTCGGAAACGGCCACGGCCCCCGGCCGCGTTGACTCGCCGCCAATGTCCAACACATCGGCTCCCTGTTCCAGGAGAGTACCCGCGCGCTTCAGGATCGCCGCCTCCGTAGCCAGTTGCCCGCCGTCCGAAAACGAGTCGGGCGTCACATTGAGTATACCCATCACGAGGGTCCGTCGACCCGGCGCGGGGAGCGTGCGCCCGTGCGGACTTTGCCAGGAGGAAGAGAGGTGCACCATTGGCGGGAGCTCAGGGAATATCCGGGGCGGACACAGAGCAAATCCCTAGAGCGATTCCCTTGCGTGACGCGATGCAATAGACGAGAACCGACCGGTTGGTAAGGTTCTGATTGCGAGCCCGTTCACGTCCCCCACTTCGGGGTTCCGCCGACGGGCCGCCGCAGCGGAAAGCCGAACGCTCCAGAGCTGTCCCGCATGTCGCGACGCTTCCCACAATTTCTCTTCCGCTCCGTTCGCGGACGACTCCTCCTGTTGGTGGCAGCGGTCATGGGACCGGCGGTGCTGCTGACCGGGGCGATGGTCGTCCAGGCGTACCGCAACGAGCGCCAAGTGGTGGGCGACGTGCTGCTCAGCACCGCCCGGGCCGTCGCTTCCGTGATCGATGCGACCGTGGACCAATCGTCCCTCGTACTCGACACCATCTCGAAGTCCGACGCCCTGGTCCGCGAGGATTTCGCCGGACTGGACGCCTACGTCCGCCGGACGCTCGGCGAGGACGACCGCTGGTTCGTGCTGTCCGATGCCTCCGGGCAGCAGTGGGTCAATTCGCGGCTCGAGCCCGGTGCTCCGCGACCCCGGATCGAATGGAGTCCGGAGGTGTTGCGTGCCCTCGAGCATGGCGGGCGGCACGTTTCGCCCCTGAAGCTGAACCGGGCCACCGGGATCCACGTCCTGCGAATCTCGCAGGGCTATTTCCAGGACGGGAAGCTGCGGTTCATCATGAGCATGTCGTTCAGTCCCGCAGGCATCCGCCGGGCCCTGAACCTGCCGCGGTACGCGCCGGGCCGCATCGTCACCGTGCTGGACCAGGAGGGCATCATCATTGCGCGCAGCGTGAACCACGAACGCTTCGCGGGCGGACCCGGTGCGCCCAAGGTGGTGAAGCACGCGCGGGAGGAGATGGAGGCCACGTTCGACAACATCACGCTCGACGATGTGCCGGTGGTGACCGCCCTGGCCCGCGCCCGCTGCGGTTGGACGGCTTCGATCGGAGCGCCCAAGGTCGACCTGTTCGCCTCCGCCCGGCGGCTGCTGCTCCTCGGAGGCCTGGGCGCGCTGTCCGTGATGGCCATGGCGCTGGTCATGGCGGCCTGGATCGCCCGCGGCCTGGTGCACAGCGTGGACGTTCTGCAGGACGACGCGCAGAAACTGGTGCAGGACGGCCAGACCGCCGGCGAGGCAACCGGGTTGGACGAACTGGATTCGGTGGCCGAATCGATGCGGACGATGGGCCGCACGCTCCTTCGGCGCAGCCACATGCTCGAGGTGCAGAACCGCGTGAACGCCAGCCTCGTGGCGGAACGCGACCTGCAAAAGATCATCCTGGGCGTGATCGCGGCGAGCTGCGAACTGACCGGCGCACAGTTTGGTGCGTTCTTCTTCCGCCCCGCCGGGGCGGTGCCCCAGAAGTTGCGACTGTTCGCAGCCGGAGGCGACGCGCCCGCCGCGCTGGGCCAGGTGGGCGAGCCCGCGGCCGCACCGTTCACCGCGATCTTCCGGGAGGCCGGCACTCCGGTACGGATCGCGGACCTGAGCATCGACACGCGTTATCACGCGCTCTTCCGGCTCTTCGCGGTGCCCACGGGCGGCTCGGCTCTGCAAAGCTGCCTCGCCCTGCCCGTCACCGGCAGCGGCCGCGAGGCCATCGGCTGGCTGCTGCTCGGTCACGCGCGCAGCCACACCTTCACCGCTGAATCCGAAACGGTGATGCAGGGCCTGGCCGCCGAGGCCGCCATCGCGATCGAAAACGCGAAGCTGTACCATGCCCTCGCCCATGAGCTGGAGGCGAAATCCCGGGCGGAGACGGAACTGCGCGAGGCGCAGCGACGCCTCCAGCAGCATGCGCGCGAGCTGGAACAACGCGTCGAGGAGCGCACCGCCTCGCTGCGCGAGGCCGTCACGCAGATGGAGGAGTTCTCCTACACCGTCTCCCACGACCTGCGGGGTCCGCTGCGCGCGATGCACGCCTTCGCGGAGGCGCTGGTGGAGGACTACGGCCCGAAGCTCGACGACACGGCCCGCGATTACCTCCAGCGCATCCAACGCGCGAGCCTGCGCATGGAGCACCTGACGACCAATCTCCTGCGCTACAGCCGGGTGGCGCGGGCCGACGTTCAACTCGGACCCACCGAACTGGAGCCACTGGTGCGCGACACCATCGAACACTACGCCGAGCTCCAGCCGCCGGGGGCCAACGTCATGATCGAACGCCCGCTCCTGCCGGTCCAGGCCCACCCGCCCAGCCTCACGCAGTGCGTCGCCAACCTGCTCACCAACGCCGTCAAATTCTCCCGCCCGGGCCAGCGGCCCAACGTCCGGATCCGCACCGAACGCCAGGCCGCGCGGGTGCGGATCTGGTTCGAGGACGATGGCGTCGGCATCCCGCCGGAATATCACGCGGGTATCTTTCGCGTGTTCGAACGGGTGCCAAACTCCCTGGGAGCTTCGGATGGCACCGGCGTCGGCCTCGCGATCGTCCGCAAGGCCGCCGAGAAAATGGGCGGCACCTGCGGCGTCGAGTCGGATGGCCAGCATGGCTCACGGTTCTGGATCGACCTGTCCGCCGCGGACCCGGCCGCTGCCGTCTCCGTTTCGCCCATGATCACGACAGGCGCCGAGGCCCGCTGGCACGCGGAGGCGCCGGCGTTGCGGACGCCCGGCGTTGGCGAAACCGGTTAACTCGCGGACGGGTTGGGGCGGTCGTCCTCACCGCAGACGGACCCGTCAGGCGACACCGGCTTCGTCGTCGAGGGGTTCCTGCTTGTCAGAGGTCGCGATGTGGCCCTCAACGATCGTGCCGATCCGCAGCCACTCGTCGTAGCCGAGGAAACTCGTGGCCCCGGCATGAACCGCGGCGCGTTCGCGATCGCGGCCCGACACCATCACGATCGGCACGCTGGGATCCGCGTCGCGCAGCTGGCGGACCAGGTCGATCCCCGCCGTCTCAAAGGTACGATGGGTCACGATGCACGCCAGGTGAAGCGACCGGGCCAGTTGCAGCGCCTGCCGCGCGTCCTCGCACTCATGGATCGTGGCATGCGGGAACTTGCGGCTGAGGGTCTTGACGAGCAGATACCGGCTCTCCCGTTGAAAATCAACGACCAGAAAGACGGGCGGAGACGGGGCAGTAGCCATTTCGAGCGGTCTCACTCTATCGTGACCGGCGGGCCGCTCCAAGGTAGGTCTACACCCCAGATGACGGGCTAACCGCTCCCCGGCATGGACCGGCGTCGCGCAGGTATCCGCCTGGGCAGGGGAGGAATTCCCCGCGATTTCAGGCCGCGACGGAACAATGACGACCCGCCGGAAACGGTCAGAGACCCATCGTTCACCTCTGACACACATCATGATGACATCACTGGACCAAAGCCGGACCGCCCTCCTGGAAGCTGAGGATACGCCCGACACGTCGACCAAAGTTCGCGTGCTAATCGTCGAGGACCACCCCATCACCCGCCAGGGGCTCAAGGCCTTGATCAATCAGCAGCTGAACCTGATGGTCTGCGGCGAAACCGATTCGGCCACGCAGGCCATCGACCTGGTCAACACCCTCCAGCCGGACCTCGCAATCATCGACGTCTCGCTGAAAACCAGCAGTGGAATCGACCTGACGAAGACGCTCCACACCCAACGCCCCTCCCTCCCGATCCTGGTCATGTCCATGCACGACGAGGCCCTCTTCGCGGAACGCGCGCTGCGCGCCGGCGCCCTCGGCTACGTGATGAAGAATGAAGCCGGCGACCGCATCACGACGGCCATTCAGCACGTGCTGCGCGGTGACCTTTATCTCAGCCCAAAAATGAAGGAGCGCGTCCTGCACCGCTTCGTGAACAAGAAGAACGAAGGGATGGTTTTTGCGATGGACACGCTGAGCAACCGCGAGATGGAGGTGTTTCAGCTGATTGGAAACGGCTTCAGCACCCGGCAGATCGCCGAAAAGTTGAACCTCAGCTCCAAGACCATCGATTCGTACCGCGAACACCTGAAACTCAAGCTGGGGCTCGAAACGGGCGCCGAACTCATGCGGCACGCGATCCAGTGGGTCCGCTCGGAGGCAATCACGGATTCGCCGGCGAGCACGACGTAGGGGCGGCCATCCCACGCGCGTGCTGGCCCGACCCGTTCTCTCGGACGGGGCTACGGACCCTGACCGTTCGACCGCGAAGGAGTCGACCTCTCGCCCGCGGCGGATATCCCGGGTGGCCATGGTGCGCCGGCTCCTCGTTTCCGTAAGTCTCCTCCTGACCCTCGTCGCGCGCGGGTCGGCGCTGGCGCCCGCGGCCGACGCCTGGTGGCGCGCGGAGAACTGGCACGTCGAACAACGGCCGGGTGGCACCGTGACGCACGCGCCGGGCAAGCTGACCATCCGCGATGCCGCAGGCGCGACCGTGTGGTGGAAAGCGGAGCTCGCCGCGCCGCTGCGGATCCAGTTCGACGCGACGGTCATCATGGCGGGCGGACCTCTGGACCGGTTGTCCGATCTGAACTGCTTCTGGATGGCGCGCGAGCCCGGGACTTCCGCCGCGCCGTTTGTGGCCCGGCCCCGCACCGGCCGGTTCGAGGACTACGACACCCTTGAAACCTACTACGTGGGCTACGGCGGCAACCGCAACACGACGACCCGGTTTCGCCGCTACGAGAACAGCCGGAAACCGCTGCGCCCCGAGCACGACCGGCGGGAGACGAGATTCCTGCTGGAGGCGAATCGGCGGTACCGGATCGAGGTGCGCGCCGCGGACGGCTGGGCGGAATACTATCGCGATGGGGAGTGCATCTTCCGCTTCCAGGACCCGCGGCCGCTCGAATGTGGGTGGTTCGCCTTTCGGACGGTGAACAGCCACCTGGTCATTGAGAACTTCAGCGTCACCCCCGCCTCCGCGGCCACCCCGCCCTGACCGGGAACGGGTCTCCTGTTAGACGGCATTTCCCCTCCCTGCTCACCTGTTTGACCGACCGGCACGATTGCTGATGGCCTACTTTCCTTCGCTGGCTTGGTCATAGCGCGATGAACCCCTCCCCGATCGAAAGCTACCATACGCAACATTCGCCCTTCGGGGCCTTCGCGAGCTTCACGCTGGGTCTTTATCAGGCGCAGGGTGGTTTCGGCCAATCGCTCGGCGGTCCCGCGAGCCAGAACGTCTATATCGGTTACCGGGTGGGCGATGCCCCCCGCTGGTCGCTGTTGCCCTATTTCAAGCACCAGCCGTCCCAGGAGGGCAACTTCCAGGAAATCGCCCAGGAGTTCGCCACGGGACCGGGCGTTTCGGCGCTCGAGGCCGGCCAGTTCGAGCGGACCCTCGGCTGGTGCTCCGACACCTGGCGCGCGGAGGGTTCACGCTTCGGCTTCTCGCTGCTGACGCCCGTCGCGGAAATACCGGAACCATCGAGCCTCGGCCGGACCGCCGCCCGACGGCACTTCGCCCCCGTGGTGTGCGGCTGGATCGAATACGACAATCGCGGCGGCCGCAGCGAGGTGGAGTTGATGTTCGGCGTGGGCCACCCGACCCAGCCCTGGCGTTGTTTCGAACCGGAGTCCGGCCTGGCCGGTTTCGCGGCGGGCGCGGGCTACGGCTTCGCCACCGCACCCGGGCGCGACGTCGCGCTCCGGCAGGGGTTCGATCTGTTTCCGGCACGTTACCACGATCACCGGGGGCTGCATGCCATCGGCGCCGAGGCCGCGCTGATCTTCCGCGTGCCGGCGGGGAAGTTGCGCCGCTTCCCGCTGGCCCTCGGTTTCTACCAGGATGGACAGGTCACCACCGGGATCGCCGCTGAATTCTACTACCGCCAGCTCTTCTCCGGCCTGGAGGACGTCCTGGCCCACGGGCTGGCCGATTTCGAACGTCACGAGAAGATCGCCCGCACCCGGGATCGTGAATTGGCGGCGAGCGGCCTGAGTGCGGACCGGCAGTTTTTGGTCGCCCAGGCCACTCATTCCTACCTCGGCAGCACCGAGCTGTTGCGCGCCGACGATGAGCCGCTCTGGGTCGTCAATGAAGGCGAGTATCGGATGATGAACACCTTCGACCTGACGGTGGACCATCTCTTCTACGAGCTGCGGTGGCACCCGTGGACGATCAAGAACACCCTCGACCTGTTCGTCGCCCGCTACGCCTATACCGACCGCCTGAAGGTCGGCGATCGCACCGTGCCCGGCGGCGTCGCGTTCACGCACGACATGGGCGTGATGAACCAGTTCACGCCCGCCGGCCACTCCAGCTACGAGTGCGACGACCTTCACGGCTGCTTCAGCCACATGACGATGGAGCAGCTGCTCAACTGGGTGCTCACGGCGGTGTGCTATGCCGACAAGACCCCGGACTACCGGTGGCTGAAGCGCCGGCGTGCGGTCCTGGACGCGTGCGTGGCGAGCCTGCAGCGGCGGGATCATCCCCAGGCTTCGCAGCGCGACGGCATCCTGAAATTCGACTCCGCGCGGTGTGGCAAGGGCAGCGAAATCACGACCTACGACAGCCTCGACGTCAGCCTCGGCCAGGCGCGCAACAACCTGTACCTGGCCGTCAAGACGCTTGGTGCCTGGATCGTGCTCGAGCGCGCGTACCAAAAGCTCGGTGACGCCAAGGCGGCCCAGACGTGCGGCCGCATCGCCGACCAGCTGGCGCATACGCTCGAAGGCAAGGTCGACCCGGCGACTGGCTTCTTCCCGGCCGTCTTCGAGGCCGGCAACCAGTCGCGGATCATCCCCGCCGTGGAGGGGCTCGCGTATCCACTCTACCTCGGCCTCCCGGTGCGCGCCTCCACGCGATTGGCCCGCCTGCTCCCACTCCTTGAGCGTCACCTCGCGCAATCGCTTCAGCCCGGCGTTTGTCTCGATGCCAGGAGCGGGGGCTGGAAGATGAGCAGCACGAGCACGAACACCTGGTTCTCGAAGATCGCGCTGAGCCAGTGGGTGACGCAGAAGCTCTTCCCCGCGGCGCTGAATGACGCCGCCCAAGCCGCGGATCGCGTGCATGCCGACTGGCAACGCCAGCCTGGCTGCGGCGCCTTCGCCATGTGCGACCAGATCCGCAGTGACATCGGCCTTGCCTGCGGCTCGCGGTACTACCCCCGCGGCGTGACCTCGATTCTCTGGCTGAGAGAGTAGCGGTCAGCGATCCGCTTTCAGCCATCAGCTGCGAACACGCGGGATGCGCTGATCGACTCGCTGGCGCTCCTCGCTACACCAAGGCGTTCGGCTGCCCGAACGTAGCGAAGAGCGCCAGCGATTCGAAATCCGGATGAGGTCGCAATCCGGATGGGGTCAGGGCGCTAGGTGTTAAATTACTTTTTTTCGCGTGCCTTTTGAGCTCCGGTCCTATCTCCGTTTCGTCCTGTAAAACCCGCTTGGCGTTTCGCTCAGAGGCGGGCGGGCCGCCCGCGGTCCAGCAAGGCATTCGGCATGCAGGCGGGACGCCTGCATTCACAGGGCCGGCTTTTTCGCCTTCTGCGCCTTCTTGCCGCGATTTGCATCGGCTGACCGCTGACAGCTGACCGCTGACAGCTCTCTGGAGGCGCGGGTCGGAATCGAACCGACGCATAGAGGTTTTGCAGACCTCGGCCTTACCACTTGGCTACCGCGCCGTTGCCTCAGGGAGGGCGGACCGTGGATCAAATTTTCGCGCCGCGCAAGCGGAGAAATCGGCCGTGCTCTACGACCACCAAGGGGGTTCGGTGTTTGGCTGGATTCGGAAGTAGCCACAGAGATCACAGAGGCTCACGCCGGGATTTGAGATTTGAGATCGGGGTCGGTCATCGAATCGCTGGCGCTCTTCGCTACATCCGAGCAGCTGGCGATGGGGGGTTCGATGTTCGATGTCGATGTTCGATGTTCGACCTGAATTCCGAAGTAGCCACAGAGGACACAGAGCTCCGACACAGAGGACACGGAGGCTCGGTCCTTGGACAAACCTGTTCATCGCGTGACGCCCAAGACAGTCGCGGCGCCCGCCTCCGGCTCGGCTCTGATTGGGCCTCTGTGACCTCTGTG
>JAEWKR010000184.1 GCA_023457715.1 Verrucomicrobiota bacterium
AGCGATTCGATGACTGACACCGATCTCAAATCTCAAATTTCAGATCTCAAATCCCGGAATGGGCCTCCGTGTCCTCCTTGTCGGAGCTCTGTGCTCTCTGTGGCTACTTCGGAATCCAGGTCGAACAATCGAACATCGAACCGCGGAAAGAGTTGGGCGGTGCTTCAGTCCGCTATCGAGCGGGTTGCCGGCAACGATCCGGTAGAAGCGCCGCCCTGCCACCCGCTGCGCAAAGGCTTCGGTGCTTCGATGTTCGATGTTCAGTGTTCAATGTTCGATGTTGGCTGCGTCCCCTTTCCGCTTCCCGCTCACCCTTTCGCTCCGTACTTTCCCTTCCGTGTCGCCCACGTCGCGTCGCATCACCTTGTACTGGCTGCTGCTGCTGCTCCCGACCTTGCTGGTCGGCGCGGCGGCGATCGGCCTGCTCCGTCGGGAGGAGCAGCGGCTCGCCCGGCAGGGCGAGCAGGCCCTCGGGGCACGGCGCGCGGCCATGGAGGCGCAAACCCGCCTGATGGCCGAAAACGTCGAGTTGCTGATCGATGATGTGCAGGCGGGGTTGCTCGAGACGCTGGGGGCGGCTCAGAGCGGCGACGTGGATGCGGTCCTGGCGCAATGGCGCGAGGTGAATCCTTTGGTCCGCGGGGTTTTCCGGGGCACCTCGGACGGGGAGATCCTCTGGCCCCAGGCGGCCGGGGCGAACGAGGAGACCCGCGGCTTCGTGCGGCGCGCGATGGAGTTGATCCAGCAGCAGCGGCCGTGGAGCCAGGAGGTGGCGGCCCCGGCGCTGGCGCAGGCGAGGGCTTCGACGGCCAACGAGCGCAAGGCCACGGCGAACCTGGAGCAGGTGCAGTCGGCGCGGCGCGGGGTGCAGCAGCTGCTCCGCGATTCCGATTTTGCGGCTAACCGCATGGCCAACGAGGAGACGGCCGCGGCAGAGGCCGCCCGCCGGTCCCAGGTGGCCCGGGCCGAGTCATTCGCCCGATCCCGGCAGTCCGCCGAAGCCGCGACCACGCCACGGGCGAAGGCAAGGCGGGTGCCCGGAGATGCCGCCGACGACGCGGCAGAGTCGTCTCTCGCCCCGAGCGCGCCGCCGATCGTCACGGCATCGCCTCAACCCGCCGCCGCTCCGGTTGCGGCGGGTCGACGGGGGTGGACCGTCCTCACGAATGGGCCTTATCGGCACGTCTTCGGCTGGGTCGTGCTGACCCGGGGTGGGGCGGCGCCCGACGAAGTGCGGGGCGTCGAATTGGAGCTGCAGGCTCTCCTCGCCCGCGTGGGGGGCGCGTTGCCCCGGGAAGTGGAAGCGGGCGAAGCCTACGAGCTGCGGGACAGCTCGGGACGAACGCTGCACCGGGTCGGCCAGCAGCCGGTCGCCACGAAAGGGCGGGCTTATGCGGAACCAACCGTTCGCACGGCCCTGTCCAATCCTCTGTTCCAGGGGTGGGATGTGGTCGGGTTCGAACCCGCCGGCGTCCCGAGTGGACCCGCCGGTGCCGCCTTCTTCTGGGTGGGCACCCTGCTGGTCGCCATTTTTCTCACGGCCATCCTGGCGGGCGGTTCGCTGCTCCTCTGGCAGGCTCGTCGCAGCGAAGCCGAAGCGGTGCAAAAGACGTCGTTCGTGGCGAACGTGTCCCACGAGTTCAAAACCCCGCTGACGACCATTCGCCTGTTTGCCGAACTGCTCGAGCAGGGACGCATTCGCGACGAGGCCCAGCGCGTGGAATACCTTCGGACGATCGAACGCGAAACGCAGCGTCTCTCCCGCCTGGTGAACAATGTCCTGGACTTCAGCCGGCTGGAGCAGGGCCGAAAGAAGTTCGCGCGCGAACGGTTCGACCTCGTGCCGGAGCTTTCCCGCCTCCTCGACACCCATGCCGTTCGGGTCGGGGAGGCGGGTTTGCGCCTGACCCGGGAACTTCCTGCCGATGCCCTCGAAATCACCTCGGACCGCGATGCGATCGGGCAGATCGTCCTGAACCTGCTCGACAATGCATGCAAGTACGCGGCCGATGGCGCCGAACTTCACGTCGGTCTCACCTCCCCGGCCCGGGAGGAGGGCGGTGCTTCCGCCCGCGTTCCCGGACACGTGCGCCTCACCGTCGCCGATCGAGGCCCGGGCGTGTCGGCGGAACACCGCGAGCGGATCTTCGATAAATTCCATCGGGTGGATGAAACCCTGACGGCGGAAAAGGCCGGCGCGGGGCTCGGACTGAGCATCGCCCGTCAACTCGCCCGCGGACTCGGCGGGGATCTTCGTTATGAAGATCGGCCGGGCGGCGGTGCGAGCTTCACCCTGGAAATCCCTCTTTCTCCTGAATGAAAGCCCGCATCCTTATCGCCGAAGACGATTCGAACATCCGGCTCGGGCTCATCGCGACGCTCGAGAGCGAAGGCTACCACGTGACCGCGGCCTCCGATGGCGCGCAGGCGTTGAAGCTGTTCGGCCAGGTCAAATACGACCTTGTCCTCCTCGACGTGATGATGCCCAAGGCGAGTGGCTACGACGTTTGCCGGGCTTTGCGGGCCCAAGGGGTGGAGGTGCCCATCCTGTTCCTCACCGCCAAGGGGGAGGAGGTGGACAAGGTCGTGGGCCTGAAGCTGGGGGCGGACGATTACGTCACGAAGCCCTTCGGGGTCCACGAACTGCTGGCGCGGATCGAAGCGTTGCTGCGCCGGCGGCGTCCGGCGGTTGCGGAGCCGAGGACGGCGGGTCCCACGGAGCCGTTCAGGCTCGGCGCGGCGCTGGTCGATCCCAAGCGTTTCACCGCCACGGTCGATGGGGTGGAGCACGCGTTGACGGCGCGCGAGTTGAAGCTCGCGGAGGTCTTCGCCGCCCGGAAGGGCGAGGTGCTGACCCGGGACGCGCTGCTGAACACCGTGTGGGGCACACAATACCTGGGCACCACGCGAACCCTGGATCAGCACGTCGCGCAGCTGCGGAAGAAGATCATCGGCGCGTCTGGCCGGGACCCGATCGCGACCGTGCACGGAGTGGGGTATCGGTGTGATGGATGAACGTCGAACGTTGAACATCGAACGTCGAACATCGAACATCGAACCTGGATTCCGAAGTAGCCACAGAGAGCACAGAGCTCCGACACAGAGGACACGGAGGCTCGGTCCTTGGACAAACCTGTTCATCGCGTAACGCCCAAGACAGTCGCAGCGCCCGCCTCCGGCTC
>JAEWKR010000185.1 GCA_023457715.1 Verrucomicrobiota bacterium
CCGCAACCAAATCAAACCCATTGAACCACAGATGAACACAGATGGACACGGATCCAGGCCGGTCTTTTTCCAAATCTGAGTCCATCTGTGTTCATCTGTGGTTGAGAGGATTGGGAGGAGCCCAAAAGCAAGTCGTGCTGAAAAAACACGAAATGCAGCGATAGCACTGCAAGAATAGAGGGTCTCTTGCGCCTTTTGCGCTTTTTTGCGGCCATCCACCTTCCGCGTCTCACCTGAATCGATACGCGATCGAGACGTTGAGCGTGGTATAGGTGTAGTCCTTGACGCGGGGGATGCCGATCAGCTCGATCTCCCACTTGTCACTCAAGGGCACCGAGACCACGGCGGCGGCCATGGGCACGATGCCGCCGTTGTTGTAATTGTAGCGATGGGTCGCGCCGGCGATGCCGCCCACCCGGATCGCGCCCAACGGCCATTGGTAGCCGCCGTAGCCGTAGCCGGCCCAGTTGCCGATGCTGTTCCGAAAAGCGCCAGCTCCGAGCAGCCAATTGCCGTCACGACGGAGCATACCGATCCCGGGCGTGTCATTCCGCAGGTCCTCCTGCGTGGTGTGCTCGTGGAAACTGTAGGCCTGGACCGCCACGTACCAGGCAGGACGCAGCGAGGGAGTTTCATCGATCTGGGCGTGGGCGGGAAGGCACCACACGCCCAAGGCCACCACGCAGGCGCGGAGGCCGGCGGCTAGGTTGCAGGGGCGGGTCGGGGCGGACATGCGGCGCATAGACCGGCCGAAGTCGCTGAGGTGCGAAAACTCGGCTCGGGCAGGTCGGCGGGGCGGGCGGGACGGGCGGGACGCTGGGGGGCTGGCATGGGAGAGCGGTGACCCCGGATTGCGGGCGGGCCGCCCGCGGTCCACTAAGCCAACGGATTGCGGGCGGGGCGACCGCGGTCCGCTAAGCCACGGATGGCGGGCTCGGCCGTCTTCTTCCGGCTTCAGGCGGAGCCGGCATCACGCCCCCAAACGTCACCCCCAGCGCGGGGGAAGTCACCTGCTCGTTCCAGCTTCGAGACTATGACTTCTCACCACGCACCAGGGGTGACAAAGGGGGAAATCGCCGCCCCGAGCGACGGGGAGACACCTACTGGTCCAGCTTCCAGACGGTGTCCGCTCTCCATGCGCCCGGGACGGCGAAAGGGTTTCATGGCGGGGGCGGCGGCGTCGCGCCCGCTTCAAGGGTGAAATAAAACGTGGCGCCCTGATCGACCACCGCCTCGGCCCAGACGGCGCCGCCGTGCCGCTGCACGATCTTCTGCACGATCGCCAGTCCGACGCCGGTGCCGTCAAACTCCTCGCGGCGATGCAGGCGCTCGAACACGCCGAAGAGCCGGTTGTAGTACTTCATGTTGAAGCCCACGCCGTTGTCCTTGACGAAGTAGACGGTCGGCGCGCGACCCGGCACAACGCCGATCTCGATCTGCGCCTTGGGCCGCCCGCCGGTGAACTTCACCGCGTTGGCGATGAGGTTGATGAACACCTGCAGCACCATGGCGGCATCGCCCTTCGCGTCGGGGAGCGATCGCACCTCGAACTCGATCTCGCGCTTCCCATCGCTGCCGACCGCGGCGATCGCCTCGCGCACCACCGAGGTCATGGCGATGGCCTCCTGCTTGACGTCCTTGCGCGCCACGCGGAAGAACGCGAGGAAGTCGTCCATCAGCTGCGACATCCGCGCGCTGTTCTTGTTGATCGTGCGCGCCATGCCGAGCACCTCGGACGGCAGCTCGCCGGCCTCACCGGTGACCATCATTTCCGAATACGCGCCGATCGATCGCAACGGCGTCCGCAGATCGTGGGCCAGTGAGTAGGAGAACGACTCCAGCTCCTGATTCAGCATCTGCAGGGTCAGCGTGCGCTGCTCGAGATCGCCGTTCAGCCGGCGGATCTCCTCCTCACGCTCGCGGCGTTCGGTGATGTCGCGCGCAAAGATGTAGAGCAGGCCTTCCGCCGCGAACGGAGCAATCGTCCAGCCGAGCCAGCGGAACGACCCGTCGCTGCCGCGGAAGCGGTTCTCGAAGTACAGCGGCGTGTCGGCCCGCTGCACGTTTTCGATCAGCGCCTCCATGCCCGGACGGTCGTCGGGGTGGATGAAGTCGGTGAGTTTCCGGCCGTGCAGCTCCGCCTCGGCGAAGCCCAGGGCTTTCTGCCAGGTCGGATTGGTCTGCGTGAACACGCCGTCATAGGTCGCGATCGCCAGCAGCTCGATGGACAGGCGGAAGAAGTGATTCCGGCGCGTCTCCCACTCGATCCGGGCATTGGCCTCCGCGAGCTTGCGCTGCAGGCGCTCCTCTTCGGCGCGGCGCAGCGCGACGGCCTGGCGCTGGATCTCGCGGTTCTTTTTCGCCAGTTCCACGAACACCGAGACCTTGGAGCGAAGGACCTCCGGCGTGACCGGCGTGAAGAGATAGTCGACCGCCCCGAGGGAGTAGCCGCGGTACACCTCCACGTCGCCCGTGCTGAACGAGGTCACGAAAATAATGGGCGTGTGGGCGCTGGACTTCCGCTGGCGGATGAGCGTCGCGGTCTCGAACCCGTCCATCCCCGGCATGTTGATGTCGAGCAGGATGACGGCGAAGTCCCGCTTGAGGATCAGGCGCAGCGCCTCCGCGCCGGAGTACGCCTTGATCACGGTCTGGTTGAGGTCCACCAGCGCCGCCTCGAGCGCGAGCAGCTTCTCCACCGAATCGTCGACGATCAGGATCTCGATCGGCTCCTCCCGGGCGGTATTCACGGGCGCGGGCGCCGGCGCGATGGGCAGATCCGGAGTCGGGACCAGGGCGGGCGTGGTCGCCGGCGGCACGGCGCCGTTGGGCGACGCGATGAACTCCGCGGCCTTCGGGCCGGCGGACGGCACCTTGCCCGTCGACCGGCGGGGTTTCGCCCCGTCCCGGGAGAGGACCGCGTGCGCGGCGCTCTCCGATCCGTTGGCCGGTGACGCGTTCATCAGGTAGCGTTGGCGCTTCACGAGGATCAGCGGTGGAGCCAGATGCGAAGCAGCGACAGCAGCTGCTCGGTATCGACGGGCTTCGCGATGTAATCGGAGGCCCCGGCTTCAATGCACTTCTCCTTGTCGCCCTTCATCGCCTTGGCCGTGAGTGCCAGGATCGGCAGGTCGCGATGCGTCTCATCCGCGCGGATCCGGCGCATCGTCTCATACCCGTCCATGTCCGGCATCATGATGTCCATCAGCACGACATCGAAGGGCCCCGCCTCCTTCATGAGCCGCAGGGCGTCGAGACCGTTCTCGGCCGCGGTGATCTCCATTTCGTACCGCTCCAGGAAGGACGTCATCGCGAAAATGTTCCGCATGTCGTCGTCGACGATGAGCGCCCGCTTGCCGGCCAGCACCTCGCCGTCCTTGTGCAGGCTCTCCACGAGCCGGCGCTTGTCGGGCGGGAGCTTCTCGACGTTGCGGTGCAGGAACAGGGCGGTCTCATCGAAGAGCCGTTCCGGCGACTGCACGTCCTTGAGGATGATCGTGCGTGCCAGCCGCTTCATCTCCTCGGCCTCTTCCTTCGGCAGCTCGCGGCCGGTGTGAACGACGATCGGGAGCGACTCGAACCCGGCGGCCCGAACCTCCTCGATGAACTTGGTGCCGGGCATGTCGGGCAGGCCCAGGTCCACCACGACGCAGTCGAAGGTCTGATTGCGCAGCGCCTCGAGACCCTCCGCCCCCGTGCCGACCGCATGGGTGTGCACGTCGGTGTTGCCGATCAGCTCGATCGTGCTGTTGCGCTGGATCTCGTTGTCCTCGACCAGCAGCAGGTTCTTGACCGGCCGCTGGATGAAGCTCTTCAACGCGACGAACTGCTGGTTCAGGGCATCCGCCAGGATGGGCTTCGAGACGTGCGACAGCGCGCCGTGCTTCAAGCCCATCTCGTCGCGGTCGGTGCCGGAGAGGATCATCACGGGGATGTGGCGGGTCGCCGGATCGTCCTTCAGCCGCGACAGAACGCGGCGGCCGTCCATGTCCGGCAGCACGATGTCGAGCGTGATGGCGGTGAAGTGCAGCCGGCGGGCGAGCTGGAGCGCATCGCTGCCGCGCGGCGCGACCACGCCCTTGAACCCGTGGGTCCGCGCCAGCTCGAGCAGCTGTTCGGCGAATGTCGGATCGTCCTCGATGATGAGGAGCGACTGGTCGTTGGGTCCGATCGCGTCGCGGTCGTCGATGATCGTCGGCGATTCCACGGGCTCGGACGTCGGCAGCTGGCGGCTGACGCGCTGCACGAAGCCGGTGGGCGCCGGCACCACCGTCGCCGGGGCCTCGACGCGCTCCGACGAGCCGATGATGGCCGGCAGGTAGAGCGTGAAGGTACTGCCCTCGCCCACGTCGGACACCAGCTGGATTTCGCCGCCGAGGAGGCGGGCGATTTCGCGGCTGATCGAGAGGCCGAGGCCCGTGCCGCCGTACTTGCGGTTGGTCGAACCGTCGGCCTGCTGGAACGCCTCGAAGATGATCTGCTGCTTTTCCGGGGGGATGCCGATGCCGGTGTCGCTGACGCGGAAGGCGACGACCTCGGGTGCGGCGCTGAGGGTCGCGTGATCCGCGCTCCAGCCGGAGGTCGCCGGTTCGATCTCGAGGGTGATGCGGCCCTTTTCGGTGAACTTGAAGGCGTTCGACAGCAGGTTCTTGAGAATCTGCTGGAGACGCTTGGCGTCCGTGCGGACGTTGCGCGGCAGCTTCGGATTGAGCACGACGTTGTAGTCGAGCTTCTTGTGGTCGGCGATCGGCTGGAACGTGCGCTCGACGTAGTCCTTGAGGTCCTGCAGCCGCAGGTCGCTGACCTCGACGGACACGGTGCCCGACTCGATCTTCGCGAGATCGAGAATGTCGTTGATGAGGCGGAGGAGGTCCTGGCCGGACGAGTGGATCGTCTTGGCGAACTCGACCTGCTTGGCCTGGAGATTGCCGTCCTTGTTGGCGCAGAGCTGGTCGGAGAGGATGAGCAGCGAGTTGAGCGGGGTGCGCAGCTCGTGCGACATGTTCGCGAGGAACTCGGACTTGTACTTCGAGGTGAGCGCGAGCTGGGCGGCCTTTTCCTCGAGCGCCTGGCGGGCCTGTTCCACCTCCATGTTCTTCTTTTCCACCTCGACGTTCTGCTCGGCGAGCAGCTTGGCCTTGTCCTCCAGTTCGAGGTTCGTCTTCTGCAGCTCCTCCTGTTGCGCCTGCAGTTCGCGCGCGAGCGACTGCGACTGCTTGAGGAGATCCTCGGTGCGCATGTTCGCCTCGATCGTGTTGAGCACGATGCCGATCGACTCGGTGAGCTGGTCGAGGAAGATAAGGTGCGTCGGCGAGAAGTTCTCGAACGAGGCGAGCTCGATGACCGCCTTCACCTGGCCCTCGAAGAGCACCGGCAGGACGATCAGGTTCAACGGCGTGGCTTCACCCAGGCCCGAGCTGATCTGCACATAGTCGCTGGGAACCCGGGTCAGCAGGATGCGCTCCTTCTCCAGGGCGGCCTGGCCGACGAGCGTCTCGCCGAGCTTGAGATCATGGGACGCGTGCTTGCGGGCCCGGAAGGCATACGACGCCAGCAGATGCAGGCGCGGCTCCTCCCCCGCATTGATCATGGTGTAGAACACGCCGTGCTGGGCGCCGACGACCGGGGCCAGTTCCGAGAGGATGAGCTTGCCGACCGTCAGGAGGTCCTTCTGGCCCTGGAGCATGCGGGAGAACTTCGCCAGGTTGGTCTTCAGCCAGTCCTGCTCGTTGTTCTTGATGGTCGTGTCCTTCAGGTTACGGATCATCTCGTTGATCGTATCCTTGAGGGCGGCCACCTCGCCGGACGCCTCGACCTTGATCGAGCGGGTGAGGTCACCCTTGGTGACCGCGGTCGCGACTTCGGCGATGGCGCGGACCTGGGTGGTGAGATTGGCGGCGAGCTGGTTGACGTTGTCGGTGAGATCCTTCCACGTGCCGGACGCGCCGGGCACCTTGGCCTGGCCGCCCAGCTTGCCGTCGACGCCCACCTCGCGGGCGACCGTGGTCACCTGCTCGGCGAACGTGGCGAGGGTGTCGATCATGTTGTTGATCGTATCCGCCAGCTCGGCGATTTCGCCCTTTGCCTCGAACGACAGCTTGCGCTTCAGGTCGCCATTGGCGACGGCCGTCACGACCTTCGCGATACCGCGCACCTGCGAGGTCAGATTCGACGCCATCGAGTTCACGTTGTCGGTGAGATCCTTCCACGTGCCCGAAACACCGCGCACGACGGCCTGGCCGCCGAGCTTGCCTTCGGTGCCGACCTCGCGCGCCACGCGCGTCACCTCCGAGGCAAAGGAGTTCAGCTGGTCGACCATCGTGTTGATGGTGTTCTTCAGCTCGAGGATCTCGCCCTTCACGTCGACCGTGATCTTCTTCGACAAGTCGCCGTTGGCCACCGCGGTGGTCACCGCGGCGATGTTGCGCACCTGGTTCGTCAGGTTCGCCGCCATGAAATTCACGTTGTCGGTGAGATCCTTCCACACGCCCGACACCCCGCGCACGTCGGCCTGGCCGCCCAGCTTGCCTTCCGTGCCGACCTCGCGGGCGACGCGCGTGACTTCCGACGCGAAGGAGTTCAGCTGCACCACCATGGTGTTGATGGTGTCCTTCAACTCGAGAATCTCGCCGCGCACGTCGACCGTGATCTTCTTGGAAAGATCGCCGTTCGCCACCGCCGTGGTCACCGCCGCGATGTTGCGGACCTGCGCCGTGAGGTTGCCCGCCATCGAGTTCACCGAGTCGGTCAGATCCTTCCACGTGCCGGCGACGCCCTTCACGACCGCCTGGCCGCCGAGCTTGCCCTCGGTGCCGACCTCGCGCGCAACGCGCGTCACCTCGGCGGCGAAGGAGGAGAGCTGGTCAACCATCGTGTTGATGGTATTCTTCAGCTCGAGAATCTCGCCGCGCACGTCGACGGTGATCTTCTTCGTCAGATCGCCCGTCGCCACCGCCGTCGTCACTGCCGCAATGTTGCGCACCTGGGCGGTCAGATTGCCGGCCATGGAGTTCACCGAGTCGGTGAGATCCTTCCACGTGCCGGACACGCCGCGCACGTCCGCCTGGCCGCCCAGCTTGCCCTCGGTGCCGACCTCGCGGGCGACGCGCGTCACCTCGGAGGCGAACGAGTTGAGCTGATCCACCATCGTGTTGACGGTGTTCTTCAGCTCGAGGATCTCGCCCTTCACGTCGACCGTGATCTTCTTCGACAAGTCGCCGGCGGCGACCGCCTTGGTCACGTCGGCGATGTTGCGGACCTGGTTCGTCAGGTTGGCCGCCATGAAGTTGACGTTGTCGGTGAGGTCCTTCCACACGCCGGACACGCCGCGCACGTCGGCCTGGCCGCCCAGCTTGCCTTCGGTGCCGACCTCACGCGCGACGCGCGTCACTTCCGCCGCAAACGACGAGAGCTGATCCACCATCGTGTTGACGGTGTTCTTCAGCTCGAGAATTTCGCCCCGGACCTCGACGGTGATCTTCTTGGTCAGGTCGCCGTTGGCGACGGCGGTCGTCACGGCGGCGATATTACGCACCTGGCCGGTGAGATTGCCGGCCATGAAGTTCACGTTGTCGGTCAGATCCTTCCACGTGCCGGCCACGCCGCGCACGTCGGCCTGGCCGCCCAGCTTGCCCTCGGTGCCGACCTCGCGGGCGACGCGCGTCACCTCCGAGGCAAAGGAGTTCAGCTGGTCCACCATCGTGTTGATGGTGTTCTTCAGCTCGAGGATTTCTCCGCGCACCTCGACCGTGATCTTCTTGGTCAAGTCGCCATTGGCCACCGCGGTGGTCACGGCGGCGATGTTGCGCACCTGGGCCGTCAGATTGCCGGCCATCGAATTCACCGAGTCGGTGAGATCCTTCCACGTGCCGGCGACCCCGGGCACCTGCGCCTGGCCGCCCAGCTTGCCCTCGGTGCCGACCTCGCGGGCGACGCGCGTCACCTCGGAGGCGAACGACGACAGCTGGTCCACCATCGTATTCACCGTGCGCGCGATGCGGAGGAACTCGCCCTCCAGCGGGCGGCCGGAAATCTCCAGCGCCACGCTTTGCGAAAGATCGCCCTTCGCGACGGCGCCGATCACGCGCGCCATTTCGGAGGTCGGATGCACCAGGTCGTTGATCAGGGAGTTGACGGACGTCACCGCCTCCTGCCACGCGCCGGTCACCTTGCCGATCGAGGCGCGCTGGGAGATCTGACCCTGCTTGCCGACCGCCTGGCTGATGCGCTCCAGCTCATCCGCGAGCCGGCGGTTGATCTCCACGAGTTCGTTGAACTCGTCGGCGATCTGCCCATCGAGTCCGGCGAGGCCGGTGGGCATTCGCACGGCAAAATCGCCTTTTCGCAGGCTCGAAAGCGCGTTCGCAAGCTGACGTTTGTCGAGGCGGGACGGCAGAGCGATCAGTGAAACCATGGCGAGACTGATTTGGGTTGCTGGGAACTGCGGCTGGAGGCTGGGCCGGACGCCCCGCGGCCGCGGACCGCGGGGGTGGGACTCGTCCGGAGGAAAGACTACTAAGTGCGGACTAGTTGAAGACCCCAGCCGCACTCGCGGAAGGCATTTGTGGCGACGGTTCTCCCGCTCGTGCGCTCGGGAAAACCGCGGGGTCCCGTCGGAAATATCCCGATACGCCCCGCCGGCGGGGGTGACGGCGGGAGGCAGCCTCGGGCCGGCCTTCCCCCTTCCAGCCACCCGATGCGGGCGGGCCGCCCGCGATCCCGTGGGTGCGGTCCTGCCTTCGCCTGCGCCGAAGGACACGTCGGGGGCTCAACGGGTTCGCAATCCGGGAGCCTGAAAAAACTAAGCAGCCGCGGGCACCACCCCGCGGCTGCTATCACACCCTTGCTGTCACCACTAACTAAACCCTGAAGGAAAGATTCCGGCGCATCCCGAGGCGGAGGATCAGCTCTGGCCCGCGCTGAGGCGGCCCTTGGCGATCAGCTGCTTCGCGATCGCGGTCCGATATTCCGAGTGCGACTCCGAAAACGCGTGGACGATGACGCCCACCAGGTTGTTGGCCGTGACGAGGTCGTCGTCCTCGTGGTCGTTGCCGACGCCCTGGGCGATCCAGCCCTTCGGCAGATCGCCGGTGAGCGCGTGGGCGACCATCTCGCCGTCGCGATTATAGTACACCACGGTCATGCCCTTTTTCAGCTCCTTGAACGACACGGGCGCGACCACGATCGCGGTGCCGGACGAGTAGAGGGGCTCCATCGAGGCGCCGACGCCCCACATCGCCTCGGCGCCGGGGATGTTGCGCGCGGCGCGCTCGGCGGCCTGGATCTGTTCGCCCCGGCTGACGATCGTGGACGCGGGCGTCTGCTTGATGATCGCGGCCAGCAGACGTTCGGAGCGGATGCCGGCGTGGGCGGAAAAGGCGGTGAACACGAACGCCGCCAGACCGGCGACCCGGAGAAAGCGGTGGAGAGTGGTGGTGCAAGCGGTGGTGCGCATGCCCACGACGATAGTGGAAATGACGTCCCGCCATAATTCGGGGCCCCACGGGATCCGAAGTACGGATACACGTTGAGGGGTTTTTCGGCGCGCCCGGGAAGCCGCCCGGTTGCGCCTGGGGTGTTTTCGCCGGCCCCCGGGGCGACGGACTGGGGGATCGGTCCCGCCGAGCCCGGGAGTGACAGCGCTTCCCCGAGGGAAGAGCCCTGGCCCGGGCGTTTCCGCAGCCCGTCCGCCTGGGGTGACGCCAGCCTGGGAAAACCCCGTGGCCCTCCCGGTCCGCGGATAAAGCCCCGTAAAACCGCGGGGCGGACCCGTAGACGCTTCTACGGGAAGACCCGTACGGGCGCCCGCCGCTCGGCCACCACGCCCTGCACCGCCTGGGCGAACGTCATCGCCTCGTAGGGCTTCTTGACCACGGCCACGAAACCGTGTTCGCGGTACCGGGCCATGACCGGATCGCTCGAATAGCCACTCGAGACGATGGCCCGCACGCCCGGATCGATGTCCCGCAGGCGCTGCAGCGTTTCCGCCCCGCCCATCCCTCCCGGGATGGTCAGATCGAGGATCACAACATCGTACGGAGCGCCCGCGTCTCGGGCCGAAGCGTACGCCCGCAGCGCTTCGGTGCCATTTGCCACTTCCGTCACCTCCATGCCCATCCGCTGGAGCATCGTGCTCCCGAGCCGGCGAATGCTCGGCTCGTCGTCCATGAAGAGGATCCGGCCGGTGCACTGCGGAAGGACGCAGGTGGTGAGGACATCGGGTTGCGGCGGCTCCTCCGCCGCCGGCAGCCACAGCGAGAACATCGTGCCTTCGCCCACGGTGGACTGGACTTCGACGTGTCCCTGATGCTGCTGCACGATCGAGTAAACCGTGGCGAGGCCCAGCCCCGAACCATAGTTCTTTGTGGTGAAGTACGGATCGAAGATTTTGGGCAGCTGCTCGGGCGAAATGCCGGGACCCGTGTCGCGGAAGCGCAGCAGCAGGTACTTGCCGGGCCGCAGGGGCGCCACCGCGCCGGCGCCGACCATTTCGTTCTGAGCCGCAATCGTCAGCGTCCCGCCCTGCGGCATCGCCTGATGGGCGTTGATCACGATGTTCTGCACCACGCGGCTGATCTGGCTGCGGTCCACATTGGCCGGCCAGAGATCCGGCCGGACCAGCAGTTCGCAGCGCGCCTTGGTCCCGTGCGAGGCAAACTCCACCGCCTCGCGAATCAGATCCTGCATCCGGGTGGAGCTGCGGACCGGCGCCCCACCCTTCGCGAACGTCAGCAGCTGCTGCGTAAGATCGCGGGCCCGCTTCGCCGCCTGCTCTCCCTCGCGCAGGCACCGCAGCGTGTCCTGGCCGATGCTGCGGTCGAGCTGCCCCAGCGACAGATTGCACATGATGACCGTCAACAGGTTGTTGAAGTCGTGGGCGATGCCCCCGGCCAGCACCCCGAGGGATTCCAGCTTGGACGCGCGCGTCATGACGGCGTCCAGGCGCGCGGCTTTTTCCCCCTCGAGACGCTCGACGATCTGCGCGGTCTGCAACTGCACGCGGCGGCGGAGCGTCACGCCCCAGGCGGCGGCCAGGGCGGCGCTGAGGGTCAGGACGCCGACGACGACGAGCATCCGCCGGGTGGTGAGCCAGGGCGGCCGTTCCTCGATCACGACGTCCGCGGCCGAGCGCGCCTCGATCGCCAGGTCATGGGGGCGCTTGTACTCGTCGAAATCGATCACATAGACGCCGGTGAGCTGCACCCGGCTGCCCGGCTCCAGCGAAAGCGATCTCGCCGCGGCGAGCGGCAGGGTGGCTTCGAAATATTCGGTCGGCGTCTGCAGGACCAGGCGGGCATGCGTATCCTGCTGGGTCACGTTCAGCAGCCGGCCCGACAATCGGACCAGGCGCCCGTCGAGTTCCCGGTTGAGCGGGCGGACCGAGGCGAGCGACTGCGGCGCAGGTCCGGCCCCGCTGGACAGCCGCCGGTAGACGGCGTCGCGCAGGATCAGCCGGCTGGATTCGTTCCCGGGGAATCCCACCGCCTCGACAACGTCGCCCGGCGCCAGCGCCTCCGTGCCGGCGGCAAGCGCCAGCAGGGCATCGGTTCCCTGCTGCAGAAAGAGGTACCGACCCGGTTCGTGCCGCACCACCACGCCTCCCACCCGCACGCGGCGATGACCGAACTCGAGCGTATTCGAATGCCGGAGACTGGAGATCGAACGTTCCTGCACGCTGAAGGGGTCGGACGGGGCCGCTTCCTCCACCTCGATGAATTCGGCGGCCGGGACCCAGACCTCGAAGCCCTCGATCTGGCGTTTGCGGTTGGCGAGGGCGCGGCACACGCCGCGGATGCGCACCACGCAATCGTGCAGGCGGGCAAGCGTCTGATCGGCGGGCACGACGGCCTGGAATTCGCCGCCGGAAGTGGAGATCACCAGGCGGCTGAGCGGCTCGTCGGGCTGTACGGAGCGCACATAACCGGTGATCGTGACCCAGTGGGCGTCATCGACGCCGGTGAGGGCCTGCTGACCCGTGATCAGGCGCGCGTCCGGGAGACCCAGATCCGAGCCATGGCGGACGTGGGTCGCCCGCACCACCGGGCTCAACGACCCCGACGAGGTGGTGCCGATGACCTCGACGCGCCACCCCACCAGGACGGGCCCGATGTCGGGCGTCGTCAGGACCATGGTCCCGCCCGTGAGATCCTGCAGGAAAAAAAAGCCGGCGGTGGGATGCGTCCACGTCACCACGCCGGAAAGCTGGACGCGGTGCCCGCGCTGCGCCTCCTCGCTGGACAACTCACGGACCTGCTCCGCCAGACGCAGGCGCCGGCTCGAGGACGACCGGGCGACCGGCAGTGCCTTGCCTTTTCGATAGAGCGCGTTCCGCAGCACCCACCCGTCATCCGATCGTTCGGGCAGGCCGATGACGTCGACCAGGTCGTTCATCGCCAGCCGCGAGACCTGCGGACCCAACGCGACCAGCTGGCCGGTCTCGTCGCGCACCGTGAGATTCACCCCGGGCCGTTGGCCGCGCACCCAACCAATCACCCTGACCCATTCATGGGCGGGAGCCACGGCGAGGTGCTCGATGTCATGGGGCGCGGCGTTGAAACGCGGATCGTCATCCAGGGTGCCGGTGACGGTTAACTCCGCGGGCGACTGCACCCAGAGCTCCATCTTCGGCGGACCGCCGTGGGCGACCGGCGGCGCGGCGTACACGCCCCGGACCCGGATCCGCTTCCCCTCAAGAGGCGCCGCATCCTGCGCGGTCTGCATCCGCGTCATGACCAGATGCGTGCCCACCACCAGATCGATCGTGACATGCCCGGTTCCCGTCGGAACCTGCCGGTCGACGTAGCCTTCCAGTTCGACGTACTGCTCCGAGTATTTCGCGGTGTTCGCGACATCCTCCCCCACCCGCAACGGTTCCACGGGGACTCCCCGACGAAGGATTTCGACCCGCGGGTTGCTGACCAACAGTCCGGCCGAAGGCACGGCCGTCCCCTCCACCCGGACCAGATCGCCCGTGCGAAGATCGAATTCTCCGGTCAGGAGGGACATGAAGCCGGGCGAGGCACCGCAGCGCACCCAGGTCACCCGCCAGATCGGGTCGTGGAAAAGGATCAGCACCTCCACCGAGATGCGCTGGGGCTTCTGCTGCTCTTCAATGGGCAGCGAGTAGAAGGCCGCGAAGTCGGTCAGGACCGGACCGGTGGGTTCCGCGGCCGGGGGTTCGGCGGCCCAGGCTGGACGTACAGCCGTCCACGCAAGGAGTACCGCCAGCGCGAATACGGCCGGCAGCCGCCGTCGCGGCGACAAGGCGCGCGAAAATTGGCTCATGGGGGGCGGTGAGATCAGGCAGAGAACCCAAGCTGTACTTCGGCGCCGCCGGGCGCGACTTGAACGGCTACGAAGTTCGAGGTGAGCATTACTTAGATCGCGCGGTGCAACATTTACTCTGGCGTCACGCGGATCAGGCCGGGAGTCTTGCCCCTTTTCATGCACCAAGAATCGAAGCGGACGGAGGCGCCCTGGCTTGCGGGCGTTCGCGCAGCCCGCGCGACGGCGGCGCCCGCCCTTGTGTTGCAGGCAGTTGCGCTGACGCTCGTGCTCGCGTACTACCGTCACCCGCCCACTCACGAGGCCGTCAACGCCCTCGCCCACCTGCACGACCGGTTCGGTCATCTGTTCGGCATTGTTTCCACCGGGCTGTTCGGCGGGGCGATTCCATTCCTTTATCTGCGGGCGCGACGGGCAACCCACGACCGGTTTACCTGGGCCGGCGGCGCGGCGTTGACGGCGTTCTGGTCGTACAAAGGCCTGGAGGTGGGTCTCTGGTACCGCTTTCTTGCGGCCACCGTGGGCGAGGCGACCGACGTGTCGACGGTCACGATCAAGATGCTCCTGGATCAGTTCGTTTATTGTCCGATCATAGCCGTCCCGGCCACGGTGCTGGTGTACGCGTGGGTGGAGAGCCGGTTCGACGCCGGGCCGGTGCTGCGGGATGTGAAGGCCGGCGGCTGGTACTGGCGGCGCGTGATGCCGGTGCTCATTTCGAATCTCGGGGTCTGGATCCCCGCCGTCTGCATCATTTACGCGCTGCCGACGCCGCTGCAGCTACCGCTGCAAAACCTGGTGCTCTGCTTCTTCACCCTGCTGCTCGCGCACGTGACGCAGCGAAGGCCAATCGCGGAAACGCTGAAAGGCTGAACGGATACCGGCTGAAGCCGGCGCCACGGGGCCAGTCCATCAGCCTCCCGCTCAGCGGCGGATCGGCTGCATCGACTGCTGGATATCCTGCCGGGTGACATTGGGCTGCTGCGGCAGCGGCGTGGGCGCTGCGCCGCCACCCTGGGCCTGAAGCTGTGCCTGCTGCGCCGCCTGTTCGCGCAAGGCGCGACGGCGAGCCACCTCCGCGGCCACGGCCTCCAGTCGACGTTGCTCGTCGGCCGGGGTCGGATTCGGCACCACGGTCTGCACCACGGCCGGGGACACATTGGGCAGGGAGACGGGCGGCGGGGCCGGCAGCCCCATCGGTGCCGCGCCGGACGACACCACCTTCGCTGCCTTGAGTTGCAGCGTCAGCGTCTGCGAGGCATGCTCGATCGTCACCGTGTCGTTGGCCGCATCGTACTGCGTCACCACCACCTCGAGATTCGCATCACGCTCGCCCAGCTTGAGCCAGGAGCCGACCTTGCGCGCGGGATCGTTGATGCGGAACTGGCGCACATCGCCCACCTGCATCGTCCCGCCAAACACCAGCGGCGCATTGGCCGTCGCGGCGGATCCAGCCGCGGCGCCCTGGGGCGGCAGAAAGGGCGAAACCTTCAGCAGCTCCGCGCGTGCCGAGACCAGCCCCACCGTGCCGAATAGCACAGCCACGGCGCAACGAGGGGAGAGACGGGGGGAACGCATCGGAGTGGTGACAAATAGGGCTGGAGACCGTTCCGCGTCAAGTGGCTGCCCCGCGGAGCGAAAGTGCGGGTTGGGTTACTGGTTTCTAGTTTCTAGTTTCTAGTTTCTGGTTTCTCGTTTCTCGTTTCTCGTTTCTCGTTTCTGGTTTCGGGGGTCCAACTCGAAACCCCTAATCCACTCCGATCGCGCGGCCGCCTTCGCGTTTGTCGAAGCTGCGGAAGGCGAACATCGTCTCGCTGTCCACGATTCCTTCGGTGCGCAGGAGCTGGTCGGTGATGATGGCCTCCACTTTGTCGACGTCGGCGCACTTGATCATGGCGAGCAGATCGTAGCGCCCGGAAATGGAGTACACTTCGGACACGTCTGGAATCTCCAGCAGCTTCTCGGCCGTGCCGGTCACATTGCGGTGGTCCACCTTCAGCAGGACAATCACGGTAGGCATGCGGATGACGGTAGTGCGCCGGGCCGGGGGGTGCAAGGGGCGAGGGGTATTGGGTTTTGAGTTTTGGGTTTTGGGTTTTGGGTTTTGAGTTGGGGTTCCGGGTTGGGTTTTGGGTTTGGGGTTCTGGGTTTTTGTCGTGGCCGGGTTCCACCCTAGAAAAAATTACGTGCGGCGGACCGGTGAGGGGGTAAGGTGCCGCTTCCGCATGTCCGACCTTGCCGCTGCCACCGCCGCCTCGTCGCCTTCCAATGGCGCGCTGGTGCGAAGGCTGTTCGGGCTGGCCTGGCGGTACCGGCTGCACTGCCTGGAGACGCTCGTGATCCAGCTGGTGCTGCTCACCCTGGGCATCGTGGGCCTGAGCTTCACGGGCCTGGGCATCGACTACATCCGCCACCGCGCGGAAGGCGTGCCACTCGCGCCGAACCGACTGAATCTGGTGCTGCCGCAGACCTGGGAACCGCTGCAGGTGCTCGCGATGCTCGCCGCCGCCATCCTGCTGCTCGCCGTGTCCCGCGCGATCCTCAACTACCTCTACGCACTGTCGGTCAACACCCTCGTGCAACAGAAGCTCGTCGTCGACCTCCGTGCCGAGGTGTACGACAAGCTGCAACGCCTCAGTTTCCGGTTCTTCGACGCCAACACGACCGGATCGATCATCACGCGCGTGACGAGCGACGTGCAGTCGGTCCGGATGTTCGTGGACCAGGTGCTGATCCAGACGGTGATCATGGGCATCTCGCTGACCGTCTACCTCGTGTACATGGCGAGCCTCAGTCCCAGTCTCACGCTCGCCTGCCTGGGAACGACGCCCGTGCTCTGGATCCTCTCCGCCTGGTTCTCCCGCAAGGTGCAGCCGGAGATGACGCGCAACCGCACCCTGGTGGAGAAACTGGTGCAGTTCCTCGCGGAAAGCATCCAGGGCATCGCGGTCACGAAAGGCTTCGGACGCGAGGCGGAGCGACGGGCAGCCTTCGACGCGGCCAATCGCGCCTGCCTGGAACAACAGCACACCATTTTCTGGCGGATGAGCCTGTTTTCCCCCGCGATCGGCTTCCTGACGCGCATCAACATGATGGTGCTCCTCGGCTACGGGGGGTACCTCGTGATCCAGGGGGAACTGCCGTTCGGCACGGGGCTCGTGGTGTTCGCCGGCCTGCTGGAACAATATTCCGGCCAGGTGAACAACATCGCCACCGTCGTGAACAGCGTGCAGCAGTCGCTGATCGGCGCGCGACGCGTCTTCGAAATCCTCGACGCGCCGGTGGAGGTGAAAAACGCCCCCGACGCCGTGCGCGTGCCGCGCCTGCAGGGGGCGGTGCGCTTCGAGGCCGTCTCCTTCGCCTACCATGCCACCGACGCGGTGGTGCGGGACATCAACCTCGACGTGAAACCGGGCCAGTGCGTGGCCATCCTCGGCGCGACCGGCGCGGGCAAGAGCGTGCTGATGAGCCTGATACCGAGATTCTACGATCCGACCGCCGGCCGCATCCTGCTCGACGGGCGCGATGCGCGCACCCTCCACCTCGACGATCTGCGGCGCAACATCGGCCTCGTCTTCCAGGAAAGCTTCCTCTTCTCGAACACGATCGCGGCGAACATTGCCTTCGGCCACCCCGAGGCCACGCCGGCCCAGATCGAGAAAGCCGCGCGCATCGCAGCCGCGCACGAGTTCATCATGCGCCTGCCGAAGGGCTACGACACGCTCTTGGGGGAGAGCGGCAACAGCCTTTCGGGCGGCCAGCGGCAGCGACTCGCCATCGCGCGCGCGGTGCTGCTGGAGCCGGCCATCCTGCTCCTCGACGATCCGACCGCGGCCATCGACAGCGAGACGGAGCACGAGATCTTCGAGGCGCTCGACCGCGCCATCGCGGGCCGGACGACCTTCATTGTCGCCCACCGGCTGAGCACGCTGCGGCGGGCCGACTTCATCATCGTGCTCGAACGCGGCCGGATCGTGCAGCAGGGCACGCACGAGGAACTCATGGCGCGGCCGGGCCCGTACCTGCACGTGGCGAGCCTGCAGCTGGTGGATGGCCGCGAACTGCAGGCGGCCGCCAAGGGAACCCCGAACCTCCGAACATGACGACGCCGTCATCAGCACCGGAGCCACCGGATCCGAGATCCGGGAGGCGGGAGGCGGGAGGCGGCACTTCCGATCCCGGATCCAGCATCCCCGCGGGCTTCGAGGTCCGCAACATGGGGCTCGTCCACCGTCTCCGCGACGACGAGGAACCCGAGGATCAGTTCAAGCCCCTCGAGTGGGGGCTGATCCGGCGGCTCTTCCGCTACACGGCGCCGGTGAAGCGCAAGCTCATCGCGCTGCTGGTGCTGACGACCTTCCGTTCCGCCCAGCTGCCGGCGCTCGTGTGGGCCTCCGGCCGCATCATCGCCGGGCCCATCGCCGATCACGACCGCGCCGTGCTGCCCTGGGCCTTGCTCGGCTACGGCCTTCTGGCCCTGACCACCGATGTCATGTTTCATTGGCGCCAGCGGTACGCGCTCGAGATTGGCGAGACCGTGGTGAACGGACTGCGGGCCGACCTCTTTCGCTGCCTGCTGCGGCAGCCGATGAGCTTCTTTCACCGGATGAAGCTGGGCCGGATCATCAGCCGGATGACCAGCGACGTGGAGGCCATGCGCGTCGGCATCCAGGACGTCCTCTTCGTCAGCGCGATCCAGTTCGGCCAGATGCTCTTTACCGCGGTGGTGATGCTGCTGTGCGATCCGATCCTGTTTCTCATCGTCGCCGGCATGGCCCCGGTGCTCTGGAGCGTGAACCGGCACTTCCGCGTCCGCCTGAGCCAGCTCACGCGCGCCACCCATGAAAGCTTCAGCCGCGTCACGGCCACGCTCGCCGAGTCGGTCAGCGGCATCCGGGTGACGCAGGGCTTCGTGCGGCAGGAGACGAACGCCGGGCTCTTCCGCGGCCTGCTGGCCGATCACGCCCGCTACAACATCGCGCTGGCCCGCACCTCCGCGATCCTCACGCCGCTGCTGGAGCTGAACAGCCAGTTCTTCGTCGCCATCCTGCTGCTCTTCGGCGGCTGGCGGGTGTTCGACGGCGCCATGAACCTGGATGCGCTGATCCAGTTCTTCTTTCTGTCGACGTTCTTCTTCTCGCCCATCGCCATCATCGGCAACCAGTACAACCAGGCCCTCGTGGCCATGGCGGGCGCCGAGCGCGTGTTCCGGCTGATCGACACGAAACCGGAGTGGGAGGACGCCCCCGATGCGGTGGACCTGCCGGACCCGAGAAGCGCGCGGGGAGACCAGGGACTGGGGGCGGAAGATGGAGACGAGGGGCCAGGGACCAGGGACCAGGGACAAGTCGGGCGGATGAGGCCGGCCGCTGGCCAGTCGCATGCGGGCATGCGGGTGGAGTTTCGCAACGTATCGTTTGGCTACGATCCGAACCGCATCGTGCTGCACGATGTGAACTTCGTGGCGGAGCCGGGCCAGACCATTGCGCTCGTCGGCCACACCGGCAGCGGGAAGAGCTCAATCATCAACCTGGTCTCCAAGTTCTACCTCCCCGGCCGCGGCGAACTCCTGATCGATGGCCGGGAGATCCGCACGCTCAGCAGCCGCTCGCTGCACGCGCAGACCGGCATGGTCCACCAGCAGAACTTCCTCTTCAGCGGCACGGTGCTGGACAACATCCGGATGGCGCGTCCGGAGGCCACCGAGGCCGAGGTGCGCGCCGCGGCCGGCCGCCTCGACTGCCTCGACCTGCTTGATGCGCTGCCCCAGGGCCTGCACACCGAGGTCGGCGAGCGCGGCGCCGGGCTCTCCATCGGCCAGCGCCAGCTGGTGTGCTTCACCCGCGCGCTGCTGGCGGACCCCCGGCTCGTGATCCTCGACGAGGCGACGAGTTCGATCGACGCGGTGACGGAGGCCCGGCTGCAGCAGGCCCTCGTATCCTTGCTGGCAGGACGCACGAGCTTCGTCGTGGCGCACCGGCTCAGCACCATCCGTCACGCCGACCTCGTGCTCGTACTCGAGCACGGTCGCATCATTGAGCGCGGCACGCACGCGGCCCTCGTCGCGGCCGGCGGCCACTACGCCGCGCTCTACCGCCAGTTCGTGCAGGTGGACGAAACGGTCGGGGGAAAAGCGGAAGGACGGAACGCCTGAGAGGCGGGACTGAAGCGTCGCCCGGCAGGGCCGGCGCGACACTTTTCAGTGACAAACCCACGCCTCTCCCGGACGCCGACTATGCCCGCCCAGGGGCCTTTCAAGGGAAAAAGCGCTGTTTCTCAGAGGTAAAAACGGTGCACTCTCCTCTGAAAAGAGTCAGATTTTCCTATGCAAGAGCGACTTTTTCCCTCTAGAACGACGTTGCTTTAGAGGGAATAATCACTCCAAACCAAACTCAACCATGGCAAAAAAATCCGCCCGTAAACCCAACGCCGCGTTCATGAAGCCCGTTCAACCGAACGAGAAGCTCGCCGCTGTCGTCGGTTCGAATCCCCTTCCCCGCACCGAGCTGACCAAGAAGCTCTGGGCCTACATCAAGAAGAACGGTCTTCAGGACAAGAAGGTGAAGACCCAGATCAATGCCGACGACAAGCTGAAGGCCGTCTTCGGTGGCAAGACCAAGGTCTCGATGTTCGAGATGACCAAGCTGGTCTCGAACAACCTCTCCAAGTAATTTTTGCGCCTTTCCGCCGCCGCGAGCGATCGCGGCGGTTTTTTTGTGCCCGCTGAGAGGAGTCTTGGGGGTTGGGGGGGTGGGGGGGTGAGTTTTGGGTTTTGGGTTTTGAGTTTTGGGTTTTGGGGCGATCTTTCTCTTTCTCTTAATCTTAATCTTTCTCCGGCCTTGGTTTTTTGGCGGCTCAACCGACGGCGCAAACCGGGGAGAAAGAGAAAGAGAAAGATTAAGATTAAGATTGAGGGGAACAGGGGGGAGGGGTTTCGGGATTGCCCCGTGATTCGAGCGGAGGCTTCATACGGGGCCCCGTCCACCCGGGGCCGGCATGTGGCCGAATCACCGCCCGAACTCAAAACTCGTCACCCTGGCGATCGCCACCTTTGCGATCGGGTGCGCAGTCGGCTTCATCTACTTCCGCCTCGAGCGGAGCCACGCGATCCGGGAACTGGTGCACGCCGCCGAGACCGCTGCCTTCGCGTTCGACGCGGATGAACTTCGCCTGCTGGCGGGCAGCCCGGCCGATGCGAACACGGGGGTCTACCAGACCACGAAGCGCCGGCTCCAGCTCCTCCAGCGCGGCAATGTGTCCGCCCGGTACGTTTACCTGTTTCGCGCCTCGTCCCCCACGCAGGTCGTATTCCTCGCTGATTCGACCACCGAGGGCGCCCCGGACGAATCGCAACCCGGCACCCCCTACCCCGAAGCGGCAGACTCACCCGGACTGCAGGAGGTCCTGCGCACCGGCAAGGCGACCTACGAAGGACCGCTCGAGGACAGCTTCGGCGTCTGGGTCACCGGATACGCGCGCGTGGACGCCGACCGCGAGCCGGGCGGGACCGGTGCGGTGCAGCACATTCTCGGCATCGACATCGCCGCGGGTGCCTGGAACCGCAACCTCTGGCTCGCGGCTGCCCAGGGCGCGATCTATACCTGGCTGCTGCTCGGATTCCCCCTGTATGCCCTCGTGACGCGGCGCCGTCAGGGCGAGCAACGCGAGGCGATCCGCAATCTTTCGGAGGCGGTCGAGCAGAGTCCGTCCGCCATCATGATCGTCGATCTGAATCACCGCATCGAGTACGTGAATCGGGGACTCTGCGAGCAGCTCGGCTACCCAAGACGCGAGCTGATCGGCCGCCACTGGCGGGAATTGATCGCCGGTCCGGATGCCAGCGCGACCAGCACGGACCTGACGATCACGATCGAGGCGGGGCACACCTGGGAAGGAGACTGGATCAACCAGACCAAGGACGGTCGCGAATACCCGGTGCACGGGCGCGTGACGCCGGTGAAGCAGCGTGATGGTCGCACGGCCTGTTTCGTGGCCAGCTTCGAGGACGTCACGGAAGTGCGACGCCGGGAAGCGGAACTGCGGGAGGCGCGGGATCTCGCCGAGGCTGGCGACCGGGCGAAAGGGCAGTTCCTGGCGACGATGAGCCACGAGGTCAGGACACCGCTCAACGGGATCGTCGGGTTCACCAGCCTGCTGCTCGACACGCCGCTCTCACCGGAACAGCGGGAGTTCGTCCACACCATCCGCGCGAGCGGCGAGGCCCTGATCCAGCTTACCGCCGACATTCTCGACTACGCGCGCATCGAGTCCGGGAAACTCAAGCTGGACCCGATCGCCTGCGACCCGCGTGAAGTCATCGAGGAGGCGCTGGACCTCCATGCCGCCAAAGCCGCGGAGAAAGGCATCGAGCTGCTGCATGGCAGCGGGCCCGACGTGCCTTCGGCCGTGGTGGTCGACGGGGGACGGCTGCGGCAGGTGCTGGTCAATCTGGTCGGCAACGCCGTGAAGTTCACGGACCGCGGAGAGGTGGAGGTGCAGGTGCGCCAGATTCCGCTCGAAGCCAGGGACGGGGCCGCCGCCCCGGGCGCAGGCCCGCGCATCCTCGAGTTCACCGTGCGCGACACCGGCATTGGCATCGCCCCGGAACACCAGGGCCGGCTGTTCAAACCTTTCAGCCAGGTCGATGAAACCACCACCCGGCGTTACGGCGGTGCCGGCCTGGGCCTCGCCATCTGCAAGAATCTGGTCACCCTGATGGGTGGCGCGATCGAAATGACGAGTGTAGCCGGCGTGGGCTCGACCTTCCGCTTCACGGTGTGCGTGCCGGTGGCGGCCGCGCAGCTCCCCAGCCGCGACCTGGACGGGATGCAAGTGGGGCTGGCCGTCGGAACGCCCGCGCTGCGGCGGGAGCTGGAAACGCTGCTGACCTCGTGGGACGCGGCGGTGGTCACGGCCGAAACGCTGCCGGCGCTGGGGGAAACGGGCCACGAAGTCGCCGTGGTGGAGCTGTCGGAGCAGTCGGCCCGAGAACTGGCGCGGGCGGACCATGCCCTTCCCGGGATCGCCGCGGGGCGCGCGATTGCGGTGGTGCCCATTTCACTGCCCAGCGAACTGCGGTCCCTGCTGCGCGCGCATTTCCGCTTCCTGATGAATCGCCCCCTGCACCACGGGGCGCTGTACACCATGCTTTCGGGCGCCCGGCCCCACGCGACGCCGACCGAGGGCGCAACGCAGTTCGGGTTGCGCGCACTGGTGGTGGAGGACAACGAGGTCAACCAGCGCCTCCTGCTGCGCGTGCTGGCCGTGCTCGGCTGCAGCGGGCGAATCGCGGCCAACGGCGTTGAGGCGCTGGCCGAACTGAAGGAGCATGCGGCAAACTACGACCTGGTGCTGCTCGATCTGCACATGCCGGAAATGGACGGCCTGGTGGCGCTGGACCACATCCGCCGGGGTGCGGCCGGCAAGCGGGCGCAAACCATGTGGATCATCGCGCTGACCGCCGATGCCCGGACCGAGCAACGCGAGCGGGCGTTCGAAGCGGGGCTCAACGATTATCTCACCAAGCCACTGCGGGCACCCGAGCTCGAGGCCGCACTGCACCGGTTTCGCGCCGATCGGATGGGACGCAAGGGATGAGAGGCGGTAGGCGTTAGGCGGTAGGCTGTAGGCTTTAGCCGGAACGATTCAGTTAACCACGAATGGACACGAATCGACACGAATGAAGACCTGGGAAAATCATCACTTCCGCGCAGGCACAAAACAGTGAGCGGGACTACGGACGGGCTGCATTCGAGTTCCCTCT
>JAEWKR010000186.1 GCA_023457715.1 Verrucomicrobiota bacterium
TCCCAAGTCCGAGGCGGGGAGCTGCGCTCCCCTGCACCCCTCCAGAGCTTTTTGCTCTTCCCAGAGCCCAAACCAAACCATAACTAATAATCACGTTCCCGCTGTCCAACGGACGGGGACCACCTCAATGGGCTTGCCTCGATAAAATGGACAGCGGTTTCAGGCCGCGTTGTTGTCCTTTTTGATCGTTTGTTTTTCGAAGGCCACAGGTGAGAGGTACCCGAGGGAGCTGTGGCGCCTCTTCGGGTTGTAGAAGGTCTCGATGTAGTCGAAGACGATCAGCTCGGCCGCACGACGGCTGATCGGAGTTGCTTGGTCAAGACCGGTCTCGGTTTTGAGCGTGCTCCAGAAGGACTCCATTGCGGCATTGTCGTAGCAGTTTCCCTTCCGGCTCATGCTGCAGACCATCCCCGCTTCGAGGAGGGCTTTGCGGTACTCGTCACACGCGTATTGAACACCGCGATCCGAGTGGTGCCGCACGCCACGCGGCGGTTTCCGGTGCCGCCGGGCGTTGGCGAGCGCAGCCAGCACCAGGCTGACGTGCAGCGTCGGCCCGCAGGCCCAGCCAACCACCCGCCGGCTCCACAGGTCCAAGATCGCGGCCAGGTACAGCCAGCCTTCGCCGGTATCGAGATACGTGATGTCGGTCACCCACGCTTGGTTTGGGGCAGTCGGCTTTTCAGCCTTCCGCATCAGGTTTGGAGCCGGGGGATGCACATGCTGGCTGTTTGTCGTGCTCGGCCGCTTACGGTGCTTCTTGCGGCCCCGGATGCCCTGTTCGCGCATCACGCGAGCGCACCGGCGCTTGCTCGTTCTGATCCCCTTGTCCTTCAGGTCCTCGAGGATTCGCGGAGCGCCGTAGTTGCCCCGGCTTTCGTGATGTGAGCGCACGATGTGATCGGCCAGTGCCTCATCCTCGCGCTGACGCGCTGAGGGCGGGCTCGATTGCCAGCGGTAGTACCCACTGCGCGACACTTCCAGCAGCTCGCAGAGCAATCGCAGGCTGTGTTCGCCCTTCATCGCTTCCACTTGGGCATACCGCTCTCGGGCGTTTCGGAGAGGATGCCCAACGATTTTTTTAGTACGTTCTCCCGTTCCTGCATCCTCACCAGTTCGGACCGCAGGCGCTCAATCTCCTTCGCCGCTTCGTCCAGGTTTCGCGGCGCACCCGTATCAGCCGCTCCCGGCCGCGGCGCGTACTTATGCCGCCAATCGTAAATCAACCCCTCCGCCACCCCTAGTTCGTCGGCCACCTGGCGTAAGGTTCGATCGCCCTTCAGCGTCAGATCCACCGCGTGGCGTTTGAAGTTCTCGTCGTACTGCCGGCGCGGCTTGTAACCGCCCTTGTCATTCTTTGGCGCATTCATGGTTTCGCTTGCGCAGCCCTCCTCCCAGTCGAGTTGTTCACAAAGCTCCCTCCCGCTCCCGGCCACCCTTGCGGGTAAAGACAGGCCGGGAGCTCCGGGCAGCTTCATGAACAACTCGACCCTCTGTCCACCAAATCGAGGCAATCACACCAAATCACTCAGCGGCCTTCGTTTCCTTCGTTACCTTCTGTTCAATGATTGGGACGACGCTCACCGAAATGGAGAATCGTGCTCAAAAAATACCGGGATTTGAGATCTGAAATTTGAGATTTGAGATCGGTGTCAGCCGTCGAATCGCTGGCGCTCTTCGCTACGTTCGGATAGCCGCGGACATCGTTCGATGTTCGATGTTCGATGTTCGATGTTCGACGTTGGATGTTGGACGTTGGACGTTGGACGTTGAACGTTGGATCTTCGACATCCCCCATCCCCCATTCCCCGCCCCCGCCACGCGCCGCCCCCCCGCCACGCACCACCCCCGCCACGCACCGCCCCCGCCATGCACCACCCGCGCAACCGCCACTCCGGCCGCTATGATTTTGCCGCCCTGACGCAGGCGTGCCCGGACCTCGCGCGCTTTGTGCGCGCCAATCCCGCGGGCGAACCGACGATCGACTTTGCCGATCCTGCCGCGGTGCGCTGGCTCAACCGGGCGCTGCTGCGCCGGGACTACGGGGTCTCCGAATGGAGCCTGCCTGACGGCTATCTCTGCCCACCCATCCCCGGCCGCGCGGACTATCTGCACCACCTGGCGGACCTGCTGGCGGAGGGCGGATCCGTGCCGCGCGGCTCCGCGACCCGGATCCTGGACATCGGGACCGGCGCCAACCTGGTGTATCCGCTGGTTGGAGTCGCGGACTACGGCTGGACGTTTGTCGGCACGGAGGTCGATGCGGAGGCGCTGGCGTCGGGGCGGCGGATCCTGGAAGCGAACCCGGACTTCGAGCGCAGGATCGAACTCCGCCGCCAGCCGGAACGCGGCGCGATCTTCGCCGGCGTCGTGAAACCCGGCGAGACGTTCGCCGCGTGCCTCTGCAACCCACCGTTCCATGCGTCCGCCGCCGAAGCCGCCGCCGGCACGCGACGCAAGCTGCGCAACCTGGCGGGCAATGCGACGGGCCCGAGCAGTCGGACGGCGGGGTTCTCGGATTCGACGAACTCACCGTCCCAGGGAGACCGGGCCCCACCGCGGAACTTTGCCGGTCGCAGCCATGAGCTCTGGTGCCCCGGGGGCGAGGTCGCCTTCATCCGGCGCATGATTCGGGAAAGCGCGCTCCGGCCCGCGCTCTGCCGCTGGTTCACGAGCCTGGTCTCTCAGCGTGAAAGTCTCGAGCCGTTGCAGCGTACCCTGCACGACGCCGGTACCGTCGAGGTCCGCCGGATCGACCTCGCCCATGGTCAGAAGAGGACGCGACTTCTCGCCTGGCGGTTTGCGGCATAAGTCGCAGCCCGACGCCCCCTGCGGGCAGGCGTTTTTCGCTTTCCGCCCCTTCACGTCCGGTGCGTAGTCACGCCAGCGTCTCCTTCACCACCATGCCCCCGCTCCTCCTGCGATCCGCCCTCTCTTTTCTCGCGTTCGGCCCGCTGGCGTGGGGCACCCCCGCAGCGGTCGCCCCCACGTCGCGCGCGACGGATGCGTCCACGCCCGCCGTGGCCGCCCGCTCCGCGTCAGGTGTCGCGTTCTTCGATCCCGCCCGGATCGACGTCGCGACCCTGCTCCCCGCGCCGCCACTGCCGGAGACGACCGCCGCCCGGGCGGAACTGGAAACCGTGCTCCAAGTCCAGGCGTGGCGGACCGAGGCCCAGATCGCCTGGGCGCGGCTCACCGACGCGTCGGACTTCTTCGGTGATTTCCGTGCGTGCGGGATCTTCACGCCCGCGTTCAACGGCGATAACCTCCCGTTCCTGGCGCAACTCTGGCAGGACGTCCGCGCGCACTACCGCGCCCACGGCAACGGAGCGAAGGATCGCTTCCGCCGGCCGCGTCCCTTTCAGCAGGATTCGCGCGTGAAGCTCTGCGTGGATGAGGCCGCCGGCCACGGGTACCCAAGTGGCCACGCCACGTCCGCGTACCTGCGGGCGGAACTACTGGCGGCCCTGTTTCCCGACCAGCGCTCCGCGATCGCCGACGCGGCCCGACGCATCGCCTGGGGCCGTGTCATCGCCGGTGCTCACTACCCGTCCGACCTCGAAGCCGGCCGCCGGCTCGCCGCCGCCGTCTGGACCGAACTGGAGCGCAGCCCCGCGTTTCAAGCCCGGCTCTCCGAGGTCCGCGCCGAGATCGCGCGCACCAAGGACCTGCTGCCGGGAAAGTGAGGTTTGGGGATTTGGGTTTTGAGTTTTGGGTTTTGGGTTTTGGGTTGTCGGCAGCGCGAGAGCCTTAGCCTGCGTCTGCGCCGCGAACGCGCTCCCCAGCCGCATGCGGGCCCTTGGGTTCGATGTTCGATGTTCGACCTGAATACCGATTTTGCCACAGAGGTCACAGAGGCCCGATCAGAGCCGAGCCGGAGGCGGGCGCTGCGACTGTCTTGGGCGTTACGCGATGAACAGGTTTGTCCAAGGACCGAGCCTCCGTGTCCTCCTTGTCCGCCGTAGGCTGGGCGAAGGTGGATGTGTCGGAGCCCTGTGCTCTCTGTGGCTACTTCGGAATCCACGTTGGAGGTTGGATGTTGAGTCTTCAGCGTTCATCCTCCGTCGCATGCTCTCCGTTCGCCGTCTGCTTCGGGCCACGCTCGCGCTTTACGTCGTCACCAGCGTCGTGGCCGCGCCCCAGGCGGGACGCTCCCTCCGCCAGGCCGCGGGCGAGCGCTGGCTGATCGGGGGTGCGGTCAGCGCCGAGGATCTCGATACCCCCGGCATGCCGGAACTGATCCGGCGCGAATTCAATACGATCACCGTCGAGACCGCGCTGATGCCCTTCAAGCTGGCGCCCGCGCGCGATCGTTTCCTGTTCGAACCGGCCGACCGCGTCGTGGCGTGGGCGGAGCAGCACGGGCTGCTGGTTTTCGGTCACATGTTGCTCTGGGACTACAAGACGCCGACGTGGCTGTTTCAGGACGCCCAGGGAAAACCGCTGCCACGTGAACAGGGGCTGGCCAACCTGCGCCACTACATCCACACCGTCCTGCGGCACTATCGCGGCCGCATTCTGGCGTGGAACGTGGTCAACGAGGCGATCAGCGATGAACCCGGCGAGTACCTCCGCGACACCACCGCCCGGCGCAGCATCGGCGATGACTATATCGAGCGGGCGTTTGCGTTCGCGCACGAGGCTGACCCGGACGTTGAACTCTACTACAACGACTACAACGTCGTCATCCCCGAGAAGCGGGCGAAGATCTTGAAACTGGTTCGCTCGCTACGCGCCCAAGGCCGTCGGGTCGACACGGTCGGCCTGCAGGGCCACTGGCTCATCGGCTTCCCGGCGCTGGAATGGATCGACGACACCATCGAAGCGTTCGCCGCCGAGGGCTTCCAGGTGCGGATCACCGAGATGGACGTCGACGTGCTTCCCCGCACCGTCAGCGGCGCCAACATGCAGACCGTCGAACACGGGCCCAATCCGTTTCCAGACGAGTTTCCTCCCGCCGAACAAGCCCGGCTCGCGGCGCGGTACGGCGCGCTGTTCGAACGGATGCTCCGCCACCCCGCGGTGAAGAGCATCACCTTCTGGGGCTCCCACGACGGTCGATCCTGGCTGAACAATTACCCCGTAAGAGGCCGGACCAACCACGCCCTGTTATTCGACCGGCAGCTCCAGCGGAAGCCGGCGCACACCGCGGTGGTCGAAGCGTTCGAGGCTGCGAGGCGGGTGCGTAGCAAACAGAACTAGCCACGGAGAGCACGGAGCTCCGACACATCCACCTTCGCCGAGCCTACGGCGGACAAGGAGAACACGGAGGCTCGGTCCGGGATTTGAGATCTGAAATTTGAGATTTGAGATCGTCGGCGTTGCGGGCGGCTCGCCCGCATCGGGGCTTTGGAGGTCAGTCATCGAATCGCTGGCGCTCTTCGCTACGTTCGGATCGCCGAGGACCTCGTTCGATGTTCGATGTTGGATGTTCGATCCCGACCTAGCCACAGAGACCACAGAGCTCCGACACATCCACCTTCGCCCAGCCTACGGCGGACAAGGAGGACACGGAGGCTCGGTCCGGGATTTGAGATCTGAAATTTGAGATTTGAGATTCGTCGGCGATGCGGGCGGGCCGCCCGCGGTCCAGCGACTGACTCTTATACACCGCGCCGAGCCC
>JAEWKR010000187.1 GCA_023457715.1 Verrucomicrobiota bacterium
ATTTCGAATCGCTGGTGCTCTTCGCTACGCCCAAGCGGCTTCGTGTAGCGAGGAGCGCCAGCGAGTCGACGGCTGACCTCCAAAGCCCCGACAAATAAACCGGTCTGGCGCGAGGACGCGGCCTCCGTGGTCTCTGTGTCGGAGCTCCGTGCTCTCTGTGGCTACTTCGGAATCCAGGTTCGACGTTCAATGTTCGAATTGCTCCGCGCCCCTTTTCGCTTGTCAGGCACGGCTCGGACCAGACCCTCACGACACACGCAAAATGGCCCAAGCTTACACGGAAGCGAGCATCAAGACCCTGTCGTCCCTCGAGCATATCCGGCTGCGCCCGGGCATGTACATCGGTCGCCTCGGCAATGGCACTCATGCCGAAGACGGCATCTACGTGCTGCTGAAGGAAACGATCGATAACTCGATCGACGAATTCACGATGGGGCACGGCAAGCGCATCGAGGTCGAACTGAACGAGCGCACGGTCCGCGTGCGTGATTACGGTCGCGGCATCCCGCTGGGCAAGCTGGTGGATTGCGTTTCCATCATCAACACCGGCGCCAAGTACGACAGCGAAACGTTCCAGAAGTCCGTCGGCTTGAACGGCGTGGGCCAGAAGGCGGTCAATGCCCTCTCCCTCGGCTATCGCGCGCAGGCATTCCGCGACGGCCAGACGAAGCTGGTCGAGTTCGAAAAGGGCAAGCTGAAGAAGGACAACCGCGTCGCGAGGACCGACGAGCGCAACGGCACCCTGGTCGAGTTCGAGCCGGATGAGGCGCTGTTCGGGAAGGATTTCAAATTCCGCCTCGAGTTCATCGAGGACATGCTCTGGAACTACGCGTTTCTGAACCGCGGGCTGACGCTGACCCTCAACGGGAAGGCGTTCAAATCCGAGCACGGCCTGCGCGACCTGCTGCAGAAGAACCTCGTGGGCGAGCCGCTGTACCCGATCATCCATCTCGAGGGTGAGGACATCGAGGTCGCGTTCACCCACGGCGCGCACTACGGCGAGGAATACTATTCCTTTGTCAACGGGCAGCACACGACCATGGGGGGCACGCATCTTTCCGCCTTTCGTGAGGCGCTCGTGGATACGGTGCGCAACTTCTACAAGAAGGAGTTCGATGCCGCCGACGTGCGCCAATCGATCGATGCGGCCGTCGCGGTGCGCGTGATGGAGCCAGTCTTCGAATCGCAGACGAAGACCAAGCTGGGCTCCGCCAACGTGGGGCCGAACGGCCCGAGCCTGAAGGAGTTCGTGGGGAAGTTCATCCAGCAGTCGCTCGACAACTACCTGCACAAGAACAAGGAGACGGCGGAGGTCCTGCGGTCCAAGATCGAGGAGAGCGAGCGCGAGCGGAAGGAACTGGCGGGAATTCGCAGCCTCGCCCGCGAACGGGCCAAGAAGGCGTCGCTCCACAATCGCAAACTGCGGGACTGCCGGCTGCATCTCGGCGATCGGAACGAGCGGGCCGAGCAGAGCACCCTCTTCATTGTCGAGGGTGACAGCGCCGCCGGTTCGCTGACCGCGACGCGCGACGTGCAGACCCAGGCGGTGTTTGCCCTCAAGGGCAAACCGCTGAACACGTACGGGCTGTCGAAGAAAGTCATCTACGAAAACGAGGAGTTTCATCTCCTGCAGTCGGCGCTCAACGTGGAGGAGGGGCTGGATGGCCTGCGCTACAACAAGGTCGTGATCGCCACGGACGCCGACGTGGACGGGATGCACATCCGGCTGCTGCTGATCTCGTTTTTCCTGCAGTTCTTCCCGGATCTGATTCGCAACGGCCACCTCTTCATTCTCGAAACGCCGCTCTTCCGCGTCCGGAACAAGAAGCGGACGATCTACTGCTACTCGGAAACGGAGAAGCAGGCCGCGATCGCCGAACTGGGTTCGACGCACGAAATCACGCGCTTCAAGGGCCTCGGGGAGATCTCGGCGGGCGAGTTCAAGGATTTCATCGGCGAGAACATCCGTCTCGAACCCGTCACCCTCGCGCACCTGCACAACAGCGAGGATCTGCTGAGCTTCTTCATGGGCAAGAACACGCCCGAGCGTCAGGACTTCATCATCGACAACCTGCGCGTGGAAAAAGATCTGGTGGAGGCGGCGGGGTAGCGGGGGGAGCTGTAAGCAGTAAGCGGTAGGCAGCAAGCTCCGGCCACGCCTACAGCCTACAGCCTACAGCCTAAACCGGAACGATTCAGTTAACCACGAATGGACACGAATCGACACGAATGAAGACCTGGGAAAATCATCACTTCCGCGCAGGCACAGAACAGTGAGCGGGACTACGGACGGGCTGCATTCGAGTTTCCTCTCCTATTCGTGTTCATTCGTGTGCATTCGTGGTTAATCCGTCTGCATAGTTCCGTCTAAAGCTTATAGCCTACAGCCTAAAGCTTACAGCCCAACGCCTGCTTGAACTGCCCGCGGTTATGACAAACGTAGGCGGGATGCGCGTGTATCCACGTCTCCCAGCGCTGGCGTTCGCCCTCCTGGCGGCGCTGGCAATCGCCGGCTGCACGACGACGCCGCAGGCGAAGGTGTCCCTGGCGGAGATCCCCGCGGCGCAGCGGGCCAGGGCGGCGCAGAATCTGGAGGTTTTCCATGCGGTGTGGGACCTGGTGAACCGCAAACACTATGCCCCGGCGGTGGATGGGGTGGACTGGGAGCAGGCCGGCGCGAAGTACGGGCCCCTGGCCGCAGCGGCGCCGGATCAAGCGACGTTGTACCGGACGCTCAACGAGATGCTGGAACCGCTCCATGACAGTCACACCCGCGCGATGACTCCCGTGCAGGCCCAGGAGCGGAAGACGCGGGAACGGCCGCGGACGGGCTTCTCCATGGTGCGCGTCGATGATCACTGGGTGGTCGGTGACGTGCTGCCTGAGTCACCCGCCGCGCGCGCCGGCGTGCAGCGGGGGTGGGTGGTGCTGGCGCGCAATGGCGAGCCTCTCGATGCGCGGCCGGATTTTCGCGCGCGGGAGGGGGAGGCCGTCACGCTGGACTTCCTCGATGCAAACGACCGCGCGGTCAGGCTGACGATGAACGCCGTCACCCTCACGACGGCCGCGCAGCAGGTGGTGCGGCAACTTGCCGGCGGCGTGGTGTACCTGAGGTTCGATGAGTTCGACCGGACGGACCGCCGCTGGCTGGGCGACCAGCTCCGACGCCACGCCGAGGCTCCCGCGGTGATCGTCGACCTGCGCCGCAATCCTGGCGGTGATACCCACTCGCTCGCCATCTCGATCGGAGAATTCTTCGACCGCATGGTGAACTGCGGCACCTTTATTTCCCGCAACGGCTCCCGGACGGTCCGCCAATCCGTCCAATGGGGATCGGCGCGGTATCGCGGGCGGGTTGCGGTCCTCGTGGATTCAAGCAGCGCCAGTTCGTCGGAGATCTTCGCGGCGGTGCTGAAGGACCAGCAACGCGCGGTTGTCGTCGGACGGAAGACGGCCGGCGCGGTGCTCGCGAGCTGGTTTCACCGTCTGCCCGACGGGGGACTGCTGCAATTGAGTCGGGAGGACTACATTGCGCCGAACGGCCGCCGGATCGAAACGAACGGGGTCGAACCGCACGTGGTGGTGACGCGCACGCTGGCCGATCTGCGGGCCGGCCGGGATCCGGATGTCGAGACGGCCCTGGCGGTGCTCCAGGCAGGTGCGGCGCCGTGGCCGCCGCCGGGCCGGTAGGTTTCGAGTTTTGCGTTGGGCAACCCCCAAAAACCCAAAACCCAAAACTCAAAACCCAAAACCCAAAACCCAAAACTCCTCCCAATCACCGGCGCGGCCGCGGGCCCGGATGTTCCGCGCGCGGGGTGATGCGTAGCGGCAGATCGAGTCGAATGCCTGTGGCCGGGGTCGACGGGGTTGTGACCGGCAGCTCCTGGTAACTCAGCCGGAGCGTGGGATCCCCCATCCAGTTGATGTGCACGCCGCGCTGGAAGGCGTTGATCGGGCTGAGATACGAAACGCCGTCATTGTTCTGAGTGAGCCGAACGCACTCCCCGATGGTGGCGCCCAACGCCATCGGATGGATGATGAAGTTGGGCCGCCCCGACCAGGCGGCTCCGAAGCCGCCATTCGGGCTCGCCAGCGCCGCGCGCAGAATGCTCCGGGAGCGATCCCATTCCACGAGGTAGCTACCGAACATGAGGTAGAACGCGGCGGTCGAGTCCTTCGCCATGGTGGCGCTGCTGACGCCGTGATACTGCCCTTCGTGGCCGGCATAGCTGAGAAAATCGAAACTGCCGCCGCCGGCGACGAAAGCCCAGCCGTAGCGTCGTTTCTGCAGGTGCGACAGCCAGCGCTGCGCGGAGTCCGCATTATCCTCGGCGTCGGCCACCGTGATGTTTTCCGGCCCGTAGAGCGCCGCGAAACCGCGAAACGCGCCCGCCGCCGGGACGCGTCCATAGTCCACCCCGACGCGATCGGAAATGACCCCGGCGGCTTCGAAGCGCGTCGCCCCGGTGCGGAAGGCGTGAACCTTGTCCAGATAGCGGGCGAGCAGGTCGTGTTCGCTCAAACCGGGCGTCGTTTCCGCCAGGCCCCGGAAATCGACGCGCCCCACCGCGAGGTCCACGTCGCTCGGGAGCGCGTCCAGGTCGAATACGCCGTCATTGTCCGCGTCAGGCCAGACGCCGTCCACATCCCCATAATACGCGTCCGTCGGCATGGGCCGTTTCTCGTGGTAGTCGGGCGCGTACCGGCCGGACTTGGCCACCGGCACCGCTCCCAGAAGGTAAAGACTGTGGCCCGGGCCCGCCTGGTGTTCGCGCCGGATGGCATCGCGGACGTGCGCCGGCGAAGCCTCGCGATTCACGATCAGCTGAGCGACGGTCCAACGGTCGGCCGCGAGGTCGGCTTTGAGCTGATCGATGCGGGCCGCCAAGGCGGCGGCTGCCGATTGCTCGATCACCAGGATGACCTTCCCGCGCTGCGCCGGGGCCGGGACGTTGATCCCAGCCCAGACATAGCCGGAAGCGGTGAACCCGGCGGGGGGCTCGGTCGGATCGCGAAAATCGCGCAGCACCCGGTACTCATAAACGATGCCCGGCTGAACGTTCCGGTCGGTGTACTGCAGGTCGCGTCCCAGCGACGTCGGCTCGGGCCAGGCTTCTCCGGGACGCCGGCGCGCGAGGGAGTAGGTGGGCCGGTAGCCGTTCGCGCCCACCGCGGGATCGTCGACCCAGCTCAAGCTGATGGCGGCCGGCGACGTGGTGGTTACGACACTCAGCTGAACGGCGTGCCGCCAACTGGGATACCCGGCCGTCAACGGAGGAGCCAAGGGGAGGAGCGCCAGCAACGCAGCCAGCGCCGGACAACGGAACAAGAGCGAGCGCATGGGGAGTGGGGATTTAGGGACGGCCAAGCCGGTTTTGGAGAATGGCGGCGACCTGGGCGGCCTGTGGATCCGCCAGCAGGTCCTGGTGGGTGCCGCCGATGACATGGACCTCAACATCGCGGGCGAGTTGCCGCCACTGGTCTTCGGCCGAGTACGTCAGCAGCCGGGGCCGGTGGGTGCGGAAAAGCAGGATAGGGGCCCGGATCGGTTGTGGCTGATACTGCATCATGGCGGCCCAGTGCGCCTCCGCGTGTCGTTTGAAATCCGGCGGGTAGTGCGCGAGGTCGATGTAGTCCGCGAGATGGGCCGCGCCTGGCGGGGCGGCAACGGGGCCGGCACCCGGAGCGGGTCGCCGCCGCAGGATACGGCGCATCAGCCGGCTGGTGCGGACGAGGGCGTCGCGTGGATCGCCCAATGCTTGTCGCACCCAGGCGGGACCCGTGCAGGCAAGATGGCGGAAAAACGTCAGGCTCAGGCGGCCCGGAAGGCGGGGCGCGTTGGGAGGAAAGCTGTCGAGGAGGGTGACCAGCGCCACCGTCTCTCCGGCCGCCTCCAGTTGCCGGGCCATCTCATAGGCGAGCACGCCGCCGAAACAGTAGCCGCCCAGGTAATACGGGCCGGCCGGCTGCACCGTTTTCAGGTCCGCCACATATCTCGCCGCCATCGCGTGGAACGACGACGCGGGCTCACCGACGGCCACGAACCCGTAGGCGGGCTGGTCCGGACCGAGATGCTGGGACAGCCGATGATAGGTGAACAGGCCGGCGCCGCCGCCGCCGCCCAGCGTGTGCAGCCAGAACACCGGTGACCGCGCGCGTCCTGCCTGGATTTCCACGAGCGAAGCGCGAGCGGCGGGAACGCCCTCCTCGCGCAGCAACTGCGCCAGCGCTGCAATGGTGGGTGCACGAAACAGCACGGAGACCGGCAGGTGGCAGCCCAGCCGCTCCTGCAGGAGGGCGGACATCCGCACCGCGAGCAGCGAGTGGCCGCCGAGGGCAAAAAAGTCATCCTGGATGCCGATGGCCGATCGCCCCAGCGCCTGCTCCCAGATCTTCACCAGCGTGTGCTCGAGCGGATCGCGCGGCTCGCCGTCGGTGGGCGGCGCCCGGCGCTCCAGGGCGAGGGTCCGCGCGAGGGCCCTGGCATCGAGCTTGCCGTTGGGGGAGAGTGGCAGCGCGTCCAACGGCACGAAACGCGTCGGGATCATGTAGGCCGGAAGCCGGCGTCCCAGGTGATCGCGAAGGGCAGCGGCATCGATCGAGGCCAGCCGGGAAACGACGGCCGCGACCAGCGACGAGCCGTTTGCCGGGTCTTCGACCGCGAGCACGGCCGCCTCTTCGACTCCCGGGTGCTGCCTCAGCGCGGATTCGATTTCTCCAGGCTCGATGCGATAGCCGCGGACTTTGACCTGGCGATCGACGCGCCCGAGGTAGTCGATCCGACCGTCAGGCCTCCATCGCGCCAGGTCACCGGTCCGATACAGGCGTTCGCCCGGCAGCGACGCCACTTCGACAAAGCGCTCGGCCGTAAGGTCGGGGCGGTGCAGATAGCCGCGGGCGAGCTTGTCGCCCCCGAGGTAGAGTTCGCCCTGCACCCCGATCGGCACGGGCTCCTGGTAACTGTCGAGGATGTACGCGCGTTCGTTCGGCAGGGGCCGTCCGATCGTGGGCCGCTTCCCGGGGCGTCGATCACCCCCGATGGAGTAAACGGTGGTTTCGGTCGGCCCGTACACGTCGCAAACCCGGCGCACGGATCCTGTCGCATGCAGCGCGTCGACCAGCTCCTGCGGGCAGGGCTCGCCGGCGACGTTGACGGTTCGCACCGTCGGCGGAAGCAGTCCGGCGCGCACCACTTCCCGCATCGCCGATGGGACTCCACTGACGAAGCGGACGCCGGCGGCTGCCGTCAGCGTTCCGAGGCTGAGCAGATTCTCGACGAGGACGATGCGCCCCCCGAGACAGAGGGGGACGAGGCTCTCGAAAATGGAGACATCGAAGCAGGCCGACGTCGCAAACAGGATGCCGTTGAAATCGCCGGGCGCGTACCAGCAGAGCGCCCATGCCACCAACGCCATCACGGAACGCTGGGTGATGGCCACGCCCTTCGGCTGCCCCGTCGACCCCGAGGTGTAGATGACATAGGCCAGGGACGACGCGTCCGGCTCCCGGCGTGGGCGCGGGATGGGAAGCGGGCGCTTCTCCACGGATCCTGGCGCATCAATGACGAGGCGGGGGCTGCGCGCCTCCGGGAGGCTGCCTTCCAGGTGGCGCTCGGTGAGAAGAAGCACGAGTCCCGCGTCTTCGATCACGAAACCCAGCCGTTCCGCCGGGTAGCCGGGATCCAGGGGCACGAACGCGCCGCCCGCCTTGAGGACGGCGAGGATGGCCACCAGCAGCTGCGGGGTCCGGCGAAGGAAAATCCCCACGCGGTCCTCGGCGCCGATGCCCCGGGCGCGCAAGGTGGCGGCAAGGCGTTCGGCGGCGTCGTCGAGTTCCCGATACGTGAGGCGCACCAGATCGTCGCCCGGTTCCGGCTCCCAGGTCAGCGCCACGGCGTCGGGGGTCTTCGCGACCTGCTGATGGAAAGCACCGGAAATGGTTTGGGTGGTGTCGTACGGCAGGGCGGTGGCGTTCCAATCCGTCACGATCTGACGCAGCTCCGCCGCCGACATCAGCGGAAGACGGCCCACCGGCGTCCCGGGGTCGGCGGAGATTCCTTCGAGCAATGTCACGAGGCTTCGCAGCAGCCGGGCGGCGGTGTCGCCGGCGAACAGCGTGGCGTCATACTCGAGTGCGGCGCGCATCCCCGTCGCGTCCTCGATGACGTGAAGGGTGAGGTCAAATTTCGCCTCCGCCGGGGGAATATCGAAGGGTTCACTGCGAATGCCTCCCAGGTGAAGGGGCGAGGCCGCGGCGTTTTGCAGGACAAACAGCACCTGAAAAACCGGGTTGCGATGCATGCCGCGATCCGGGCACACCTCCCGGACGAGGTGTTCGAACGGCAGGTCCTGGTGGCTCATCGCACCGAACACCCGCTCGCGCACCTGGCCGAGAAATTCCCGGAACGTGGGGTCGCCTTCGAACCGCGCGCGGAAAGCGAGGAGGTTCACGAAGTACCCAATCAGATTCTCGAGGCCCCGCTTCTGCCTCCCCGCCACCGCCGTGCCGACGACAAAATCGGCCTGGCCCGTCCAGCGGTGGAGCACGCATTGAAACGCCGCGAGCAGCGTCATGAAGAGCGTCGCGCCCTCCTGCCGGGACAGTGCGCGCAATCGGGCGGCCACGGCGTCGTCCAGCCGGTGCGAAAGCCAGCCGGCGGCGGCGCGCGCGTCGGGCCGTCGCGCGTGATCATACGGCAGGTCGAGCGCGGCCACGCTGCCCTCCAGCTCCCGCCGCCAGAACCGCCGGAGTTCCTCGGCGCGCGTGCCCGCGGGCGACGCGGCCGACGACGCCGCCCAGTCGCTGAAGCGGACGGGCACCTCGGGCAGGAGGTTGCGGGCGGAGACGGCGTCGCGACCCGCTTCGAACGAGGCATAGAGAGTCGAGAGCTCGCGAAACAGCACGCCCATGGACCACCCATCCGCCACGATGTGATGGATCGTCAGGAGCAGAAGATGATGCGCCGGGCCCCGCACCAGGACACGAGCGCGGATGAGGAGGTCGTCCGCCAGAGCGAAAGGCCGGGCCGCCTCAGCCTGGCAGAGGGTGTCGACGCTCTCGTCCTCGGCGACCAGCGTCAGCGCGATGGTCAGCTCCCGGTGTTGATGAACGACGGCGACGGGCCGACCTTCGCGCCCGATGATGTTGGTGCGAAGCGGCTCGTGACGCTGCACGATTGTATTCAGCGCGCGCTCCAGCGCGCGCAGGTCCAGCATCCCACGCAGCGACACGCCCTGGCAGAGGTTGTAGGCGGGGCTTTCGGGCTCGAGTTGGGCGAGGAACCAAAGGCTCTCCTGGGCAGGCGTGAGCGTGGGGCTGGCCTGCCCCGGCTGACGGGGAATTTCTTCGGCGCCGCCGGCGTCGGCGTTGAGGATGGCCCGGGCCTTGCGCAAACGCCGTTCCAGCGCATCGCGCGTCGCCCCGGTTCGCGGGGGCTCCGATGGCGTCAGGCGGACGACAGGGCTCGAGGCACCGGCATCGGTCGATGGGGGCGCCGGGGCGGGGGCGCGGATTCCAGCGTGAGGCGTTTCCACAGTCGGTTCCGAGAGTAGCCCAACACCTCCTGTCCGCGCAGTGGGTGCATGCGGTACGCCTTACGCCAATTCACCCCGGGCTGAGGATCGGGAAACGGGAGGGAAGGGGGGTGAGGGTTTTGGTTTTGGGTTTTGAGTTTTGAGTTTTGGGTTCTTGGTTTTGAGTTTTGGGTTCTGGGTTTTGAGTGGCGTGCGCGTTCCGAGGTCATGGGGCGGGCTGCGACGGCGCCCTCCTCTCAACTTCGATCCGCGAAACCCAATCCCTCGCCCCGGTTCCGTCGCTTGACGAACGGCATCGCCGCGTGACAGCGTCCGCGCTCGCCACGCGCAATGCCGAAGAAGAAGCCGAACTCCGATCAGCCCGAACTTCCCCTGGATGGCCAGGATACGCCGCCCGCTCCGCCCGGTGCGGAGGAGACACAAGCGTCTGTGCCGAAGCGGGATGAGGGGCCCGCCGGCTCCACGGTGGCGGGAGACACGAGCCTCGCGACGTTGCAGACCGAGCGCGTGGGCAAGGTCCAGGACGAGCAGGCTCCGCTGGCCGAACACTACCGGAACTGGTTTCTCGAATACGCCAGCTACGTGATTCTCGACCGGGCCGTCCCGCACGCGGACGACGGCCTGAAGCCTGTCCAGCGCCGGGTCCTGCACACCCTGTGGGAAATGGATGACGGCCGGTTTCACAAGGTGGCCAATATCGTAGGGGCGACGATGCGCTTTCATCCCCATGGCGATGCCTCCATCGGCGCCGCCTTGGTGGGCATCGCCCAGCGCGGCTGGTTGATCGAACCGCAGGGAAATTTCGGCAACACGCTGACCGGCGACGACGCCGCCGCGCCCCGTTATATCGAGGCGCGCCTGACTCCTTTTGCCAAGGAAGTGCTCTTCAATCCGAAGACGACGACCTGGCAGCTGAGTTACGACGGTCGCGCCCGGGAGCCGGTGACCCTGCCCGCCAAGTTCCCGATCGTCCTGCTCGAAGGCGCGGAAGGCATCGCGGTCGGGCTGTCGACCAAGCTTCTGCCGCACAATTTCAACGACCTCTGTCGCGCGGCCATCAATCATCTGCAGGGGAAAACCTTCCGCATCTTCCCCGACTTTTCCACCGGCGGCATCGCCGATTTCTCGGAGTACAACGACGGCGAGCGCGGCGGGAAGGTGAAGATCCGGGCGAAGATCGAGCAGCGGTCGAAATACCTGCTCGCGATCACGGAGCTGCCGTTCGGCCTCACCACGGAAGCGCTGATCGAATCGATTCTTTCCGCCAACGCGAAGGCCAAGATCAAGATCCGGCATGTCGACGACAACACGGCGGACCAGGTGGAGATCCTGGTGCATCTGCCGCAGGGCGCCGAGCCGGAGAAGGTGATCCAGCAGCTTTACGTTTTCACCAGCTGCCAGGTCAACCTGTCGCCGGCCGCCTGCGTGATCGTCCGCGGGGAGAACGGCGAGGACAAACCCCAGTTTCTTGGCGTGCGGGAGATTCTGCGCCGCGCGGTCGATCAGACGAAGGCGCTGCTCAAGCGCGAACTCGAGATCAAGCTCGAGGAACTCGAGCAGCAGTGGCACTGGGATTCGCTCGAGCGAATCTTCATCGAGGAGCGCATTTATCGCCGGATCGAGAAGTCGAAGACCTGGGAAAGCGTCCTCGAGGAGATTCGCGACGGTTTGAAGCCGTTCCTGAAGGATCTGCGCCGGGCGGTCACGGACGAGGACATCACGCGGCTCACCGAGATCCGGATCAAGCGCATCTCGGCCTTCAACCGCTTCCAGGCGGACGAAGCGATCAAGAAGATCGAAACCGGGATCAAGGAGACGAAGGCCAACCTGAAGAATCTCACCGGCTACGCGATCGCGTGGTTCGAGATGCTCCAGGAAAAGTATGGCAAGGGCCACAAGCGGCGCACGCAGTACGACGAGATCGAGCAGATCGATGCCTCGAGCGTGGTCGCGGCCAACCAGCGCCTGTATGTGAATCGCGAGGACGGCTTCATCGGGCTCAACTGGCGTCAGCACGAGTTCGTGCAGGAGTGCACCATTCTCGACAGCGTGCTCTGCATCATGCGCGACGGCTCGCTCAAGGTGTCGAAGGTCGCCGACAAGGTCTTCATGGGCCGCGACATCATTCACTGCGCGATCTTCCCGAAGGACGGCGACACCGCATTCTACACCATGGTGTACCAGGACGGGGAAAGCGGGAAGGCGTTCGCCAAGCGCTTCCAGATCGGCGGCCTGTCCCGCGACAAGCTGTATCCCCTGGCGAAGTCCGAGGGTTCTCGGGTCGTGTACCTCGAGGTCAGCAAAACCGAAAAGGAAATGCCGCGGAAGGTGCAGATCTACATCGACGGCCGCAGCGGCGCCCGCGTCCGCGAATTCGAATTCGACCTCGCGCCCATCCCCGTCAGCTCGCGCACGGCCAAAGGCCTTACGGTGTCGAAGTGGCCGGTCAAGGATGTGCGGCGGATCGACCTGAAGCTGGGGTGAGGGGCGGATTTATGATTTATGATGTATGATTTATGGTTTGGGGGCCGGAACCCGATTCCGACCGATCATAAATCATAAATCGTAAATCATGGATTCTGCTTCGGCAGCAGCTTCGCCACGATCACGAGCAGGGCAATCGTAACGACGCCCAGCACGCCCCAGAACAGCAGGCTCAGCTTGCCCGCGAGCAGTTCGGACCAGACGCCGCGAGGACGGTCCAAGGGAGGGGCGAGCCTGGCGACGTGGCGTTCCGCGTTGAGCAGCTGGTCCGCCACGAGCGTCACGTCATACCGGGCTGGAAGCGCCCGCGGGTTGCCATAATGGAGGGTGAGTTCTCCCGGTTCGGCGCGAAAGACCAGCCGCATCACGGGGTGGGCCGCTCTGGCGCTGGTGAGCACCCAGGGCGGATTGTCGCCATTATCGGTGTCGAGTTGCAGGTGGTCGCTGGCGGTCCGCAAGTCGAGCGGCACGCTGAGGGTGTCGGGCTCCCCCGGCCCGCGGTGCCAGTCCACGCTCGCGATCTGGCGGTACTCCTCGCGCGGGCGCGGGCCTGTCGATGGCTCGGAGATCGTCAGGCGGCGCTGAAAGATCCCGGACCCGGTCTGCAGTGTGAGACGCGTCAGGGGAAGATGGGCCGCGGGGAGCGCGAGCCGCCAGCGGGAATGCCCCGCGCGGGAGTGCTCGGCGTCCACCGCCACGCCGAGCGCGAGTTCGCGGAAAAGGTTGGGGCGTTCGATCACGTACGGCACCTGCCGTCCGTCGCGGACGAGGCGGAGATCCGCCCCCTGGTTGGCGAAATGGGAGAGGGCGTGAAAGTCCAGTTCGACGAAGTGAACCCCGGTGCCCCCGAGCTGCACCGCGCGGGCGTGCGTCCACCGCGATACGTCGATCTCGGCGCCCAGCAACGGCCCGGGTTCGAGATCGTCCTGCGCCGTATACCCCGGGTTGGGCGAAAGTGGGCCGAGGGTTCCGGTCACGGCTTTCAATCCGGCCAGCCCTTCGGCGAGCCGGCCCGCGTCGTAGCGTGGCGCGGGGGCGCGGGGGTTGCCGCTCAGGAGTCGATACTCCCCCGCTGCCGGCGCGGCAAAAGCCAGGGACACGGGTCGTTGGAACACGCGCACGGCGGTCAGTTCCAGGGGCGGGCTGTCGCCATTGGCGATGCGCAACACCAGTTCGCGCGCGGGCGTGGTGAAGGCCGCCGGAATCGTGGTATCCGCTTCGGGCGGCCGGCCATCGAGCGCGAGCCGGTACACCGTGCCGGCGGCAAGTTCCTGCTCCGTGAGCTCCTCATGGCGCAGGGTCCGGGCGGCCACCGTGACCCGACGGGTGAATACGCGCTCGGGGGTCTCCAGCTCAACGTGCGCCAGCGGCAGGTGTCTTCCCCCGAGGTCGAGCGTCAGAACCGTCTCATCGCCGGACTCGATGCGGCTGCCGAGCGTGACCCCCGAGAGGGGAAGGGTCGGCGGGGGAACGACCCGGGGCGCGGCCAGGAGCGTCGCGGCGGTGAACGGAACGGGGCGCGAGCCCGTATCATCGATCGTGATGCGGAGCCACGGCGCGGCGTCCCCGAGTTCGAGGTGGAGCTGCTGGGCTCCGGATTGCCGGAACAGCGGAGCGCCCTCGCGCAGCGGTCTCCACTCGCCCTTTCCATCCCCGATCTCGACCCGGGCGGCCTTGAGGAACTCCTTTGCGGGCGTCTCCAGGATCACGCCGGAAAGCACGACCGAAGTTCCGGTCTCCAAGCGGACCTCCGTCGCGCCGGGCCGGAGCGAGACGGCGAAGTGGCGGGGCGAAATTCGCGTCGGCTGCACCTCGGCCGCAGGAATCTCGAGCACATAAGGCACCTCCTGGCCCGCCGCGTCGACCAGGCGCAGGTCGGAGTAATCGGGACGGCTGGCGCTAAGGGTTTCGGGCGGCACGACGACTTTCGTGATCCCGCCTTGGGGGATCGCCAGGGTCTGCTGATGCCGCCACGCGCCGGCCTCCAGCGCCAGCGCCGGGCACGTCAGCACCATCGCGAGCAGCGTAACGAGAAAGTCAGGACGGCGGATTCTTTTGGTCATCACCGGGAAGGAAACGCTGGTACGCGAAAGACGCCGCAATCGCAATGGCGGCGACGGCGAGCAGGGCGCCCACGCGGTACAGCGCGTCGAGCCGGGCCAGATCGTGGAAGAAGAGTTTCACCACCGCGGCACCGAGCAGGGCGAGGGCCGCGTAGCGCCCCTGGCGGAGGCCCCGCCACAGGCTCACCAGCAGCAGCACGAGGGCAAAGAGAGCCCACGCGATCGTGTACGTCATGTCCCGGGCGAAGTTGCCGGAAAACTCGAAGGTGAGGACCCGGGCGCCGGGCGCGCTGAAGTAGTCGGCGATCTCGATGTTCAGCAACAGGAAGGTGAGGATTGTGCCGAGGGAATTCAGGAGGGGCGGGATGTTGGCGCCGAGGACCGTTTCCCGCGGCGGGGCGAGCAGTCGCGCGCCGACGAACAGCGCGGCGATCACCACGCCGTAGCTGTACAGGTACCAGTTGAAGACCGCCACTTCGCTGCGGCTGTGATAGTGGAGGACCGCGGGGTTCAGCGCCAGTCGGGCGAAGGCCACGACGAGCAGGACGACGCCGACCAGACGGAGGCCGGGATGCGGCACGCGATGGAAGAGCCAGAGCAGGGCCGCCCCCTCGAGCGCCCAGGCCAGCGTGAGCCATTGGCGATCGAACTGGATCGGGAAGATCAGCGTGATAAACAACAACGCGATCCCGCCATACCAGGCGAGTTGGTTGAGCCGGGCGGACGGGTGAACTCCGCCGGCACGAACTCGCGCGGCGAGCGCCAGCAGGGGAGGCACGGCAAAGATGGCGGGAAGGAGGCCCATCCCGTCGTTGGGCCAGGCGCGCTCCACCACACGATACACGAGCGGAAACTGCGCGACCCCCGCCAGCGCACCGATGGCCCAAGGCCCGGTCAGCGAACGGAAACGCTCCCGGAACAGGAAGGGATAGACCGTGAAGGCCGCGTGAAAGAGCAGGTACCAGGCGAGAGTCAGCCCGGCGGCCGTTCCGTTCGCATGGCGCGCATGCCAGCTGCTTTCCACGAGCGCGACCCCGAGGAGGGCACACGCCGGCAGCCATTCCAGGCTCAACACAGCGGCCAGTCCGAGCGTCAGCGCCGCCAGCAGGAGCGCCAGCCCGAACAAAGGGGACGGGTTTGGCAGGTCCAGCCGCTGCGCAATCATCACGAGCAGGAGGAACGGCATTGTCGCCGCGAGTGCGGGGAGCTGGGAACGCGTGTCCCCGAAGACCGAGCCCAAACGCTCCAGCCGCGTGCCACCCATGCGTCGGCCGAGCCACAGCGCGCCGGCGAAGAAAAAGACGGCGAAGCCGCCGATCACCAGCAGCCAGGCGGCGGACGGCGCGAGGGTCTGCGGCAGCTGGAGAATCCATGCCGCCGTTGCGATCAACGTGAGCACCAGAACGGCGGCGACGCCGAGCAGCGAACCCGTCAGCGCGGCGACGAGGAGCGCCAGCCCATCGAGCACCAGGACGGTGGGCCATACGACGAGGGATACGGGTTCGAGCGTCAGGATGGGAACCAACAGCACGGTCAGCGCAAGGGCCGGGAACAGTTGATCGAGAACGGTTGGCGCCGACTCCGGTCGCAAGCGATGCAGCACCAGCGGGTAGGCGGTATGGAGCACGGCGTAGGCAAAGGTGAACGCCAGGGCCCAAGGGAGCAGGGTGGCCGTCAATCCGGTGGCGGTCCACCCCGCGAGCAGGGTGAACGCGGCGAGCCCGGCGGCGAGATGGAGGCGCGGCCACGGACGATGGAACCAGCCGAGCGCCAGCAGGGAGGCGTCCGCTCCCAGCACGAAGGTGAGCAGCAGTCCGGGCCGGGCGACCACCGCCGGTTGGAACAGCAACGCGAAAGCCAGCGCGAGCGCATAGGCGGGCAGCGCCAGCGCCGACCACGCGAAGAGGTCGAGGTCGCGACCGCGGGAGACGCCGCCGGCTTCCGTCGTCGAAGAGGGGCCATCCCCGCCGGGCCGTGCGCGCTGCCGCAGAAACCGCCGGGCCAGGAGGTACGCGCCGAGGAAGCCCACGCAGAAAAGCAGGGCGACGGCCACCGCGGTGTTTGCCTTCGCCGGACGAAGAAAATGGATGGCCCAGCCAATCTGCATGAGCACGGTCCCCGCGGCGCCCAGCGGCACGAGGAAGGACCAGCGGCGCTGGAGTGCCACCGCGATCAGGCCGGTATCGAGGAGCAGGATGTAACCGAAAAGCCCGACCGGATTATCCTGACCCGTCGACAGCAGCACCGGGGTGAGGAAACCGCCGCAGATGCCGAGAATGGCGACCACCCGCGCGTCCAGCCGCACCGCGAGCAGGAACGCCGTGGCGGTGATCAGCGACATGATCGCAAAGCTCGCGAACGGGCCGAAGAAGGCGAAGTGGTAAATTGAATTGCACGCGAAGGTGACGCCGTAGAGGCAGACAATTCCGGTCGCGATGAGCGTCTGCGCCGTCACGGCATAGCGACGCTGCGACACCTTGAGCCCGCCGATGACGAGGCCCAGGGCAAACAGGTAGCCGATGGCGACGCGCACTTCGGGCGGGATAAGGTCCCGCTCGAAGGAATATTTCACGAAGAAGGCGGCGCCGAGAAACGCGGCCAGGCCGCCGAGCCAGGCGAAGAGCTTGGCCCCCATGAAGTGTTCCCAGTCGATTTGCGGCAGCTGGAAACGCGGTTCGGGCGCGGGCGCGGGGGTCGGCGGCGGCGGCGGGGCAACGGGGCGGAGCGCCGGCGGGATCGCGGGCGGGGGAAGAGTCGGGGGCGGAGGTTGAGACGTACCGGCTGAAGCCGGCGCTACGGGTGAGGGTGGGGTGCTGGGGTGGAGGGTACTGGCTGAAGCCGGTGCCACGGGGGGCGTAGCGCCGGCTTTAGCCGGTACCGGCATCGTGCTCATCGCCGGCGGAGCCGCGGGCGCCCTGCCACCCGCCCGCAGTGCAGCCACCTCCTGCTGCAACTCGCGCAACGCGATGGCGAGGGCGTCGTTCTGCCGGCCAAGGCTGATGATCCGGATCAGGACCCACAGCGGAAAAACGGCCAGCGCGAGCACGACAACCACGATCAGGGATTCCATGATGGGGAAGAGATGTTACTGGCGATAGACGCCGACAAACGCAAGCGCCGCGGGGCGGGCCGTCCCCCGCGGACAGAGGGTGCCGCCGGCAGGCGGAGGTCCGGCCCGTGAGCGTCGATTCTTCCGCCTGAAGGCGGGACGACGTACGCAGGCCGCCGGTGCCGCGCACGAAAAAGCCACGCGGTGAGGCGTGGCTTGAAACGTGCGATTGAGCGCCGGGAGCGCTCAGGTCGTTGGCCGCTGCGGATGGGTCGCAGGCGTGGGCGCCTTCTCCGTGGACGCCGACGGCGACGACGTGCCGGCGGCGGGGTCGGTCGGGGTCGCCCCGGGGTTCTGGCCCTGCAGCGTCGTGAGCTTGGCCTCGATCTCGCCCATTCGACCGAGCAGCCGTTCCTCGACTTTCTTCCGATCGCTGCCTGACACGATGCTCAACGATGCGGCATCCTTCACCACGTTCGCGGGCAGTGTCAGCAGGCGCGTGATGATGCCCTGGTCCTTGAAGGAGCTAAGGTAGAGGGCGGTGATCTCGTGCGAAAGCTTGAGCGCTTCCTGCGCGGCGGCCTGGGTCTGCTGAAGGTTGTTGTTCAGCTGCTGATTCCGGTCCATTTCCAGGGCGAGCACATTGCCGACCTGGTCGGAGATGCGCTGGCTGTACTGCGCGATCGATTCGCGGGTGAGATTCTGGTCCTTCGCCATTTCGGCCAGGATCGGCTGGATGCGCTGCGACATCCGGGCGGACACCTTGTCGATCTGCTCATTCTGCTGCCGTTCCGCCTCTTCAGGCGTCTTGGGCAGCGGATTGTAAGGCTGGATCTTCCGGGCGATGGCCTCGGCGAGCAGGTCCATGCGCTCGGTGTTCATTTTCTGCACCTCCTCGTCGGTGCGGAAGACCTCCGCCTCGCGGCGCGCGATGGCATCCTTCAGAAGATTGTTGGTCGCTTCGATCTGACGCCGGTTTTCATCGGCGGCCACCTTGAGCGCATCGTTCTGGTCCCGCAGCGGAGCCAGTTCCGCCTGCTGCCGCGCAGACAGTTCGGTCACGGCCTGACGGTGCAGCCAGAACGCGCCGCCGATGACCAGCAGCGCGGTGAGAATGACAGCCGGAATCTGTTCCTTGAATTTATGCCACATGGTGGTGGGGGTACGGGGGGGAGGATAATCAGGTCAGCGGGGGGAATGCAATCGCCGGCTTGGCGGGGCGATTTGCAGTTGTTTTTGGGGCGTCGCCACGCACGTTGCCGGGATGAGTCTCAACCGCTGCGAGCAACGGGTGTTCGATTATGTGCAGAGTCACCCTGACGAGCGACATTTCTGGATCGCCAAAGTTCAATCGATCTTCCGCCGCAGCAGTGACGATGCCTCCGCGGTCGCGCAAATAGAGCCTGAGCTATGGCTTTACTATCGTGAGCGCAGTGCGGTGGCCGAGCCGTTCAAGAGCGCCGCGCGCTTTGAGGGCCTCCAGCGAATCAGTATGAAAAACCTGGCGGAGCTGATGGTCCGGCTGTGGAACGAACCGAGGCCCAAAAAAAAGCAAGTGACGCTGAAGGAGCAGGTTTGAACAACCGCGCGCGTCCTCACGCGAGCCGCGCTCACGCGGCTCGACGGAGAACATCCGGGTGGCGGGCGAGCGCTGTTGTTTCGCGCTGCCAAACGTTCAATAATTTCCCGTTAAAATTTCCCCGCCAGCACTGGAACTCTGCCGTCGCTGTGGTTACTTACCGCACGTCATTTTGCACTTTCTCCTCCGCCTAGCGGTGGAGAATTGGGGTAAGTAAGAAAGCAATGGGCGGGCCGCTTAGGGGTAGGCGGCCCGCCCTCTTTTTTGGGAGCGGTAGTCTGTAGGCTATAGGCTCCAAACAGATGGCCGCAAAAATGCGCAGAAGGCGCAAAAAGGGGACGAGCGGTAAGCGGTAAGCTCTAGGCTGTAGGCTCCAAGGCAGGGGGGAGCAGCGAGCTACCGACGGGGTGCGTTCAAGCCTCCGACTTCTTGCGACTTCTGCGCCTTCTTGCGGCCCTTCGATCGATGGTTTACTGCCTACCGCCTACAGCCTACCGCTTGCCTCCGGCTAGATTTGAGCCCGAGCGAGGCTCCAAGGCGGGAGGATGGCCGCAAAAATGCGCAGAAAGCGCAAGAAGGGGAGACGAGCGGTAAGCGGTAGGCTCTAGTATAGGCTCCAACGCAGGGGGGGCAGCGAGCTACCGACGGGGTGCGTTCAAGCCTCCGACTTCTTGCGACTTCTGCGCCTTTTTGCGGCCCTTCGATCGATGGTTTGCTGCCTACAGCCTACAGCCTACAGCTTGCCTCCGGCTAGATTTGAGCCCGAGCGATAAGCGGTAGGCTCCAAGGCGGGAGGATGGCCGCAAAAATGCGCAGAAGGCGCAAGAAGGGGGACGAGCGGTAGCCTCTAGGCTGAGGCTCCAACGCAGGGGGGGCAGCGAGCTACCACGGGGTGCGTTCAAGCCTCCGACTTCTTGCGACTTCTGCGCCTTCTTGCGGCCCTTCGATCGATGGTTTGCTGCCTATCGCCTACCGCCTACAGCCTACAGCCTAAAGCCTACAGCCTACCGCTTGCCGCCTTCGGCTAGATCTGCGCGGCGACGACGCCGGCGTTCTTCTGCTCGTGGAAATCGTGCGGGGTGTGAGTCTGCTTCACAAAGCCCTTCCGCAGGACGAAATCGCCAAAGCGTTCACGGGGTTCGCGCGTCTGGGCGTAGTCGCGGAGGATCGGGCTGAGCAGCGGGAGCAGTTCCGCCGTCGGCACGGACGCCTTGTACAGAACGTTCATGCGCGAACCGTTGAAGGCGGCGCCGAGGTACACGTTGTACTTGCCCGGCGCTTTGCCGACCAAACCGATTTCCGCCAGGAACGGCCGGCCGCAACCGTTCGGGCAGCCGGTGATGCGCAGGGTGATCTCGTCGTCGCGGAGCCCCACCGTCTCGAGCTCCTGTTCGAACATCGTCACCAGGTCCGGCAGGTAACGTTCGCTCTCGGCCAGCGCCAGGCCGCACGTGGGCAGCGCCACGCAGGACATGGCATTGAGTTTCAACCCGCTGGCGCGGTCCGCCGTATCGAGTTTGTACTCACGGAGCAATTGCTCGATGCGCGGGCGCTCGCCGGGGCTGATGTTGCCGATGATCAGGTTCTGATTGGGCGTGAGCCGGAAATCGCCGCGGTGGACTTTGGCGATTTCCCGGAGTCCGGTCTTCATCCGGTAGTCAGGCGTGTCCTTCACGCGGCCGCTTTGAATGAAGAGGGTGTAGTGGAAATTGCCGTTCTCGAGCTGCACCCAACCGTAGCGGTCGCCCGAATGCGTGAACTCGAAGCGGCGCGGTGCGCCCAGCCGGTAGCCCAGCCGCTTTTCCACTTCGTCGCGGAAAAAGCCCAGGCCGCGGTCCTCGATGGTGTACTTGAGGCGGGCGTGCTTGCGGTCGGTGCGATCACCGAAGTCGCGCTGCACGAGCACGACCTTTTCCGCCACCTCCACCGCCTGTTCCACCGTGCAGAAACCCATGATGTCGGCCACGCGCGGAAAGGTCTCGAGCTGGTTGTGGGACATGCCCATGCCGCCGCCGACCAGCACGTTGAAGCCGGCCAGTTTGCCCTGGTCGTCCGTAATGGCGACAAACCCGAGGTCGTTGCCGTAGACGTCGACGTCGTTGCTCGGCGGGACGGCGATCGCGATCTTGAACTTACGCGGCAGGTAGGTCTTGCCGTAGATCGGATCGTCCTCCGGCTCGCCGCCGGAAACCAGCTCGTCGTTCACAAACAGTTCGTGGTACGCGCGGGTGCGGGGCAGGAGGTGATCGGAGAGCGCCTTGGCCACCGCCTGCACCTGCGCATGGAGGCCGGACTGCTCGGGATTGGGATTGCACATCACGTTGCGGTTGATGTCGCCGCAGGCCGCGATCGTGTTCAGCCGGGCGGCCACGTTGATCTGCTGAATCAGCGGCCGCAGGTTCCCCTTCACCACGCCGTGGTATTGGAAAGCCTGCCGCGTCGTGAGCTTCAGCGTGCCGTTCGCGTGGGAATCGGCGAGCCGGTCCAGTTCGAGCCACTGCTCCGGACCACAGACGCCGCCCGGAACGCGGACGCGGGCCATGAAGATGAACGCCTTTTCCTTCCCTTCCTTCCGCCGCTGGTTGCGGAGGTCACGGTCGTCCTGGCTGTAGACCCCGTGGAACTTCATCAGCTGGTTGGTCTCCTCGGGGATGCCGCCGGTCGAGGTGTCGGCCAGATCACGCAGGATCGTGCCCCGCAGCCAGTTGCTGGCGGCTTTGAGCTGCTCATTCTTGTGCAGCGGTTTTTCGGGGGCGGGAGTCAGGTCGGTCGGGAGGCTCATGCGGCGGCGTGGACGAGGGAAAGAGTGTGAGTGAGGGCGAGAGAAAGCGTGCGCGCAACGTCGGGATGACTCCCCAGCGGAGGCGCAAGATGGCAACGAAGCGGTTGCGTCGCCGCCCGGCCGGCGGTCGCGGCGGCTGCGATCTGCGCCAGATCTCCGGCGGGGCCCGCGTGCCGGCCCGGGAGGAGGAAGAGCGGCGCGATCAAAACGTCGTCCCCCACGGTTTCCGGAGCCGAGAGCACGTCCCGGAGGAGCGGCCGATTGTGTGGGTGAGCTTCGCCTTCCATGGAAGCGGCGACGACGCACCGCGCCTGGTCCCCCAACGCCGCCCGGACCTCCGTCGTGATGCGGTCGCGCAAGGCCGCGGAAACAGCGGAAGGACCACCATGGTCGACAACCACCACGTCCGGCCGGTTCAAACCGAAAGTCGCCATCGCCGCGCGAAGGGTGTCGGTGAGGACGGGGCTCAGCATGCCGTGGCCGGCAAGGCCGCCGGTGAAAGCGAAACCAAACCCGCCAAGCCTGGCCTGCAATCTCTCGACGTCGGCGAGCAGGTAGGACCCGATCGCGCCCTGGGCGCTGACGAAAAACGGAATGAAAATGAACTCGCGTTCGCCCGATGCCACCGCGGCCCGCAGCCAGGGCGCCAGCGTCCAGGCCGGGGCGCCATCCAGCTGGTCGGCTGAGATGCGATCGCTGTGTTTCCACGAGATGGCCTCGACCGACCTGCCCGTGAGGCGCGAGACCTCCGCCGCGATCCGACGCAGACCGCGGTGGGCTTCAGGCTCGAGCGAGCCGTTGTCGATGAGCGCGATCTTCATGCGATCAGGCGGGCGAAAGCGCGGTTCCCCGGTTCGCGGCGGGGGCGAACCAGGCCAGCTTGTCGGCGAGTTTTGCCACCTCGCCGATCACCACCATGGCCGGGGCGCCGTAACCCTGGTGCTCGGATTCCAGGGCGATATGCTCAACCGTCGACCGCAGCTGCCGATGCTCGCCGGTGGTCGCCGATTGCACCACGAGCGCGGGTGTCGAAGGCGCCATGCCGCCCGCCTGGAGCCGGCGGGTAATCGTTTCGAGATTCTTCATCCCCATGTAGACGCAGAGGGTGGCACCGAGGCTGCCGTACTCCTCCCAGCGGATCGCACCGTCGGGTTTCGCGGGATCCTCGTGCCCGGTCAGAAATACCACGGCCGAACTGTGGGCGCGATGGGTGAGGGGGACCCCCGCGTAGGCCGCCGCGCCCAGCGCGGACGTAACGCCCGGCACGATTTCAAACGTGATGCCGGCCTCGGCCAGGGCTTCGGCCTCTTCGCCGCCGCGTCCAAAGACAAAAGGATCGCCGCCCTTGAGCCGGACAACCGTCCGTCCCGGGCGCGCCAACTCGAGCAAGGTGCTTTCGATCGTCCGCTGGGGAGTGCAAAACCCGCCGCCTTTCTTGCCCACGAAGACCCGCTGCGCCTCCGGACGGACAAGGGCCATAATCTCGGGCCCCACCAGGTAGTCGTAGACGACCGCATCGGCGGACTGGATCAGCCGGTGGGCCTTGAGCGTGAGTAATTCAGGATCGCCGGGGCCGGCGCCGACGAGATAAACGAGCGGAGTGGGCAAGGTCATGGCATGGGTCACACCGATGGTGTGAGCAAAGCCTGCGCCATGCGGCAGGAGAACCCCGTCCACGCCCTGCCCTGGAAGGCGAGCGCCCTGAGTTGACGCAGGACGCTGCGATCGTTACCTGCTGATGGACTGTGGGTTCTCGCTAACATGACATCTTTACTCGATATGACGTGTTTTAGACTTTACGGAAATGCGGGTTTGCGCAAGAATCTTCGGTGTCATGTCGAAGTTTTCTCCGAGCCCAGCGCAACTGCTTGCACGTCCGTGCCTGCCGCGGGTTTGACGCGCTTCGTCGACGTTTCCCTTTGTGATGACCGCTTCTGAAATCGCACGCTGGAATACTGAACTCCGCCCGAAAAGTCCCCTCGAGATTGTTCGTTGGGCGCTGAGCCAGTCCGGCGGGCGGGCCATCGTCTCCACCAATTTCCGCCCTTACGAGGCGGCGATCCTGCACGTGGTCACGCAGGTGCAGCCTGACATCCCGGTGCTGTGGGTGGACCACGGCTACAATCGCCCCACCACCTACAAGCATGCGGAGGCGCTGCGCGCCCGTCTCAGCCTCAATCTGAAGCCTTATCTGCCGCGGGTGACGGCCGCGCATCGCGACGCGATTCACGGCGAGATTCCGACGACGGCAGATGAAGAGGGCCTGAAAAAGTTCAGCGCGGTGATGAAGCTCGAGCCCTTCCAGCGCGGGATGAAGGAACTGGCGCCGACCGTGTGGATCACGGCGCTGCGCAAAGTGCAGAACCCGAACCGGGCCGGCCTCGATATCGTCGCGCAGGACGACAATTTCGGCGCCCTCAAGGTGAGCCCCTTCTTCTACTTCGACGACGCCGCGATGGAGGCTTACCTCGCCGAGCACAACCTGCCGAACGAATGGGACTACTTCGACCCCGCCAAAGCCGACGAAAAACGCGAATGCGGTTTACATGCGTCCTGGGGCAAGCGCGCGGTCGCCGAGCCGCCCGCGCGCTAGGATCTGGGATCTTGGATCTAGGATCTGGGGAATGAACGAGTCCTTCGAAAATGCTGAGGCGTGGATAGTTCCAGTCCCAGATCCCAGATCCCAGACCCTAGATCCATAGATCCCAGACCTCAGGTCCCAGACCCTAGACCCTAGATCCCAGATTCCAGACCCTACCACTGTGACGAATTACCATCTCGACCACCTCCAGCACCTGGAGACTGAAGCGATTCACATCATGCGTGAGGTCGCCGGGGAGTTTGAACGGCCTGCCTTGCTGTTCTCCGGGGGCAAGGACTCGATCTGCCTGCTGCGACTCGCCGAGAAGGCGTTCCGGCCGTCCGACATTCCGATGCCCTTTCTGAACGTCGACACCGGGCATCATTTCCCCGAGCTGAATGAATTTCGCGACCGCCGGGCGGCCGAATTGGGCGGCAAGCTCATCATCCGGAAAGTCGAGGACGCCATCGCCAAGGGAATTGCCCAGCCCGCCCCCGGCGAGATCAGTCGCAACCGCCTGCAGATCCCGACGCTGCTCGCGGCGATCGAGGAGTTTCGCTTCGACTGTTGCATCGGCGGCGCCCGGCGCGACGAGGAGAAGGCGCGCGCCAAAGAGCGCTTCTTCAGCTTCCGGGACAGCTTTGGCCAGTGGGACCCCAAGAACCAGCGGCCGGAAATCTGGAACCTCTACAACGGTCGCCTCAACCCGGGGGAAAACATGCGCGTCTTCCCGCTGAGCAACTGGACCGAGATGGACGTGTGGGAGTACATCCAGCGCGAGAAGCTCGAGGTGCCCAGCATCTACTTCAGTCACAAACGCCGCTGCGTCCGCCGGGCGGGCCAGTGGCTGCCGGTCAGCGATCTCCTGCCGCCGAAACCCACGGAAGAGGTCCGCGAGATGGTCGTCCGGGTCCGCACCATCGGTGACATCATCAGCACCGGGTGCGTCGAGTCGCCCGCCACGACCGTGAGCGACATCATTGCTGAAATCGCCGCCGCCCGCGTGACCGAACGTGGCTCCCGCGCCGACGACAAGGCATCCGAAGCCGCCATGGAAGACCGCAAGAAGGCGGGGTATTTCTAAAGCAGGTGTGATTTATGATTTACGATTTCTGAAACGCCCCCAGGGCGCTGCGTGAAATCAACGAATCGGACCCCGCTTTCTCGGGACTGAACCCATCATAAATCCTAAATCCTAAATCATAAATTTCCTCGCCACCGATGATCGCTTCGCCCGTTCCGTCCGCCGCGTCCCTTCCATCCACCATCCCGGCTCCTCATTCTCCCGTCCCCGTCGACATTCTCCGCTTCAATACGTGCGGCAGCGTCGATGATGGCAAATCCACGCTGATCGGGCGTCTGCTCTACGATTCCAAGTCACTGATGGAGGATCAGATCGAGGCGCTGGAGCGCTCAGCGGACATCACCGGGGGTGGCCAGATCAATCTCGCGAACCTCACCGACGGCCTGCGCGCAGAGCGGGAACAGGGGATCACGATCGACGTGGCGTACCGCTATTTTGCGACGCCCCGCCGCAAGTTCATCATCGCTGACACGCCGGGCCACGTGCAGTACACGCGGAACATGGTCACCGGCGCCTCCACGGCCAACCTGTCGATCGTGCTCGTCGATGCGCGCGCCGGCGTGATCGAACAGAGCCGCCGCCATACGGCCATCGCGTCGCTCCTCCGAATCCCCCATCTCGTCGTCGCCATCAACAAGATGGATCTCGTGGGCTGGAGCGAGCAGCGGTACCTCGAGATTCGCGCGCAGTTCGAGGAGTTTCTGCCGCGATTGGACATCAAGGACGTGAAGTTCATTCCCCTGAGCGCGCTCAATGGGGACAACGTGGTCGACGCCTCGCCCCACACGCCGTGGTATTCCGGGCCCACGCTCCTGCGCCACCTGGAGACGGTCCACATCGGCAGCGACTGGAACCTGCAGAGCCTCCGTTTCCCCGTGCAGTGGGTGAACCGGCCGAACAGCCCCACCAATCCCGACCTCCACGATTTCCGCGGATTCAGCGGCCAGATCGCGGGCGGCACCGTGAAGGTGGGCCAGAAGGTCCTGACCCTTCCGGCTGGCGTGACGAGCACGGTGAAGCGGATCTGGACCTACGACGGGCCCTTGCAGGAGGCGTTCTGCCCTCAGTCGGTCACGCTCGAGCTGGATCACGACATCGACGTGAGCCGCGGCAGCATGATCATCGGCCTCGACGAACCGCTGCCTGGCTTCACCAGCGAGTTGCAGGCGGAAATCTGCTGGATGCATCCGCGTGCGCTGCAGCCCGGTCGCAAGTACCTGCTCAAGCACACCACGAGCACGGTCCAGGTGGTCGTCACGGACATTGTGAAGAAGCTGAACATGGGGACGCTCGACGCGGAACCCTCGCCCGCGGAGCTTTCCGTCAATGACATCGGCGAAGTGAAGTTGCGGTCCTCGAAGCCGCTCGTGTTCGACAGCTACACCGCCAACCGCCTCACCGGCTCGTTCATCCTCATCGAGCAGGGCACGAATGCCACCGTCGGCGCCGGCATGCTGCTCTCGCCGCGCGAGCTGTTGAAGACGGAAAACGGGGATTATGTGATCTGAAAAAAGCCGATAGCCTCGAGTCCAGAGTCTAGAGCCGGACGGCTCGAACTCCGGGCTCTGGACTCTCGGCTCCGGGCTCTCGACTCTTTCCATGAAGATCTCCCTCAAAGTCGACTACGCCTGCCGGGTCATGGCGGAGTTGGCCCGGCTGCATGGCACCGGGGAATTGGGGCAGATCGAGCGGCTCGCGCGCGCGGAGGCGATTCCGGCCAACTTTCTCGCGCAGATCCTGGTCAAGCTGCGGGACAACGGCCTGATCACCAGCCGTCGCGGGAATCATGGCGGCTACACCCTCGCGCGGTCCCCGCAGGAAATTTCCCTGCACGACATCCTCGTCGCGGTCGAAGGCAGCTGCCTGCACCTGAGCGGCAACTTCAACGGCCAGTCCGGCGGGCGGTTGAAGCAGGTTTGGGACGACATCAGCGACGCGCTCGTCGCAAAGACGAAGAGCTACACCCTCGACCAGTTCACCGCCAAGGCGCCGGGTGAGATGTATTATATTTAGCTGAGGGCGAGAGTTGAGAGCCAGGGGTGGAAAGGGAGGATGAGGGAGTGGGGGAGTAAGGGAGTGAGGGAGTAAGGGAATGAGGGAGGGAGGGGCGCGCACGCGTACCCCTCATTCCCTCATTCCCTCATTCCCTCATTCCCTCCCCACCGCAACGGTCACGCTTTCTCCACTTTTACCGCGCAGGTTTTGTACGATGGCTGGCGGGAATGGGGATCGAAGGCCGGGAAGGTCAGCTGGTTCACGGTCTTGAAGTGCATCGGGAGGAAGATCTGGCCAACGGCCACGGTGGCCGTGAGGACGGCGATCGCTTCGGCGCTCCCGCGGCGGGAACGGACGACCACCCGGTCGCCGTGCTGGATGCCTAATCTGCGAGCGTCGGCGGGATTGAGGTCCAGCGTCAGCACGGTCGGTGCGAGCTTGCGCAGCACCTCGCTCTTGTTCGTGCGCGTGCCGGTGTGCCACTGCGCCGAGGTGCCGCGTCCGGTGATCAGAAGAAAGGGATACGCCGCGTCGGCCGGCTCCGGCACGGGCGTCGGCGGATCGAAATGGAAACGAGCCTTGCCGTCCGCGGTGAAGAACCGGCCGTCGGTGAAGAGCCGGCGGTGGGTTTCGGCTCCGGGGTGGCGCCAGAGCTTCAGCCTGGCGGTTTGAGCATCGGCGGGCGCCGCGCTCTCCAACCCTGCAGGCTGAAGCTCTGCAGCCACCGGCTCAGCCACCTCCGGAAAGGGCCATTGGATCCCGCCGGCTTCGACCAAGTGGTCGTAGTCCCGGATGCCGGTGAAATCGTACGGCTGCCCCCGGGAAAGCGTTTTCAAAATTTCGAAGGCAGCACGAGGTGACTCCCATCGAGCGAAGCGGTCGCCGCAGCCCCAGGCTTCTGCAATCAGCCGAAAGATCGCAAAGTCGCTGAGCGCCAGACCTGGCGGTCGCGCCACCTTGCGCGCGACGGAGAGCCGGCGCTCGCTGTTGATCATCACGCCCTCCTTCTCTCCCCACCCCGCGGCGGGCAGGATCAGGTCGGCGAGTTCCGCGGTCTCGCTGGTGGTGTACATGTCCTGCACCACCAGAAAATCCAGCTTTTCGAGAATCGCCCGCGCGCGGTTCTGGTGGATCCAGGAATGGGCCGGATTGGTCGCGATCACCCAGAGACCTCGGATCTCACCGCGGTCGATCGCCTCCAGGATCTGGTCATACGTGTAGCCGGGCCGGTCGGGAATGACCGTCGGGTCGAGGCCGAGGACGCCCGCCACGTGCCGGCGGTGCTCCGCCCGGGTGGTGTCGTATCCACCCAGGAGCGACGTGGCGTTCCCAAACAGCCGTGACCCCATCGCATTGCACTGGCCTGTGATGGAATTCGCGCCCGTGCCGGGGCGGCCGATGTTGCCCGTCATGAGGGCGAGGTTGATGATGGCCTGCGCGGTCCGCGTGGCGTCGTGGCTCTGGTTTACGCCCATCGTCCACCAGAACGAGACCCGTTCGCGGGTCGCGATGATTTCGACGAGCCGGTCGAGCGCCGCGGCGGGCAGGCCGGTTTCCCGCGACACGCGCTCGGGCGTGAAGTCCCGGACGAACGTCGCGAACGCGTCGAAGCCCTCGGTGTGCGCGGTCACGAAATCGCGTTTGACCGCGCCGCGCTCGATCAACCGGGCGGCCAGGCCGTAGAGCAGCGTGAGGTCGCTTTTCGGGCGCAGGGCCAGATGCAGGGTCGCCAGCTGGGCGGTCTCCGTGGCCCGGGGGTCGATGACGACAATCTCGGGCTGGCGGCGGTTCATCATCACCCGCTGCCAGAGGATGGGATGCGCAATGCAGGGGTTTGCGCCGATGAAGATCAGCGCGTCGCTTTCCTCGAAATCCGCATAGGTGAACGGCGGAGCATCGAAGCCGAACGACTGCTTGTAGGCCACATGGGCGGTCGCCATGCATTGCCGGGTGTTGCTGTCGCAGTGCAGCCCGCCCATGCCGAATTTGAACAGCGCCCCGAGCAGCGCCATCTCCTCCGTGACGATCTGGCCCGTGCTGAGGAACGCGATCGCCTCGCGACCGTGCGTCTCCTGGATCCGTTTCATTTCCGTCACAAAAGTCGTCAGGGCCGTGGGCCAGTCCACGGGCTCCAGACGGCCGGTTTCAGGATGGCGTCGCAGCGGCGTGGTTGCGCGGTCGGGAGCGCGGAGCGGCGCCAGTGCTTCCCACCCCTTGGGGCACGCCATGCCGAGGTTGACGGGATACGCCGAGTCGGCCGACAGGTTGATGGCTTCGCCGTCGGCGTTCAAATGAACCCGCAGGCTGCAGCCGGTGCTGCAGAAGCCGCAGACCGACGTCGTGGTGCTGGCCGGCACCCGGCGGGCGGGCACGCGCCCCAGCCCGAAGCGGCCGGGCTCCAGGACGAGGTCGGAGGTCATGGGCCCGGTGCGGGCTCGCAGGGTGAGGGGCAGCGGGTTCATGAAGTCAGGCCGGCACGCCGGGCATCTTGGGGGCGTCAACAGCCCGGAAGAAGAGGAGCCGCTCGAGGATTTCGCCGGCCAGCAGGAGGAGGGCGCCGGCGATCAGGAGAGCCCGTGGCGCCAGGCCGATGAAAACCACGAGCGGGATCAGCGCGGCCCCGGCCGCGGCCAGCGTGAGCCGCAGTTCATTGAGGGGCCGCAGGGGACCGGCCAGCCGGCGCGCCGTGCCCGCCGCGGCGCCCGGGATACGCTCGTCGTCCGGCGCGGCCAGCACCGTCGCCTCCACCGCGAGCTTGAGGGCCGTCACGAGGAACAGGAGCACCGCCGCCGACCCGGCCCCGCCACCCTCGAGCAGGGGCAGCGAGACGGCGAGCGGCAGAACGGCCGCCGTCCCGAAGAAGCGGGGCGCGGTCTGGGCAAAGCGCCAGAAGTGCCGCCGCGTATCGACATAGATCATGACCGAACAAAACACGGCCACGACCCCGATTCCCGCCGCGGCGAGCGCCAGCACCGTGGGATACGGAGCGGGCGGGGAAACCCAGCCGTTCGCCACCGCGAGGTGGCCCGTCGCCAGGGGAAACCACCCGCCGAAAAGGACGGCCTCGCGACTGAGCCAGCTGCGACGCAACCCGAGGAAGACCCGCCAGGCCCGCAAGGGCTGTCCCAGATGCAGCACACTGCAGGCGAGTCCAAGCGCACCGGCTGCCCACCCGATCCACCGCAGGAGGCGGGCGCCGGCTGGCGTCGGATGGCCCAGCAGGGCGGCGACTTCGCCGGCCGCAAGGAGGCAGCTGATGCCCACGGCGAAAGGCATGAGCACGAGCAGGAACACGAGTGGCCAGTGAGCGGGCTGCACCCGCAGGGTTGCCGCATCCGCCGCCCGCAGGTCGCCGGGCAACCCTCGACGCGAAACGTACCGGGTGGTGGGACGGGTGTAGGACGGGTCCGGCGCGGTGGGCAGAAAGGGAGTCGGGGAGAGAGGGGCTTCTCCGCCGGTCACGGCCACGGTGATGACGCGGATCGCCTGCGTCGGACACGCCTGCACGCAGGCCGGCGCCTCGCCATGCGAGAGCCGGCCGTGGCACAAGTCGCATTTGCGCACGATGCCCAGCCGCTTTGAGAACTTCGGGACATCGTAGGGGCACTTCAGCACGCAGTAACTGCAACCGATGCATTGGTCGTCCAGGTGACGCACAATGCCCGTGACCGGATCCTTCTCGTAGGCCAGCACCGGGCAGCCGTTGAGGCACGCCGGGTCTTCGCAATGGTGACACGCGGTGGTGACCGTCTGGCTGAAAGGGCGCGCCCGGTTGCCCCCGAGCAGCAGCCCCACGTCGCGCCACGTTTCCGTTTCGTCGAGGCCGTTGAGGGAGTGACAGGCCGAGACGCACGACTTGCAGCCGGTGCAGGCATCGAGCTCCACCTGGAAAGCGTACTGCTCGCCGGGCTTCGGCGCGGATAAAGGGATGGGCGCCGGCGCCGCCAGCCGTGCGACGACTTCCGGCGCCGCGTGCGCACCGGCCTGCTCGTGCGCGCGCGAAAAGCGGGCGACGGGCGTGTCGAGCTGCTGCTGTTCGGCCAGCAGTTCGGCCAGCAGAGGGAAGTTGTCCGGGGAGGCAGGCATCAGGGGAGCTTTAGGCGATAGGCGATAGGCGGTAGGCTGTAGGCTTTAGGCTGTAGGCGGTAGGCTGTAGGCATTCCGAATTCGGAGGATTGTAGCTTACCGCCTACCGCTTACAGCCTGCCGCTTACGGCCATTCAATACACATCGCGGCAGTAGCGTTTGGCGGCCCGCAGCGCCTGCACGTATTCGGCGGCTTGTGACGCGCTCTTCCCGCCAGCGCGCTCGATGACGGTGTGCAGGGCGGCATCCACGTCCTTCGCCATGCGGGTGGCGTCGCCGCACACGTAGAAATGGGCGCCCGCCTCCAGCCAGCGGAACAGTTCCGAGGCCTGCTCGATCATCCGGGTCTGCACATAGATCTTGGCGTCCTGGTCGCGGGACCAGGCGAGGTCCAGTTTTGTCAGCACGCCCTCCGTCTGCAGCGCGGCAAGCTCGTCGCGATAGATGAAGTCGGTGGCCGACCGTTGGTCGCCGAAGAACAGCCAGTTGCCGCCCTTCGCGCCCGTGGCTTTGCGCTCGTGCAGGAAACCGCGGAAGGGGGCGATGCCGGTTCCGGGTCCGACCATGATCATCGGCGTGTCGCCGCTGGCCGGCGGTCGGAAGGCCGGGTTGGAATGGACGAAGATTCCGACCTTCGCCTCCCCGGGGACGGCGCGCTCCGACAGGAAGGTCGAGCACACGCCTTTGCGGACCCGCGCGGCGAATTCATAACGCACCGCGCCGACCGTCAGGTGCACCTGCCCGGCGTGGGCGCGGGGCGACGAGGAAATGGAATACAACCGCGGCTGCAGCCGCTTCAGGCTGCGAACGAAATCGGCCGGCGCCACCTTGCGATCCGTGCGGGAGAGCACGACGTCGATCACATGCTGGAGCGCGACCGTCGTGCCTCCGCCCCCGCCGGGATGAAACAGCGTCGTGAGTTCCGGCGTCGGCTTCCCGAGATCATACCACTCGGTCAGCGCGTGCCGCAGCGAGACCGTCCGGCCATCCGGCGCCGGCACCGCCTCCTCGCCATCACACTCGAGGGCTTTGAGCAGCTCGGTCACGAGGTCGGGGCAGTTGTGCGGCACGACGCCGAGCGCATCGCCGGCCTGGTAAACGAGCCCGGAATCGGCGAGCGCGAACTCCACATGATTCACCTGTTTGGCCGAACCGGCGCCACTGAGATTCCGGGAGGCGAGCAGGGTGGCGGGGTAGGGGCGGGCTCGGCTGTAGGCGGGGGCGACCTCAGGCGAAGACATTCCGCCTGAAGGCGGGACAACATGCCCAGGCTCAGAGTAGGTTGTCCCGCCTTTAGGCGGAATGCTCGGCTGGCTGTATGCGCCCCCCACGTCGCTCAACGCCGTCAGCGCCGCAGTCAGCCACTCCGCGAACTTCTCCTCGTAGTCCACGTCACAGTCCACACGAGGAAGGACCCGGGTCGCGCCTCGCTTCTCCAGGAACGCATCGAAGTCCTTACCGCACTGACAGAATTGCACGTAGTTGGAATCGCCGAGCGCGCAGACGGTGTAGCGAACCTGCGCCAGTGGGGCGGCGGCGGTGGTGAGATCGGCCTGAGCGCAGAGCGCGGCGTGCAACGCCTTCGCGTTGTCCGGCGGCTCGCCCTCGCCATACGTGCTGGTGATCACCAGGACGTTCCGCTCGGTGGCCAGTCGCGCGAGATCCGTCTGCGCCATGTCGAGGATGGTCGGCGCGAACCCGCGCTTGCCCGCCTCTTTCGCCGCCCGTTTGGCGAGGGCCTCTGCGCCGCCCGTTTGGGAACCGAAGAGGAGGGTCACCGGCACCAGCGGCTTCGGCGCGGCAACTTCCGACGCCGCGCCGGTGTGGACCGGGCCGCGCGAGAACAGCCCGGCGAAAAAGCCATTCAGCCACGCGCGTTGTTCCGGGCTAAACGGAGCGGAGTCAGGAATGAAAGGGAGCATGGAAGTGAAAGTGAAAGTGAAAGTGAGAGTGAGAGTGAGAGTGAAGGTGAAGGTGTAAGGGGGGGAGAGCGCTCGGGGTGACGGTATTCCCCCACTTTCACTCTCACTTTCCCTTTCACTTCCGCGTAGCGGACAGTATTTCCTGCAGCTCCTTCACGGTGTGGCGCCGCGTCCATTGCACGAAGGTCTCACCGCTGGTTTTGCGAGCCTCGTAGGTATGAAGGATTTTCTCGACCAGGGGGTTCACTTCGCTGGCGCGCAGCCCGCGGAAAATCTCGCGGCCGATCCCCTGCTCGTGGTCCATCCCGCCGCCGAGCACCAGGTGATAACCCTCCGCTCCGTCGGCGAGTTTTGCGCCCACGAAGCCGAGGTCGCCGCAATAGTGCTGGGCACAGGAATGCGGGCATCCCGTGAAGTGGATGTTCACCGGCGCGCCCACCGCGACGCGGCCTTCGAGGTGCTTCATCAGGCCCAGTGCGTGGGCCTTGGTATCAGCGGCGGCGTACTTGCAGCCGCGGCTGCCGGTGCAGGCGATGATGCCGCCGGCGGCCGACGACGCTTCCGTGTACAGTCCGAGTCGCCGCACACTGCGGCTCAGCGTGGCGAGGAAGGCGTCCGGCACATGCGGGATCAGCAGGTTCTGCCATACCGTCAGCCGCAGTTCGCCCTTTCCGTAGTGGGTCGCGAGATCGGCGAGCGCATGCATCTGTCTCCCGGACAGACGGCCCACCGGGACGCCCACCCCGAGCGAATTGAGCCCGCGCTGGGTTTGCCGGCGCGCGCCCAGCCAGGCGTGCTTTTCCACCGGGCGCCGGGGCTCGCATCCCGCCAGAGGGAGACGTCCGAGCGGAAACGCGAGTTTTCGGCCCGACTCCTCGATGAATTTGTCGTGACCCCACCGTTCGAGCAGGTACTTCAGCCGCGCTTTCTTGCGGTCGGTCCGGCAACCATGCTCGTTGAACACGCGGATCATGGCGACCGCCAGCGCCACGGCTTCTCCGGGCTGCACCAGCAGACCGGTGTCCCGCGCGAAATCCTTGTGTCCCGTGATGCCCCCAAGCTGCACCCGAAAATAGACGCCGGGCGTGACGCCGGCGCGCGCGGCGGCCTCGACTCCCCCGAGGCTTTTCTCGGTGACGCGCACGGCGAAGAAGCCGATGTCGTTCGTGTCGGCCGCGACGGACAGGCTGCCGCCGTTGTCGAATGCCACATTGAACTTCCGCGGGAGCCCGTAGAGGTCGCGGTGGTTCAGGATATAGTGATGCAGCGCCTTGGCGTAGGGCCGCACGTCGAGCACCTCGTCCACGCCGAATCCACTATCCGGTGACGCGGTGATGTTGCGGATGTTGTCGCACCCGGCTCCCCGGGACGTCAGGCCAAGGTCCTGAACCCGGGTGAGCACCTTGATCAGATCGCGCGGCTTGAATTCGCGGATCTGGAGGTTGCCCCGGGTGGTGATGTGCGCGCAGCCGCCGCCGAGTTCGTCTGCCAGGTCCGCGAGGCCATGGAGTTGCGGCGCCGTCAGTTCGCAACCCGGCACCCGCAGCCGGATCATGAAACTATCCTGGGCGGGTGCGACGTAGAACAGACCGTGGAACTTGAACCGATAGGTGTTCTCGGCGTCGGGAAACTGGTCGGATTCCGCGTGTTTCAACAGCCGGTCCCAGGCGTCGAGCGGGTTCTCGTCGTATTTCCATTTCTCCTCCTTGCAGAGGTCGGACAGCGGCGTGCCATGGACCGTCGGCTCCGCTTCCGCCAGGTTCGCGGTCGCCGACTCGCCGGGCTTGGCGGTCAATTGTCCCGCCGCCGTGGTGCCGACGAAAGGCGTGTACCCGGAGGCGCTGACTCCGGCCATGAAGCCCGCCAGATACTCCTTTTGCGCCGCCGTGAACGGCTGCGTCGACGGGTAGCCCGGAGACTCCGCTCCCCGGTTGGATGGATCTGGTGGCAGGTTGGACACACCCGGGTTTTAGCACGGGTGGTGCCATGCCAGCCCGGCCGTCGCATCAATGGCGTGAATACTTTTCTTCCCGATTATGAATACGATTGCTGCGACGCGCGCCCGCACGCTGGCGCGATCTGTCATGCCAAGGGGTGACAGGTCGCCAAGCCTCAGAAGGACAAATCGCAGAGCACGGCTGCGGGTTCATCGTGGCCACCACGCCACGGCGCAGCCGTGGCCCCTTGGGAGGCCAAGTCTCAACTCAGCGGTTGAACAGCCGCCACGCCAGAAACAAGCACAGGGCGGTCAAGGCGAGCGACACGAACTTCCAGAACCGAAGCGGGTTGCGCTCCAGTAGCGGTGCCCCCTTGCGGTGGTGGGCCGGCACGCTTTCGGGGTGGTCGAGCTGGTAGCCTAGCTCCGAGAAATGCTGGTAACGCCGGTTGGGATCCGGGTCCACGGCGCGGAGGATAATGCTCTCCAGCCAGGGTGGAACCGCCGGATTCAGCCGGGACGGTGGCCGCGGCTGCGATTCGAAGCGCGGCGTCTGAAAGCGCTCGATCTCTCCGTAGGGCAGGGCCCCGGTGACGGCCTGGTACAACGTCGCACCGATGGAATACAGTTCGCTGCGCTCTGCGATCGGGGCGCCATGAAATCGTTCCGGCGCGAGATAACTGGCCGTGCCGGCGCGCGAAACGTTCGCGAACAACTCCACGGCGCTGCCGAGGTCGAGGAGTCTGAACCGCATCCCGGCCGGCAGGCGACAGACCACAATGTTCTCCGGCTTGATGTCCCCGTGGGCCAGGTCCCGGCTGAGGAGGAATTCAGCGACCCGGACGAGAAACCGGGCGAGTTCGTGCGTTTCCTCGACGGTGAGCCTCCCCTGCTGAAGGACCGTCGCGAGCGTGGGGGCGTCAATGTACTCCATCGCATAGCAGTGGAGCGTTGGCCCCTCGGGGATCCACGCGCGCACGAGGTCGGGACTTTCCAGCCGGCTGGCGTTCCACGCCTCGCGCACGAAAGCGGTGCGGAGGGCTTCGGTCTCGACCGCGTCCCGCGGGGGGAATTTCAGCACCACCTGGCCGCCGTCGGCCGCCTCGGCGAGCCAGACCCTTTCGTTGGGTGCCAGCGGCTTGAGCAGCGCATACCCGTCCACCCGTTCGCCACTGCGCAAGCTGGCCAGAATCTCGAGTCGCTGGCGTCCGGCTTCGGTGACGTCGGCCAGATCCTCCAGATGAAGCACGATGGCGCTGACGTCGTCGCGCAGCGCGGGTTGCTCCTCGACGGCGAGCCGCGCCGCCTGCACGAGCGTCCGTGCCGTGGGTTGCCGGCAGAGCAGTTCCGCGAGCCTGGGTTCCGTCAGCGCGTTGCTGACCCCGTCGGAGCAAAGCAGGAGCAGATCGTCCTCCTGCACGTCGGTCTCGAACAGGTGGGGCTCCACCTCGGCTGCGAGGCCTACCGCGCGCGTCAGCACATGGTGCAGGCCGGGGGCCTCCAGACAGTGCGCCTCGGACAGCCGCTGCAAACGTCCCCGCCGCCATTGAAAAACCGGCGAGTCACCGACGTTGCAGCCGTAAAGGCGGCCGCCTTCGAGGATGATGGCGCTCAGCGTGCAGCCGAGTTCGGGAGCGCCGTCCGTGGCGGTCGACTCCCTGAACAGCTGGCGGTTGATCTGGACGGTGAACTCGCCGAGGGCGCGCCGGGGGCTCCAGGCCCGCGGTCGCGCGAGGCAGTATTCCACCATCATGTCGACCGCCCGCTGTGCGGCGACGCCGCCACGCCGGCAGCCGCTGATACCATCCGCCAGCGCGGCCACGATCACCCCCTCGCGTTCGCGTGTCGCCCAGGCATCGTCGCAATCGCGACCTTCCTGCCCGGCCAGGGCACAACCAGAAACATGGAGCTGCATGGGGAGGGACGAGCGGCGAAGGACAAATTACGATTTACGATTTACGATTTACGAGGTGCGATTTACGAAGTCGAAATAGACGAGCTGCGAAGGTGGTGTCAGCCCTGGCTGGTTCGTGCTCCGTCGCTCGTGCCTCGTACTTCGTAAATCGTCCCTAGATTCTCGCGGCTGCCATCGCGCCCCACGTTGTGCGCCAGCGGGTCTTGACCAGCCGCAGGCCAATCAGCGCGACGCCGCAAAGCCCCGCGAAAAGCAGGATGCCGGTGATGTACGTGCCCGTCTGCTGCTTGGACGCGCCGAACAGCATCCCGATGATAAAGCCGCCGATGCCGCCACCGCAGCCGACCAGCCCGGTCATGACGCTGATGTCTTTTGCGAATCGTTGCGGCAGCAGCTGGAAGACGGAGCCATTGCACATCCCGAACGCGCCGGACGCGACGAAGAAGGCGGCCCCGCAAAGCCACAGGTTCCGGGTCAAGGCCGCCACGATGAGCGCGCCGCCGGCGACCGAATAAAACAGCCCCAGCGCCTTGATGCCGCCGAACCGGTCGGCGATTGCGCCGCCGACGGGCCGACCCACGGCGCCCACCAGGGTGCAGAAAGCCGCCATCTCCCCCGCCGCCACCGGGGTGAGGGCGAACTCATCGCGGAAGAACATGCCGAACGCCGTCGCCAGCCCGACAAAGCCACCGAAGCTGATGGTATAGAAAAGGCAGAACCAGTGCGCATCCCGCTCTCCGAGCAGCTTCAGGTAATCGGACAGGCGTTTCCGCTTCACCAGCCCCGGAGGCTCCTTGGAAAAGAGCACGTAGAGCACGAAGACGAGAGCGAGTGGGAGAAGCGCGAAGCCGAAGACCGATTGCCACCCGTATGCCGCCGCGATCCGCGGCGCGGCCAGATGATCGATGACCACGCCCACGTTGCCCGCCCCGGCCAGGCCCAGGACCACGCCCTGCAGCTGCGGCGGGTACCAGCGGCCTGCCTGCGGCAGCGCGACCGCGAAGCTCGCCCCCGCCACGCCGAGGACGACACCCAGAAGGAGGGCTTGCGGCAGGGAGTGGAGCCCGAACCGCCAGGCCACCGCGAGACCAACCATGACCACGAGTTGCGCCAGGATGCCCGTCCGCTTCGTCCCGATCCGATCCACCAGCAGGCTGAGGGCGATCCGGAGAAAAGCGCCGGCCAGGATCGGCGTGGAAACCATCAAAAACTTCTCTTGGGCGTTGAGGCCCAATGCCGGAACCACGAACGCGGCCATGGCGCCCAGGATGGTCCACACCATGAAACTCGCGTCGAAATAGAGAAACGAGGTGAGAAGGGTCGGCCAGTGGCCCGAGCCTTTGAGATGAGAAAGCTTCATGCGCGTGACTGCCCGCATGAGCAGCGGTCAGGCCAGCGCCGAAACCCGATCATTGAATCCTTTTCCCGCCAGGCATGAATCCTGGTCATGCGGGGGAGCCAACCCGGTTCGTGCTCGTGCTCTTAATCGTGCTCGTGCTCGACCCGACGATCACGAGCACGAGCACGAGCAACAGCACGACGGCCTGTTCAAAACCCAAAACCCAAAACTCAAAACCCAAAACCGACGGCAACGCCGTCCCCTACAAATTCAGCGTCAGCTGCAGGTACACATAGCTCGCGTTCTTCGAGCCGATCGCGGCCAGCGACTGCTTGATGTACGAGCCGCGGAAATAGTAGCTCGCGCCGGCTTCGAGCTGCGCGTACGGACGGAAAGCCCAGCCCGCCACGAGGTCGATCTCCTCCCCCAGATGGCTGCTGTACGACGGATTGATCCGGTATCCCCCGCCGCTGCCCACGGCGGCGCCGGTGAAGTTGCGCGGCACGCCCGCGACGTTGTACCAGAAATCGCTGGTGCGGCTGAGGTGCTGTGAGTGCGCCTCCAGTGCGACGCTCGACGTGGCGGTGGGCTTGAACGTGTACGCGATGCGGAAGTCGTGCAGGTTCTGCAGGCTGCTCAGGTCCATGTACCCGTAGAACAGATGGTTCGTCGGAAACAGGTTCTGGAATGTGCCGCTGCGGCCGTCCGCGGCGTTCCGGTCGCCCGAACCATAGCTGTAGATGAACGCGAGCCGGGGCTGGCGCGCGTGCTCAGTCCAGGTGTAGCCGGCCTGCAGCACCGCCGCGTAAGCCTTGTGGTCCAGACGCGGCGCGGCGAGGGCGGCGGCCGGGGTCGAGCCGGCAAAGACCGCCGTGCGATTGCCGAACTGGTGCATCAGCTCGACGCCGTAGTCGTAGGGGCCATACGCATTGGGCTTGGAGCGGATGCGAAAACCGGCGGTGTAGACATCCTGCGCGCCCGGAAACCGGAAGGGCGCCGGCACGCCGGCCCAATTGTCCGTGGCGATGCCGCGCGCGACATTGCGGGCCAGGAGGTACGCTTCGGCGACCTCGTTCCTCAAGAGGGTCGGAAAATTGAAGTACGCGCCGGAGAAGCGGTCTTGCGAGTTGGATCGGTTCAGGTTCCGATGGTCGTTGTAGACGACGCCGCCGCTGAAGAGGTCCACCCCGAAGAGGGCGTTCTGCCACCGCGCCTTCACCGCATCGAAGGTGCGCGCGTTGTTGTTCCAGCGGAAATGCCCCACCAGCCGGTGGTCGCCGTAGACGAGTTCCTGGCGGCCGATCTTCAACGAAACCGGAAACTCCTTGTGGTTGCCGACGAAGACGAAGGCCTGGTGGAGGTCCATCGGCCCGTCATTCTCCGTCAGGCCCTTGCCGGGCGCCGTGGAATTGAACCGTTCGTCGCCGATCGAATAGCTCGAGCGCCCCTCCACCGTGAAGGCCATCCGTTTCCCGGTGTACGCGACGCGTGGCATCAGGCGGGACAGGAGGTAATGGTTGTTGTTGTCGTGCGCCGGGCTGGACGAGAAGTCCCAGTTCGATCCGGCGTCCGTGAAGCCCGCGTTGTCCTTGCCCTCGTAGCGCAGGCGGTAATTTGCGCCGAGGTCCCACGCGCTCATGTAGACATTGTCCGCCCGGAGTTTCTCGTTGAGAAAACCCGGGAAGGGGCGCGAGGGGGCGGGCGGGGCGAACTGGGCCGAGGCGAGGCTGCCCAGACCGGACAGCACGACGGCCAGGACGACGAGACGGGATGGCGATTTCATACGGTGTTGGAGGAAGGGAGCGGGCGACTAGGCGGCGGCGTGCGCCCCCAGCAGCCGCTGCAGCCGGGGACGGCGCGAAACGGGTGGGGTGGGTGGGGTTTGGGTCGGCGGGGTGGGGGTGGGTTTGTGGTGGGAACGTTCTTCCAGAAAGCCGATCAACTCCGCTCGCAGCCGGTAGTACTCCGGATCTTCGAGGAGAGCCTTGCGGGAACGGGGACGGGGAAACTTCACCTGGAGGATTTCGCCGATGGTGGCGGCGGGACCGTTCGTCATCATTACGACCCGGTCGGCCAGAAACAACGCCTCATCGACATCGTGGGTAACCATAAGGGCCGTCTTCTGATCCTTCTGCCAAAGTTCCAGGAGCACCTCCTGCAGCTCGTAGCGCGTGAGCGAATCAAGCATTCCGAAGGGTTCGTCGAGGAGCAGCATCTTGGGGGACAACGCGAAGGCGCGCGCGATCCCGCAGCGTTGACGCATCCCCTGGGAGAGTTCGGCCGGCTTTCGGTGCATGGCCTCACCCAGTCCCACCACGGTCAGATAGTACTCGGCGATCTGCCGCCGTTCCTCGCGGTCCGCCGTGTAGTAAACCTGATCCACTCCCAGCATGACGTTCTCGAAAGCGGTGAGCCAGGGGAGCAGGCAGGGGGCCTGGAACACCACGCCGCGGTCCGGGCCCGCGCCCACCACTTCCCGCCCGGAAAGGATGATGCCGCCCGAGGTGATCTCGGTCAGGCCCGCGATCATCGAAAGCACGGTGGATTTTCCGCAGCCGGAATGGCCGATCAGCGCGATGAACTCGCCCTTCCGGATCTTGAGGTCGAAGGCCTCGACGATGACCGCCGGACCTTTCGGCGTGGGATAGATTTTTCCGAGCTGGGAGATTTCGAGAAAGGAGGACATGGAAAGTGAGGGTGAAAGTGAAAGTGAGGGTGAAAGTGAAAGGGAGGGTGAAAGTGAAAGTGAGAGTGAAAGTGAGGGTGAGCGTGGAAGGGGCCGCGGGTGGACGGGAGTAGAGAACGTCAGCGGTGAGCGTGAATCTTCCTCTCCACTTTCACTTTCACTTTCACTCTCACTTTCACTTTCACGGCCGGTTTCACTCCGCCACCGTCACCTCCTGCTGACGGATTTCATCGGGGCGCAGCGGCCGGCGGCGGTGGGTGCGCGGGGCGTCGAGATCCTCCGGCAGGATGTTCGGGAGAATGAGCCGGCGGGTGGTCGTCTGCCCGCGGCGGGTCTGGTAGTTCAGCAGCTGGGTGGTGACCAGGGCGCGCAGGCGCTTGAATTCCGGATCGTGGTTCAAGGCCCGGCGGTCGCGGGGACGCGGCAGGCTGACCGGCACGGGTTCACCCAGGGTCGCGCCCGGGCCGGGCGAAAGTGGAATGATGCGATCGGCAAGCAGCAACGCTTCGTCGACATCGTTGGTGATCAGCACGACGGTCTTTCGGTCGGCCTCCCAGATCCGCTCGATCTCGTCCTGCAGCGTGGCCCGGGTCAGCGCGTCCAGGGCCGAAAGCGGCTCGTCAAGCAGGAGCACCTGCGGATCCATGGCCAGCGCCCGGGCCACCGACACGCGCTGGCGCATCCCGCCGGACAGCTGACGCGGCAGCTTGTCCCTCGCCGGCGTAAGATTGACCATCGCGATGTACTTCTCGATGTGCTGGCGCTTTTTCTCGGCCGGGTCGTTCGGGAAGACCTGTTCGACCGCCAGGGCGACGTTCTCGTACACGGTGAGCCAGGGCAGCAGGCTGTAGTTCTGGAAGACGATCCCCCGGTCCGGCCCCGGCCCGGTGATCTCGACCCCATTGAGCAGAATCGTGCCCGAGTCCGGCCGCAGCAACCCCGCGATCAACGACAGCAACGTCGTCTTCCCCGACCCCGAATACCCCACGATCGCGACAAATTCCCCGCGCGCGAGCGTGAGGTTGATGTGCGAGAGGACGGGCGCAGAGCCAAACGACTTGGAGATATTTTCGAGTTTGAGGAAGTTCATGGAGTAGTGGCCTCACGCAAAGGTCGCGAAGGTCGCCAAGGAGGAAAAACGTTGCTCACGGAGACGAGGCAAAGACAATGGCGAGAATGAAAGAAACAAAATTAGACAAGGTGGTGTTGGACTCGGCCTTCAAAGTCCACACCGCCGTGGGACCTGGGCTGCTGGAATCGGTTTACGAGACGCTGCTGGCCTACGAGCTCAGCACGCACGGGATCGAAGTGCAGAGGCAGGTGCCCATTCCAATTCGCTATCGAGGTCTGTGTTTTGAGGAGGGCTTCCGCGCTGATCTTGTCGTGCCCGGGGAGTTGCTCGTTGAACTCAAGGCGATCGAACGATTGATGCCCGTCCATGCTCGGCAGGTTCTCACTCAGCTCCGAATGAGCGGCCATGGTCTTGGTTTGTTGATCAATTTCGGTGCTGAACATCTGAAGGACGGTGTTCAGAGAATAGTGAATAGCCGGATTTTCCCTTTGTGACCTTTGCGACCTTTGCGTGAGGCAAGTTTGAAAGGTGTGGCCGGACTTCGGGGCCTCGGTCTTGGTAGCCAGTCAGGCGGTCTTGAACCTGGCTTCCACGACGCTCATCAACCGGTCGAGGATGAAGCCGACCACGCCGATGGTGATGATCGAGAGTATGATGTGCTCGTAGACGAGGCTGTTGTACTCCTGCCAGAGGAAGCCGCCGACTCCCGGCCGGCCGGTGAGCATCTCGGCCGCCACAATCACGAGCCAGGCGATCCCGAGGCTCAGCCGGAAGCCGGTGAACATGTATGGCAGCGTCGCCGGGATCAGGATCCGCGTGAGCATGCTCCAGCGCGAAAGCTTCAGCACCCGTCCCACATTCAGGTAGTCCTGCGGCACCGCGCGCACCCCGACGGCCGTGTTGAGGACCGTCGGCCACATGGCGCACACCGCGATGGTGAACAGCGCGCCGTAGGTGCCGGCATCCTTCCCCGCGCTCATGAACAACACCAGCCCGAGCGGCAGCCAGGCCAGCGGTGAGACCGGGCGCAGGATCTGGATGATCGGATCGAACGTGCGGGTGAACGCCTTCGACAAACCCAGGCAGAAGCCGATCGGCGTGCCGATGAGGAGTGCCAGCGCGTAGCCTTTCGCGACCAGCACGAGCGAGTACCAGGTGAAACGCAGGATGCCCTGGTCCATCTCGCCGCGCTTCTCGAACGGCTTGAGAATGTACTCGCGGCTGGCCTGCCAGGTGCGCAGCGGGGACGGCAGCTCCGTGGCCCAGGTCGCGCTGCACAGGGCCCACGCGGCGACCACGGCGGCGATGCCGAAGAGGGGAAGGATGAGCCAGTCGAGTTTGAAGCGGTTCATCGCTCAGCCCTTCAGGTTGTGGACCGCGAACGCCTTCGCGTACGCCTCGGGTTGCGCGGGATCGAACGTGATGCCATCGAAGAGGGTCTCGGGCTCGTCGTTCCGCCCGCCATGGGCGTACCCGATCTCCTTCATCGCCTCCTCGTACAGGTCGGTCCGCATCACCCTTTGGGCGATCCCTTCGTAATCCGGCGCGCCCGTGACCATCCCCCAGCGGCGGAATTGGGAGAGGAACCACTTCGCGTACTTCGGCTGCGGGTAATTGCAGTTCCGCACGCTGAACGACATCGGGTGGTCGTCCTGCTTCGTGCGTCCGTCGCCGTAGTCCAGCTTCCCCTGCAGCCGCCCGAGGATCGTCTTCGCCTCGCAGTTGATGTACGTGGCCTTGGAGACGATGTCGCATTGTTCGGGGCGGTTCTCCAGCTGGTCCAGCCAGACACTGGCTTCGTGCAGCGCCTTGAGGATGGCCTTGACCGTCCGGGGATTCTTTTCGGCGAACTCCTCGGTGAAGGCGCAGACCTTCTCCGGGTGATCGCGCCACAGATCCTGCGTGGTCACGGCGGTGTACCCGATGTTATCCTGGATCGAACGCGCTCCCCAGGGTTCGCCGACGCAGAAGCCGTCCATTTTGCCGATCTTCATGTTGGCAACCATCTGTGCCGGCGGCACGACGATGAGGGTGATGTCCTTGTCGGGATTGATCCCGCCGGCGCCGAGAAAATAGCGGGTCCACATGGCGTGCGTGCCCGGCGGAAAGGTCATGGCGAAGGTGAGCGGTTCGCCCAGTTTTTTGGCCTGGTCGACGAACGGCTTGAGAGCCTTCGGATCCGCGCCCACCTTCCCCTTCCACTCCGTTTTCAGGGTGATGGCCTGCCCATTGCGATTCAGCAGCCAGGGAATAACCATCGGTTTCTTGGGGGAGCCCGCCAGCCCCATGGTGGACGCCAGCGGCATGCCGATCAGCATGTGGGTGGCCTGGAGCGAGCCGGAGGAAAGGTTGTCGCGAATCGCCGCCCAGTTGGCGCCCTTCGTCACCTTGGAACTGATACCATGCTTCTTGAAGAGGCCCTTCTCGTGGGCGATCACGATGGGCGAACAGTCGGTGAGTGCGATCATGCCGAAGTTCACCTCGGATGTTTCCGGCGCTTCGCTGGCGCTCGCGGCGGTCGCGGCCCAGGTGCGGGTGCCGAGTGCGGCCCACAGGGCGGCCGCGCCGAACCCGGCGGCGGTTCCGGTGAGGAATTGACGCCGGTCAAGCGGGCGGGAGACGGGCGTGCTAGGACGGGAGGATTTTGGCTTCGGCGAGTGCATGGTGGGTGGTGGAAGAGGAAGAGGGGGCGAGGTCCGGGCGGAACAGCCGCGCGGGCAGGGTGCGATCCACCGTGGCCGGCAGGAGGCCGGCGCCGATGAGCGCGTCCTGGAGTTCGGCGGCACGGGCCGGATCCGGCAGGTTGATGCCGCCGCGGTGAAACCGGTGGAAATCCGGCACGGAGTCCGTTTCGCCGGGGCCGCGCGCGAAGCGGCCCAGCAGCGTCGGCGCAATGGCGGCCGCCGGCACATTGAGATAGCGGGGGGAGGCCAGCAGCGCGGCGAGCGGCTCGCGGTGCTGCGGCTCGTCGCACCACGCCGCCGCCTCGGTGATCGCGTCGAGCAGCGCGCGATGTTCCGCGGCCCGGCGGACCGCGAACGCCGTCCTGACCATCAGCACCTTCTCGATATGGCCCGGCATCTCGACGGCGCTGCACAGCCGCCCCCAGCCGATCCCCTCCTGGCTCGCCAGCGTGTTCCAGGGCTCGCCGGCGCAGAATCCATCGATGGTTCCCGCGGCCAGGTTGCGAAAGACCTGTGCGGGCGGAACGACGACGATGCGGACGTCGGACGCGGCGTCGAGTTGCAGCCCGGCCAGCCATTGCCGGAGGAGCAGGTGATGGGACGAGAAGGGGAATACGACCGCCAGGGTCACCGGCTGGCGCGCTTTCCGTTGTTTCACGTGGAGCCGCAGGGCCGCGTCGTCGCGGATGCCGGCATCCCACAGCCGGCGCGAAAGCGTCACGGCGTTGCCGTGGTGGTTGAGCACGAGACCGGTCGTGACGTCGCACGGCGGGCAGTGGATCCCGAGTTGCGCGGACCAGAGCAGCGGCGCCGGCGCGTGCGCGGCATCGAGCTCCCCGTAGATGATCTTGTCGCGCACGGTGGCCCAGCCGATCTCCCGCCGGAGTTCCACCTGCAGTCCCCGCGCGGCGAACAGTCCGCGTTCCTCCGCCACCACCAGGGGGGCGGCGTCGGTGAGGGCCAGGAAGCCAACCCGGAGCGGTTTGGTGGGGGCGGGTGGAAGAGTCATGCGAGGCAGGATTGCCGCCCGATTTAGCCCAGTCCGTGCCATGCCGCGCAGCTGGCCCGATTACTGCTCTTCAAACAATTCATTGAACAAATGAAGTGGTCTCATCCATGAAACCCACGCTCGACAGCCGGCAGCTCTATGCCTTCGCCGCCCTGGCCCGTCGCGGGAGCTTCACGCTCGCGGCGAAGGACTTGTTTCTGACGCAGTCCGCGGTCAGCCATGCCATCAAGGCGCTCGAGGACGATCTCGGCTGCCGGCTGCTGGATCGGGTGGGCCGGCGGGTGATGCTGACGCAGGCAGGCGAACAGTTCCTGCGGCACACGGAAAAAATCCTCCGGGAGATGGAGGCGGCGCGGGCGGGGCTGGATACGCTCGCCAAGTGGGGTCACGGCCGGCTGCGCGTGGGCGCGAGCACGACCGCCTGCCAGCATATCCTGCCCGCGGTGCTGCGGGAGTTTCGGCAAAGCTATCCCAAGTGTGTGATCCGGATCGAGCCGGGCGATCACGGGCATCAGCTCGAGCTCCTGCGCGGCGGGCAGATTGACCTCGCGCTGATGATCGAGCCGCCCACCGCCCACAGCGAGCTGGCCTTCGTGCCCTTGTTTCGGGACGAGCTGCGCTTCGTGGTGGCGCCGCTGCATCCCTGGGCCCGCCAGGGCCGGGCGCCGCGCGACGCGATCGAGCATGAGACGCTCGTGCTGTATAATAAAACCAGTTACACCTTCCGGCTGGTCGCGGACTACTTTCGCGACGAGAAGGTGGCGCTGAGCAATTTCATCGAGCTCGGCAGCATGGAGGCGATCAAGGAACTGGTGAAGATCGGCATCGGCGCCGGCGTGCTCGCCCCGTGGATCGCGCGCCAGGAGCTCGAGAACGGCTCTTTGCTTTCGCTACCGCTCGGTGCCCGCACGCTCAGCCGTCACTGGGGCGTCGTGCACCTGAAGGGCCGGCGGCTGGCGCTGGCGGAGGAAACGTTCGTGGGCCTGTGCGGTTCGGTCTGCGAATCGCTGGGCCTCACCACCCCGAGCGCGGCAGCGTAAGCGGGATGATAAACGTATGATTTATGATTGGACCGATCCAAGGACCAGATTCGGGCCCTTTGGGCCCGGAAATCGTAAATCATAAATCGTAAATCCTAAATCCGCCCTATATTTCCCAGTCGTGATCATGCACCGGGGCGTGACGGTGCTCGACCAGCGTTTCTTTTTTCCGGCGCGACCGGACCACGATGTTGTCGCCCTTGAAGTAGGCCACGGAATCGTCCGGGATCGATTTCAGCAGCCAGACGTTCGACCCGATGATCGAGTGGGCGCCCACGTGGGTGTCGCCCCCGAGGATCGTCGCATGGGCGTAAATCGTCACATGGTCCCCGATGTTGGGGTGCCGCTTGACGCCCTTGATCGGCCGTCCCTCGTCGTCGACCTCGAAGGATTTCGCGCCGAGGGTGACGCCCTGGTAGAGTTTGACGTGCGCGCCCACCGTGGCGGTCTCGCCGATGACGACGCCGGTGCCGTGGTCGATGAAAAAATGGGAACCCAGCCGCGCGCCCGGGTGGATGTCGATGCCGGTGCGTTCGTGGGCGTACTCCGTCAGCATCCGCGGCAGGAGGGGAACCTTCTGGTGGTAGAGCACGTGGGAGAGTCGCTGCAGCGAGATGGCGAGGACGCACGGGTAGGCGAGGATGATCTCCTCCACGCTCCGGGCCGCCGGGTCCCCCTGGTAGGCCGCTTCGACGTCGGTCTTGATCGTGCGCCGCACCTCCGGGAACTGGCGCAGGAATTCCTTGGTCTGGCTGTGCGCAGTCTCGCGGGGCGAGGCCTGTTGCGCGAAGCGCAGGCATTTTTCGATCTCGGCCGCCAGCCGCTTCTCCACGCGGGCAAGCAGTCCGCTGATATGCCGCGGCAGGTCGGCCTCGGTCAGGCCGCTCTCCTCGAAGTACCCCGGGAACAGCAGGTGCATGAAATCGGCCGCCAGCACGTTCACCGATTCCTGGGACGGCAGATTGGGGCCGTCGAGGTGGTTGATTCCGCCGTGGCTGCGGTAGGAATCGAGCAGGGCCTTTTTGATTTCGTCGAGATGCATGGCGCGGGTGCCAACGCACGGGTCAATAGATTCCGCCGGCCATCGCGAGCCCTAATCGTGACAGCGGATTGCGGGCGAGCCGCCCGCGGTCCATGGACCTCGGTGGACCGCGGGCGGCCCGCCGCCGCGTGCGAAAATTCGGCGTGAATATTCGGCGGCGCCCATGAGCTGGCGTGCGAATTGCATTCATTTTTCCCGGCACCGGACGATCAAAAAATGTACTAGGACGGAGTCTGCCATCGACAACCTGCCGGACAGTCGCTCAGACTTGTTCACAAGTTATCCCCCATACTACCCGAATGGAAACCCTGCGCGGGGCCTCGGCCCCAACATCGCGGATCAAGGTATCGGCCAAGGTGAAGACGTTCGTGTTGGATACGAATGTCCTGCTCCACGACCCTCAGTCGATTTTCAAGTTCGAGGAGAACAACCTGGCTATTCCCGTCGAAGTGCTCGAGGAGCTCGACGCGATCAAGGCGGAGCAATCCACGGAGCGCGGGCGCAACGCCCGCCGCGTGCACCGCATCCTGCAGCAGCTGCTGCCCGACTCCCGCTCGATGCACGAGGGCGTCGAACTCGAGAATGGCGGCACGCTTTCGATCATCATCAATCCGTACCTGGCGGAACCGAACCGGCGTTCGCCCGCGATGGACCGGTTGCGGGCCATCCTGCCCGACCTTTCCAAGAAGGACAACCGGATCATCGCCGCCGCCCTGTATGTCCAGGAACAATACCCGCCGCCGACGATCCTCGTGACCAAGGATGTCAACGTGCAGCTGAAGGCGCGCGCGGTGGGCCTGGAGTCGGAGGACTACCTCAACGACAAGGTCCCCGCGGATGTCGACGAGTCCAGCTATCGGGAGATCGGGGTCAACGTGTACGAGCTGCAGCGCTTCTGCTCGGAAGGGGCGTTTCAGCTCCGGGAGTCGACCGCGCGGCCTCTCTTCCTCAACGAGTACGTGCTGCTGCGTTCCGACGAGGGCAAGACGATGCCCGCGCGTTACGCCGGCGAGGGCCTGCTGCGGCGGCTGAAGATCCCGGACTTCGTCAAGGCGCCCGGCGGCGTTCCGATCCGCGCCCGCAACCTCGAGCAGCAGTTCTTCATGGATGCGCTGCTGGACGACAGCATCAATCTCATCACCTGTTTCGGCAAGGCGGGCACCGGCAAGACGCTGCTGTCCACCGCCTGCGCGCTGTATCAGACCTGTGACGACCAGTCGCGCTACGACGGCGTGTCCATCTCCCGGCCGGTGATCGCGCTGGGAAAGGACATCGGGTTCCTGCCCGGCACGCTGGAGGAGAAGATGAAGCCGTGGCTGCAGCCCTACCATGACGCCCTGGAGGTGCTGATTCCGTCGAAACCGCCGAAGGACCCCCAGTTCGCGGCGAAAAAAGTCTCGCAGAAGAAGCAAAAAAAGCGCGACGGGCAGCTGATGGCCGCGCTGGCGGTCGGCGCCGCCAGCCACAACGGCCACGCTCCCGGAGCCAATGGCAACGGCGGATCGTCCACCCTGGTGAAGCCGTACGAGCGGTTGTTGAAGAGCGGGCTGGTGGAGATCGAGGCGCTGGCTTTCATCCGCGGCCGGTCGATCGCGCGCCGCTTTTTCATCCTCGACGAGGCGCAGCAGCTGACCCCGCACGAGGTGAAGACGGTCATCACGCGCATCTCCGAAGGTTCGAAGATCGTGCTGATCGGCGACCCCGCCCAGATCGACAATCCCTACGTGGACTCGCGCAGCAACGGGCTCGTCTACTGTTTCAACCGCATGAAAGGCCAGTCGATCGCCGCGCACGTGAAACTCACCAAGGGCGAACGCTCCCGCCTCGCCGAACTCGCCGCGGATCTGCTCTGAGGCTGCCCAAGCTGATAGCTGAGAGCTGGGAGTCTAGAGGGGGAAACATCTGACGCGCCCTCGGGCGCCGGGTCCTGCTCTGGACTCTCGTCTATCCGCTGCCGACTCGTCCTACTGTTCCGCTTCGCGGGCGAGCAGCCAGAGGAGATCGGACAGCCGGTTGACGAACTGCCGCACGTCCGGACGAACCTGGCGGCCGTGCGCCGGGAGCCCGGACAGTTGCCGCTCGGCGCGACGAGCCATCGTCCGCGCAAAATCGAAGGCCGCGGCTTTCGCATTCGCGCCGGGGGTGGCCCAGCCCTCGAACCGCAGCCCGCGGGCTTCGAGTGCGATCACCGCAGCGTCGAAACGCGCCACGTCCTCCGCTTCGAGTTTTTCGAACTTGGACTGGGCGTACCGGCCGGCATCCGACTCCGCGCAGGCAACCTCGCCCATGAGCGCCACCAGCTTCTTCTGGGTGCGCAGCAGCAGTTCGTGGATTTCCTGTTCGCGCGCCCCGGCGCCGAGGTGGGGCCGGATCATCCCCAGGGCCACATTCAATTCGTCGAACGCCCCCACCGCTTCGATCTGCGGATGATTCTTCAGCACGCGCTGGCCGTACAGCAGGCTGGTGGTCCCGTCGTCGCCGCGTTTGGTCGCGATGCTCATGCTTTCTCCCGGGCCTGAGCCGCCTTGGTCTCGCGCGCGAGCGCCTTCACCTCGGCTTCGATCGCCGCCAGCGACTTCTTGTCCATCCGGTCGATGAACAGCACGCCGTTCAGGTGATCCATCTCGTGCTGGATGCAGCGCGACAGCAGGCCGGTGCAGGTGAGGGTGTGGGGTGTGCCGAACTGATCCTGGAAGGTGACCGTGATCAGATCGGGCCGTTTCACGTTGCCGCGGATCTCGGGAAACGAAAGACAGCCCTCCTCGTACACGGTCTCCGCCGTGCCGCGGGCCACGGTCAGCTTCGGATTCGCCAGCGCCATCGGCATGAACAGTTCGAGCGGTGGACGGGCGCCGTCCAGCTCCCAGGTGAACTCCGCCTCCACATCGCGCAGATCGACGACGCACAGTTGCAGCGCCTCGCCGATCTGCTGCGCCGCCAGCCCGATGCCGCCGGCCTCATGCATGGTCACGATCATCTCCTCGACCAGCGTTTGGAGGGCCCGGTCAAAGGTCGCCACTTTCACACCCTTCCGGTGCAAAACCGGCTCGTTGTACTGAACAATTCGGAGGGCCATCGGTCGTTGGGAGCCGGAGCGTTGGTTTGCGAAAACCCTCGGGCAAACCAATACTTCGATATAGCATGCGCGTTTCGGCCCCGCAAAAAAGCTCTGCGCCGCGTCGTGGGACGCGGTGGCTCCTCCCCGGCCTGGTGCTGGCGTTGGCCGCCTGGGGCATCCTCGCCAATTTTCTGTCGGTCGGGCCCGCGCTGTCGGCGGACACCGCGGCTGATTCGCTCCCCGAACCTGAGGAACTGGCTCACCGGCTGGCGCTTGCCCAGGCCGCGCTGGCTGAGCGCGGCGCCCGTGTCGCGGCGCTGGAGCGGTTGGTGGCGGAGCGGGACGCGGAAATCGAGCGCCTGCGTGAGCAACAGATCGCGGCGGCCAAGGCCCAGGCGGAGGCGCGCCAGCAGATCGAAGGACTGACAATGGCCGTGGTCGTGGCGGAGCAGGAGAAGAAGGCGCTGCGTGACGCGGCGGAAAAAGCGCGCACCGAGTCCGAGCCGGCCAGCCCGTAGGGCGGAGGGCCCGGAAGGCCGGAAGGCCGGAGGGCCGGAGGGCCAGAGGGCCAGAGGGCCGGAGGGCCGGAAGGCCGGACGGCGGAGGAGCCAGGACCACCGGCCAGGAGGCGAACGACGGCGCCGTCCGCGGTTCCAGAGAATCCGGAGGCCGTCCCTCCGTCCTCCGGGCCTCTGGTCCTCTGGCCCTCCGTCCCTCTGGTCCTCCGGCCCTGAGGCGTAAAATCCGCGTGATTGTTCCGTTTAGCGTTTGCGAACGCGGCGCTTGTGCTCCCGTTCACCGGGGTACCGAATTCGTTTCCGCCTATGCCCCCGCCGCCGAACATCTTGTGGGTTGTCACCACGCAGTGGCGCGGCCAGGCGACGGGCTATGCCGGTGACCCGAACGCGCGGACGCCCAATCTGGACCGACTGGCGCGCGAAGCGGCCAATTTCCGGCAGGCGGTCACGCCGCACCCGTTCGGGCCCTTCGCCCGCGCGGCCTTGTTGACCGGCACCCCCTCGCCGGAGAATGGCGTGGCGGGTTATTTCGATCCGCTGCCCCCCACGCGCCGGACGGTTGCGCACGAGCTGGGGAACCTGGGTTACCGCACCGCCTTTTTCGGGAAGTGGCATCTCGCGCCGCGCGACCCCGGGGTGCCGCTGGTCGGAGAGGCGCATGCCCGGCTCGTGGTGCCCCCGGAGCATCGCGGCGGCTTCGAATTCTGGGAAGGTTTCGAGGGCGGCTTTCTGCTGAACGACCCGTGGCTGCACGGCACCCGCATTGCCCAGCCCGTCCGGGTGAGTGGTTATCAGTCGGACGTGTTGTGTGATCGTGCGCGGGAGTGGATCGCCAGCCAGGTGGCGTCGACTCCCTGGTTTTGTCTCGCGAGCCTGGAGGCTCCGCATCCCCCGTATGCCGCGCCCACGCCCGGCAGCGCGGGCCGTCGAGCCTACGGCCTGCAGCTTCGGCCCAATGTCCCGACGCTCGTTCAGCCGAAGGCGTTGGAGGAACTGGCGGGCTACTACGCGCACATCGAGGCGACGGATCGCGCGCTGGGTGGCCTCGTCGCGGCCGCGCCCGCGAACACGGTGATCGTGTTCACGAGCGTGCATGGTGACATGCACGGCTCGCACGGCCTGTTCCGCAAAGGCTGGCCCCATGAGGAAAGTGTGCGGGTGCCGCTGCTGATCCGCCTCCCGGAAACCCTCGCGGCCGGCTGGTCAGGTGCGCGCGACGAACTCGTTTCGCTGCTCGACCTGTCCACCTGGAGCCGTCGCTGGGCGGAAGGAAAAGCCTTCGCGGTGCCGAACCCGGCGTCGCAGCGAATCTCCATGCCGTCCGTGGTGGCGCTGCCGCACCAATGTGATCGCGTGTGGCGCGGCGAGCGCACCCGGACCCGCAAGACCATCGCGGCGCTGCCGCCGGGATCTTCGGCGCAGCCGGACGGCTACACGCCCTGGCTCGATTTCGATCTCGAACGCGACCCCTACGAACTCGCCAACCGTGTGACGCCCAAGCCGGCGGCCGGCGAAGCGCTGGGGGCGCGTTGACCGCAGAACGCCGCAGGCCATGAGCAAGGGGAGTTCGACGCCCCGCGTCGGGACCGTCGAGAGCCCTTCGACGCGCTACGCTTGCTCAGGGCCATTCGTCGCGGAGCACGCCGACCATCTCCGGTGACACCTTTCGGGCTGGCCGCAGGCCATGAGCAAGGGGAGTTCGACGACCCGCGTCGAACCGAGCGAGAGCCCTTCGACGCGCTACGCTTGCTCAGGGCCATTCGTCGCGGGCAATGCAAGCCTCGTTAAGCTACCTTCTCAGCCGCTGGCCGCAGGCCATGAGCAAGGGGAGTTCGACGACCCGCGTCGAATGGCCCTTCGACGCGCTCGATCCTCGCAGAACTCGGATGTCGCTTGCTCAGGGCCATTCGGCGCGGGCAATGCAAGCCTGGTTAAGCTGAATTGCCGGCCGCAGGCCATGAGCAAGGGCCGAGTCTTGCGAGGCCCGCGTCGAATGGCTGCCCGGCATGGATTCGAACCATGACTAGGCGAGTCAAAGTCGCCTGTGCTACCATTACACCACCAGGCAGTGAGGTGAGGAACGGAACACGGTGCGCCTGCCTGAAATCCGGTCAAGGCCGGAAAGTGGCCGAGAGCACCCGCGATGAGTCTGGTGTAGCGAAGAGCGCCAGCGATTCGAGGCTCGGGTACGTTGTCCCGCGTTCACGCGGAATGCCTTGTGGCTTGCGCGCCGCATTCACCAGACGGCCAGGAAAAGGTTCAGGTCAGAATCGGAACTCGTGATTGCTGTCCGCCAACGTAACGGTCGATTTAACACCTAGCGCCCCGACCCCATTCGGATCGATCTCCGCTACGCTGGGTTTCGAGCGCGGGCGCTCCCGACTACAGCGTCGCGACGACTTCCATTTCCACCAGGAGGTCGTGGCGGCAGACGTCGGCGAGAACGCAGACTTTCGGGAAGTCGGGAATCTGCAACAGGCGGCTGACGCGCTCCCAGGCTTCCCAGGCGGCGCGCGTTTTGCAGAAGAGCGTTGCCGAGGTGATGTTCCGCAGCGTGCCGCCGTATTCCTGCAGGATGGCGGCGATGCACATCAGGGTTTCCAGGCTCTGCAGCTCGGGGTCGTCGATGTGCACGCTCTCACCGGCGGGATTGATGCTCGCGGTGCCCGAAATGTGCACCGTCTTGCGGCCTTCGAGGTCCAGGATCATGCCGCGGGAGAAAGCCGAACCGTAGTTGAACGATTGATCCTGTCGGGGGCTCCGGTGAATCGGGATGGCCTGCGCGACCTTCGGATCGGTGACGTCCAGGGCCAGCACGTCGAACAGGCACGCTTCGTCCCCCGTTCGGCCCATGATGCCGGTGCTGGCCGGGAAGGGCGCGCCTCCCGGGGTGCCGAGACCTGCGTCCCGGTAAATCGGGGTGCGCACGCGATTCAGGTCGCCGTACCAGTCGAGGAGGTCGGCGCAATAGATCCAGGTCCGCACCACGTCACGGTAGCGAAAGCCATGGGACTGCAGCCCGAAGCCGGCATTGACGAACATCTGCCGAGCCTGCTCCGCAGGCGGAACACTCGTGTGCGTGGGCTGCACCGCCGGCAGGTGCAGCATGCGGAAGCCGGGCGCGGTCCACAGGCGGGCGCGACCATTGACCGGATCCTCGACGGTGACCACCGCTTCAGCGCCACCATGCGGTGCGATGCCCCAGATCTGCACGCCAACCAGTTCGTTGTCGTCCAGCGGCGTGCCCTCGATCCAGGTGGCAGGCAGCGTCCCGTCGAGTCCCCGCTCGCGATAAATTCTTTCGCGGTGACGCAGGACTTCGTCGCGCACTGCAACGAGGCCGTAAATCTTCTCCTGCATCGTCTGGATGCCTTTCTCGCGCAACACGGCCGCAACGCGCGTGAACAGGGAATCGGCCGCTTCGTCCGCGGGCATGACCCCGTCGATCGTCGCGGTGACATGATACTCGGTGAAGGATTCGCGCGCGGACGGCCGGACGTGCAGACGACACGTGCCGGCGGAAACGGATAAGAGGGTAGTCTTCATGGGGAGGAGGCGCGCCGCGGCGGGTGTGTCGCTGGGCGCGAGCCGGTCACGAGCAGGGAAAAATCCGGCTGACATGGAGGGTATCAAATCCGGCGTTACCCGCTCCGCACATTTTGGTGGGTGGGGGGCTTATCTTGAGGGCAACTCACCCAGCAACGGCGGCAGTTCGCCACAGGGCGCCTCTGAGGGGAATGAGGGAGTGAGGGAATGAGGGAGTGAGGGAGTGAGGGAGTGAGGGGGGCGGGCGCTTCCTGCTACTGGAGGAGCGTACGGGACTTCTAGCGGAAGGCACCGGGTTGCCCGGCGGGTTTTTGCGTTGCCGCCGCGGAGGGGGCCGGATTGAACCAGCAGCTCCAACCAACCCCGTTGGTGGCGATCTTCCCGTGACTCGCCGGACTGTCGCGCCACGCCCGCCCCTTTTCCCCGAACTTACTCCCCTATGGAAGCATTCCGAATCGCTCCGATCGATATCATCATCTTCATCGCGTTCATCGTCGCGGTCATCGGCCTCGGGCTGATCAAGAGCCGGGGCGAGGGCAAGGACAGCACGTCCTACTTCCTGGCGGGCCGCGGCCTCACGTGGTGGCTGATCGGCGTCTCGCTGATCGCCGCGAACATTTCGTCCGAGCAGTTCGTGGGCATGTCAGGATCCGCGGCCGACTACCTCGGCATGTCGATCGCCAGCTATGAGTGGATGGCGGCAATCACCCTCGTTGTCGTGGCCTTCGGTTTCGTGCCGTATTTCCTCCGCACGGGCATCTTCACCATGCCGCAGTTCCTGGAGCACCGGTACGGCGACACCACCCGTGCGATCATGGCGTTCATGATGATGGTGCTGCTCGTGTTCGTCTCACTCACCGGCGTGATCTACGCGGGCGGGCTGACGATGAGCGAGCTGTTCGCCGGGCACCCGACGTTTGGGTTCGGGCTCGGCACCTGGTGCTGGATCATTGGCCTTCTCGCCGGGGTCTACATTGCGGCGGGCGGACTGAACGCATCCGCCTGGGCCGACCTGATCCAGGGCATTGCGCTCGTCCTCGGCGGCGCGGTGATTGCCTATTTCGCGTTCGTGAAGCTCGGAGCCACCCCGATTGCTGAACTCACCGCCAGCAGCGCCGATCCGCGCCCCGTGGCCGACAACGCCAGCGGGTTGGCGAAACTGATCGCGTTGAATCACGACAAGCTGCGGATGGATCTCCCGCGCTGGGACAACAACATCCCGTGGACGGCGCTGATCGTCGGTCTCTGGATTCCCAACTTTTACTATTGGGGTCTGAACCAGTACATCACGCAGCGCGTCCTCGGCTCCGCCTCGCTGAAGGAAGGGCAGAAGGGCATTGTCTTCGCCGCGGGGATGAAGCTGATCATCCCGTTCGTCATCGTGGTTCCGGGCATCATCGCCTTCAACCTGTACAGCAAGGATCTCGCCGCCACCGATGCGCGACTGTCGGCTCCGGCCTGGCAGGCGCTCGATCAGAATCTCGGCCGCGCCGACTCGAAGGAAGGTTTCCTGCTCGGCATCCAGTGGGCCCGCATGCATCCGGAGAAGGCCAGCGCCATCGACGCGCACAATGTCGCCGTGCTGCGCGCCAGCGGCGGCAAGGTGGATGACCTGAATGCCGAAAGTCTGACCGACGAGCAGCGCTTCGTCACCGTGCCGGGGCGGCTGGAGCGCACGGCCGGCGTGAAGGTTCACTCGCTCATCGGGTTCAAATACGACGCGTCGCTCAATCTCCTCATCAAGAACCTGCTCCCGCAGAATTCGGGCATGGTGGGCTTCGTGCTCGCGGCGCTGTTTGGCGCCATTGTGAGTTCGCTGGCGGCGGTGCTCAACGCGGCGTCCACCATCTTCTCGATGGACATTTACGCCCGGTACATGAACCGGAACGCCTCGCAGAAAGCACTGGTCGGGTCGGGGCGCATCGCGGTGGCGGTGTTCGCCGTCATCGGCTGCCTGCTGGCGCCGAACCTCGACAAGTTCGGGTCCATCTTCAAATACATCCAGCAGTTTCAGGGTTATGCCTCACCGGGCATCCTGGCGGTGTTTGTGTTCGGCATCCTCAATCGCCGGGGCCCGGGGCTTTGCGGCGTGGTCGGTCTGTTGCTCAACCCGGTGCTTTACTGGGCGATCGACGAGTTCACCGACATCGCGTTCCTGGACGCCATGGCGATCTGTTTCGTGAGCGTGATGGCGGTGATGTGGCTCATTGCCCTGGTGAAACCCCTGCCCGCGCCGGTCGTTTTCCAGACCAAAACGACCGTCAAGCTGGAGACATCCTCCGGTGCAAAAGTCGCGGGCTGGATCGTGATCCTCCTCACGATCGTGCTGTACGTGATCTTCAGTCCGTTTGGCATCGCGGGCTGACCGCGCTGCCTGCCCTGCGGTTTGCCGCTTGCACGGGGCAGGGGCGACGGTTTTCTCGCCGCATGCCCCCCGCGTCCGAGCTTCCCCGGCCACCCGCCGTCGTGGAACCGGGGTCGCTGTCGCAGTGGGCACTGATCCGGCGCGGGTTTGCCCGCCACCGGCTCGCGGTCGCGTCGCTCTATCTGTTGGGCGTGCTCTATGCGCTCGCGATGGGCGCGGACTTCTTCGCGCCGTACCCACAGGGATGGCGCGACCTGGCGTATTCCTACTGCCCGCCCCAGCTGCCGCGCTTCTCGTGGTCGGACGGATTGTATGTGCCGGCCATGAAGCTGTCGGTCGACCCCCTGACCTATAAGCGCACCTACGTGGAGGACGCCGCCCACCGCATCCCTCTCGGGTTCCTGGTGCGCGGTGAACCGTGGCGCCTCTTCGGGCGGTTTACCGTCGACCGGCACTTCTTCGGGGTGAAGCGGGAGGGGAAGGACGCGCCGGGCACCTTTTACTTTCTCGGCGCCGACAAGTATGGACGCGACCTGTTCAGCCGCCTCGTGTTTGGCGCACGCATCAGCCTCTCGGTCGGCTTGATCTCGATCGCGATCACGTTCGCGCTGGGCGTCTTCGTGGGCGCCGTTTCCGGATACGTGGGCGGCTGGATCGACACCCTGCTGCAACGCGTGATCGAGGTGGTGAATGCGTTCCCGCACATTCCATTGTGGCTGGCGTTTGGAGCGCTGCTGCCCGCGGACTGGTCGCCGGTGGTCACTTACTTTGCGATCACGCTGGTCCTGAGCCTGCTCAGCTGGACGGCGCTCGCGCGCGTGGTCCGCGGCAAGATCCTGGCGCTGCGCGAGGAGGATTATGCGGTGGCCGCGCGCCTGCTGGGGGCCAGTCACACGCGCGTGCTGTTTCGTCACCTTGTGCCGGGTTTTGTGAGCCACATCATTGTGGTGCTCACCCTGAGCGTGCCGGCGATGATCCTGGGTGAAACTTCGTTGTCGTTTCTCGGGTTGGGACTGAAAGCGCCGGTGGTCAGCTGGGGCGTGATGCTCCAGGATTGCCTCAGCCTCCAGACCGTGGCGAACCACCCCTGGCTCTTGATGCCCGTGTTCTTCGTCGCCGCGACTGTCCTGGCCTTCAATTTTGTCGGCGATGGACTCCGAGACGCGGCGGATCCGTACGAACGGTGAGGCCGCCAGGCGGTGTTATCCTTCTCTTTCTCTCGTTCGTTGAGTTCGACCGGTGCGATTTTCGGACGCGAAACCAGAAAAAGAGAACGATTAAGAGAAAGACTCCCATCTCGCCGCCAGCGCTCCCACGGCGTTGACGCGCGTTCGCCCTGACGTTTCCATTCTGGACCCCCGCATGCTCAGCGAACCCCGTGAGCCGTCCGTTTCCGCCGAACCGCCGCTGGTCGAGGTCCGAAACCTTCGCGTATCGTTTGCCACGCCGGCTGGACGGGTAGCGGCGGTCCAGAATGTCTCGTTCGCCATCGCGCGTGGAGAGACCCTGGCTTTGGTCGGCGAGTCCGGCAGCGGCAAATCGGTGACGGCGCTGAGCCTGTTGCGCCTGGTGCAGGCGCCGGGTTGCTCGATCACGGGCCGGATTCTGTTGCGGTCCCGTCGTTGGGGAGACGTCGATCTGGGGCACCTGGATGAGGACTCGGGCCTACTGTACAACGTGCGCGGAGGCGTGATGAGCATGATCTTCCAGGAGCCGCTCAGCGCGCTTTCGCCCGTGCACACCATCGGGGCGCAGATCGACGAGGCGATTCGGCTCCATCAGGACGTCAGTGCGGCGGCCGCGCGCCGCCGCACGCTGGAAATGCTCGCCAAGGTCGGGATGACTCATGCGGCCGATCGCTACCGACAGTACCCGCACGAGCTGTCCGGCGGATTGCGCCAGCGGGCGGTGATCGCCATGGCCCTGGTGTGCCGGCCGGAGGTGCTGATCGCGGACGAACCGACTACGGCGCTCGATATGACGGTACAGGCCCAGATTCTGGGGCTGATCCGGTCGCTGCAGCGGGAGATCGGCTGCGCCGTCCTGCTGATCACGCACGATTTTGGCGTTGTGGCGCAGATGGCCGACCGCGTGGCGGTGATGCACGGAGGCGAAATCATCGAGCACGGCGACGTAAGGTCGATTTTGCGTCATCCGCGCCAGGCGCATACCCGCGCCCTGCTGGCAGCGGTGCCGGGGCGGTCCCGGCGGCGGCACGGCGGCACCCTGGGCAGCGGATCCACTCCCGCCGTCGCCGCGCCATGATCCCAAAGGCAGCCCCGCTCGACGCCGCGCCGCTGCTCCAGGTCCGCGGGCTTACGAAAACGTTCTCGGCGCGGCGGAGCTGGAGCCCGTGGTGGAAACGAAAGGGTGGGCTGCAAGACGTCGGAGCGCTGGCGCTCTCCGCAACGCCTGAGCAAGTGGGATCCCGGGGGCCGGCCGCGACGAGGGCGGTTGACGGGGTGAGCTTCGATCTCCTCCCGGGCGAATCGTTCGGGCTCGTGGGCGAAAGCGGCTCCGGCAAGACGACGGCCGTGCGGTGCATCCTGCGGGCGATCCGACCGACGGCCGGTTCGGTGCGGTTCCGTCTCCCCGACCATCGGTCGGTCGACCTCGCCACGCTGCCGGAGCGGCAGCTGGCGTCCATCCGTCCGCACGTGCAGATGATCTTTCAGGATCCCTATTCCTCGCTGAACCCGCGGATGACGGTGGCGGACATCGTGGCGGAGCCGCTCCGGATTCACCGGCTGGCGCGCGGCTCCGAACTGGAGGATCGGGTGGTGGAGATGCTGCGGCGGGTCGGACTGCAGGCCGATCATCGGCTGCGGTATCCTCATGCCTTTAGCGGTGGGCAGCGACAACGCATCGGCATCGCGCGCGCGTTGATCATGCGACCCTCGCTCGTCGTATGCGATGAAGCCACCTCTGCGTTGGACGTGACCGTGCAGGCGCAGGTGCTGGAGCTTTTGCTGGAACTACAGCGGGAGTTCGCGCTGACGTATCTGTTCGTCGCGCACAACCTGGAGGTGGTGCATGACTTCTGCCACCGCGTCGCCGTGATGCGACGGGGGCGGATCGTGGAGGAAGCGCCTACGGAGGAAATCTTTGCCGCGCCGAAGCACCCGTATACGCGACTTCTTTTGTCGGCCGCGCCTTCGCTGGATCCGGACGTGCCGATGAACTTCGGCGTCGGCGAGGAGCTGGCGCGACTGGAGGGGGCGGAAGGCGCCGAAGGGACCAGAGGGACCTAAGGGACGGAAGGGACGCTCGCGTACCACGTTTCGTGTCGGAGCACATTTATGTGTGATGAAAGCCTCGTGAGGAGTGATGAGCCGCACAACGCAAGCGAACCTGGTCCTTCGCACGCGTCCCTTTTGTCCTTTAGGTCCCTTACGTCCTTTAGGTCCCTTATTCCCCTCCTTCCCCCCCGCCCACTTTCGAGTTGAGCCACGTCTGCCGGCGACGCAAAAACCCAGCATGCTCGTCCACTCCGTCCTCTTCTGGCTGAAGCCCGACCTCACCCCCGCCCAGCGCGACGAATTTGTCCGCGGGGTGGAATCGCTGCGCGGCATCAAGGCTGTGAGCTCCGTGTACATCGGCAAACCGGCTGCCACCGAGAAGCGTCCCGTCATCGACGACTCGTACTCGTACGCGCTCACGGTCCTGTTCAAGGACGTTGCCGCGCACGATGCCTATCAGGTTGATCCAGTGCACCTCGCCTTTGTGAACAACTGCAAGCCGTTCTGGACCCGGGTGCAGATTTACGATGCGGAGTAGAAGGGAGTGGGGGAACGAGGGAGTGAGGGATTGAGGGAGTGAGTGGGCGTGCGCCCTCAATCCCCCAATCCCTCAGTTCCGCTTCACCACGTCCCGGGCGGCGGTGTCAACGGTGCCGGGGGTGGTGAGTTCCTTGGCGCCTTTGGCGCCGAGCTCGGCGAGTTTGCGCGCGCCGGGGAGCAGCATGCCTTCGAAGGACCCGACGGCGTTGTTGTAGCCCTTCATGGCGGCGTCGAGGCTGCGTCCGATCTTGTCGAGGTTGTCGGCGAAATTGGACACGCGGTCGTACAAGGTGCGTCCCAGGGCGCTGATCTCATCGGCGTTGCGGGAGACCGCCTCCTGGCGCCAGCCATAGGCGGCGGCTTTCAACAGGGCGATCAACGTCGTGGGGGTCGCGAGGAGGACCCGTTTGCCGAGAGCCCGGTCGAGCAGGGTGTTGTCGACCTGCAGCGCCGTGCTGAGAAAATGGTCGCCGGGAAGGAAGAGCACGACGAACTCCGGCGCGGGTTGGAACTGCTCCCAATAGTTCTTGGCGCCGAGCGAGTCGATGTGACCACGGACTTTCTGCGTGTGCTCGAGCAGACGGGATGCGCGGGTCGGTTCGTCGGTCGCATCGTTCGCGGCGCGGAACGATTCCAGCGGCGCCTTGGCATCAACCACGATGCGCTGTCCGCCTGGGAGACGGACGACGAGGTCCGCGCGCAGATGAGCGGAGGTCTCCTGCTCGGAGAAATCGCAGAAGGAGGTCATGTCGGCCATCTCCACGACGCGCCGCAGCTGTAGTTCTCCCCAACTGCCGGCGTAGGTGGTGGAACGCAGCGCGCTGGAAAGCCTCGAGGCTTCGTTCTGCAGTTGCAGCTGCGCCACACTCAGCGCCTTCAGTTGTTCGCCGAGGGCGCCGTAGGCGCCGGCGCGGGCCTTCTCGATTTCCCCAATCTTGTGGTCGACCTTGTCGAGGGACTCGCGGATGGGTTTCACCAGTGCCTCGACGGCCTGCTTGCGCTGCTCGAGGTCGCCGGCCGATTGCTGCTGGAGTTGGGCGAACGCCTGCTTCGCCTGTTCCAGGAAGTCCGCGCGATTGGTGCGAAGCGCGTCGGCTGAAAGTGCCTTGAACTCGTTTGTCAGCCGCTCGTGCGCCGCTCGTTCCGCTTCGAGCTGGGTGGACAGCTGGGCGTTCGCACCGGTCAGTTTGGTCACGTCGGCGCGAACCGTCACGAGTTCCCCGGTCAGGCGGGCGACATCGGCCTCACGGTTCCGCAAACGCTCCTTCAGCGCACCCTCACCCGTGCGCAGGTAGAGCCACATCGCCACGCCGCCGACGACGGCGGCGAGCAGGATGAACAGGGTGATATCCACGAGGGCGATCAAAAGACCGCCGCCCCCGTTCAGCAACCCTGTCGCGTTCCGCCGGGGCAAAATGTTGCCGCGCGACGCGTTAGAACGGCGTTTCGGCCGTCAACGAACATCGAACATCGAACATCGAACCTAAATACCGATTTTGCCACAGAGGTCACAGAGGCGCAATCAGAGCCGAGCCGGAGGCGGGCGCTGCGACTGTCTTGGGCGTTACGCGATGAACAGGTTTGTCCAAGGACCGAGCCTCCGTGTCCTCTGTGTCGGAGCTCTGTGCTCTCTGTGGCTACTTCGGAATCCGGGTACGGTTTTGAGTTTTGGGTTTTGAGTTTTGGGTTTTGGGTTTCAGCTCGTGGTCCCTGGTCCCGCCTCAGATCAGCCCCAGCTCACGGGCTTTCAGGGCGGCTTGGGTGCGGTCGAGGGCACCGAGTTTTCCAAGCACGTTGGTCATGTGGTTCTTCACCGTGCCCTCGGCAATGCGCAGGCGGCCGCCGATTTCCTTGTTGCTGCAACCGGAAGCGAGCAGCCGCAGGACTTCCAGCTCGCGATCCGACAGCGGGTCGATGAGCGGCTGAACGACGGGCGCGGCGGGCGCCCCCCCGCGCTGCCATTCCGCCATCATCCGCGCGGCGACACTGGGCTCGAGCACCGACGTCCCGCGGGCCGCGGCGCGCACGGAGTCACAGAGTTTGTCCGCCGAGCATGCCTTGAGCAGGTAGCCGATCGCCCCGGCGCGCAGCGCGGAAAACACCTCCTGGTCCTCATCGAAGGTGGTCAGGACGATGACCCGCGACGACGGCGACTTGTCCAGGAGCCCCGAGGTCGCCTCCACCCCGCCCATCACCGGCATGCGCAGGTCCATCAGCACGACGTCCGGCAGGAGCTTCCCAGCGCAGGCAATGGCGCGCTCCCCATTCTCCGCCTCCCCGACGATCTCGAAATCGGGCTGCAACCCGAGCAGCGTGCGCAGCGCCTCCCGAAAGAGGGACTGGTCGTCGACAAGGAGGATGCGGATGCGGGACACGGTTTGGGTTTTGGGTTTTGAGTTTTGAGTTTTGGGTTTTGGGTTGGGTTTTGGGGGCGTTTTTGTCGCTGCTGGGCGCAGGCTATCCGGGCACCTCGACTTTGACGGCGAAGCCGCCTTCGGGCCGGTGGGCGGAGGAAACGCGGCCGCCGAGGACTTCGATGCGTTCGCGCATGCCTTGCAAGCCGAAGCCCGGTGCGGCCGTCGAACTCGTTTCCCCGGACCCGCGGCCGGTATCCGTCACCTCGAGCACGAACTGATGCGGCTGACTGAAATCCAGCCGCAGCGTGGCCGTACTTCCCGTCGCGTGCTTGCGAATGTTCGTCAGCGCCTCCTGGGCGGCGCGGAAAATGGCATGCTCCACGGCAGGCGGCATGGGACGCAGAGCCCCCTCCACCCGCACGTCCACCGGGAGTGCCGCCTCGCAGACCAGGGCGCGCAACGCCTCAGGCAGCGGCGGCCGCGGCAGCTCGGCCCGAAACGCGCCCACGGAGCGCCGGACGTCGTCGAGCGCATCGGACGACAGCTTCGCGGCTTTCTCCACCACGGCGCGCGCGCGGTCGGGCTGCTGGGGCAACAACGCCGCGGCCGCGTCGAGCTGGGTCTTGATCACCGTGAGGTAATGCCCCACCCCGTCGTGAATCTCGCGGGCGAGCCGGTTGCGCTCGCGGCTGACCGCCAGTTCGGCGGTCTGCGCGGCCGCCGCGCGCAGCTGTTCGTTGGCGCGTTCCACCTCCGCCCGCAACTGCGCTTCGCGGTGCCTCGCCCGCAGGGCCTGCCGCGCGATCAAGGTGAACGCGACCGTGAAGATGAAGGCCGTCGCATAGCTCATCAGGGCCTGCAGGACGCCGCGCCAGCCGAAGGGGAAGTACCAGATGCCGACCGTGACCGCGAAGAGGTAGACACCGACCGCAAAGGAGGCGCGCCGGCCCAGGTCAAAGATGGCCTGACTCACGAGTGGAAGGACCACGATGCCGACGAACCCACGCGTGGGACTGGCCACGACAATGACCGTCAGGAGCGCGAGCTGGGCCGCGTAATAAAGCACGCGTTTGATGCCGGCGCGGTCCCCCATTTCACCACAGAGCACACCCAGGCTCGCGTACAACCCTCCGGCCGCGAACACGACCGGAACCCATTCCGGCCCCGTGAAGAACCGCTGGGACGTGAGAAAGCTGGCGAACGCCGTGAGCACAACCGACGAGAATGCGAAGGCTCCGTAGTAGCTTTCTGTTCTCCGGCGTTTTTCTTCTTCCTGGTCCGACATCACGGGCAGCTTAGCAGCCGGCTGCACCGGGCGATATAGGAAAGAAGTCATGGCGGTTTATGACCTGATCGTGACCTCCAGCGGATTTCCTTTGCCGCCGCGGGCTGATACCGTCCGCCCCATGCTCACCCTCACCTCGCTCCACAAACGCTACGGCGGCCTGGTCGCGCTCGACGACGTGTCCTTGGAGATCCCCGCCGGTACGTTTTTCGGGCTGCTCGGGCCCAACGGAGCGGGGAAGTCCACCTTGATGTCGCTCGTCGCGGCCCTGAAGCAACCGGACGGCGGGTCGATCGCCTTCGAAGGCCGGCCGGTGACCCGCGACACGGACGGCTTCCGCCGGCAGATGGGGCTCGTACCGCAGGCAATCGCCCTCTACCCCGAACTCACCGCCGAGGAAAACCTGCGCGTGTTCGGCGAACTGCAGGGGCTGCGCGGCGCCGAACTGCGCGCCCGCATCGACGAGGCGTTGACGGCCGTGCAGTTGCAGGACCGGCGCAACAGCCCGGTCAAAACCTTCTCCGGCGGCATGCAGCGCCGGCTCAACCTCGTCGCGGCCCTGCTGCACCGGCCCAAGGTTCTGCTGTGCGACGAACCCACCGTCGGCGTCGACCCGCAGTCGCGCAATGCCATCTTCGATCACCTCGAGGCGCTCAACCGGCAGGGCCTCACCGTCATCTATTCCACGCACTACATGGAGGAGGCGGAGCGGCTGTGCTCCCGCATTGGCATCATTGACCACGGCCGGATCCTGGCCCTCGGCAGCGTGGGGGAACTGCTGGCGCGGCAGGCGGCCACCGACGAGATCACCTTCGCCGCCACACCCGAGATCCAGGCGGCGCTGCCGCGCCTCGAGACACTGGGCCGGGCGGTGGTGCGCAATGGACGGGTGCACTTCCAACCCCGCGAGCACGTCCGGCTCTCGGAGTTCTTCGCCCTGACAGAAACGCTGGGACTTCCCTCGCAATTGTTCGAACTGCAACGACCCACCCTCGAGGCCGTTTTCCTCCACCTCACCGGTCGCACGCTCCGCGACTGAGCCTCCCCTTTCCCGCCTGGAGGCGAAACGGGTACCCCAAGCCTCCGGGGCCGGGTCCGCACTCAAGACGACGTTCCCAACCTTCCCCAACCCGCCCATTCTCATGTCTCAGATTTTCGTCCTCATACGTAACAGCATCCTGAACTTCCGGCGCGCGCGTGCCGCGGTTTCGCTCACGTTCATCGTGCCGGTGGTGCTCATCTACATCTTCGGCCACGTCTTCGGTCTTTATCGGCGCGAGGGCGGCCCCTCCGGGATTCGGGTCGCGGTTGTCAACGAGAGCGGCGAGCCCGCGGCGACCAAGCTGATCGAGGCCCTGCAGGCGGAGAAATCGCTGACGGTGATCACGGAGACGTCCGGCGCGGACGGCACGCCACGGCGGCTGACGGAGGCCGACGTCCGCACGGAGCTCGATCAGAACAAATACCGCTTCGCGCTGATCCTGCCCGCCGACCTGTTGAGCGACGAGCGGATCGGCGTGCGGGTGAAGTTCCTGTCGAACCCGCGCAACGATATCGAGGCGCAGATGGTGAACGGGCTCCTGCAAAAGACCATTTTCAGCAATGTCCCGCAACTGTTGGGGCAATCCCTGCAGCGGAGTGCGCGTCATGCGCTGGGTGCCGAACGCTACGAGGGCTTCAATCGCGGAATGGCCGCCACGATCGCCAGCGCGTTCGACCTGGATCCGGCACGCGTGCAGGAGCAGCTGGAGTCCGGGGCGCTGATTCCGGGACTGTCCGGAGGCAACGGGGGCTCCGCGTCCGGCGAACCGGGTTCGCCGGCTGCCACCGCCCCGGACACGGGGGCATCGGCTGACATGCTGTCGCGCCTGATCCGGATCGAGACCGAGCAGGTGGCGGGAAAGGACGTCAAGAACCCGATGGCCGCGCGCATCGTCGGCGGCTACGCGATCATGTTCCTGCTGTTCGCCGTCAGCGGCTCCGCGTCAGCCATGTTCGAACAGAAGGCCTCGGGCATTTTCCAACGCCTGCTCGCCGCGCCCGTGCGTCCGGCCCACATCGTCTGGGCCCGGTTTGGTTTCGGCGTGCTCCTCGGCATCGTCCAGATCACGGCGCTGTTCATCGCGGGACGGATCTTCTTCGGCCTGGACATCCTCAGCAACGCGCCGGCCCTGGCGGTGATCACGATCGCCGCTGCGGCCGCGTGCTCGTCGTTCGGCCTGCTGGTCACCGCGATCTCTCCCAGCGAAGCCGCGGCCAGCGGAGTCGCGACGCTCGTGGTGCTGTCCATGAGCGCGATGGGCGGTGCGTGGTTTCCGGTCAGCTTCATGCCCGAATTCATGCAGACGCTGAGCCGGCTGACCCTGGTTTACTGGGCCGTCGAAGGCATGACCGACGTGCTCTGGGCCGGCCGTTCAATCGCCCAGATCCTGCCCAAAGTCGGCGTGCTCGCGCTGATCACGGTGGTCGTGATGAGCTTCTCGCTCTGGCGCTTTCGCCGGAATGGGTTCTTCGAGTAAGCGGGCCAATTTATGATTTATGATTTATGATTTACGATTTCCCAATCATAATCATCACTCGTAAATCATAAATACCGCACCCAGACTCAGCCGCGGATCTGTCCGTTGCCTTCGATCAGGAACTTGTAGGAGCAGAGTTCGCGGAGGCCCATGGGGCCGCGGGCATGCAGCCGGTCGGTGCTGATCCCGATCTCCGCGCCATAGCCGAACTCGAAGCCGTCGGTGAAACGGGTGCTCGCGTTCCAGTACACCGTCGCGCTGTCAACCTGGGCGAGGAAAGTGCGCGCGGCCGGCTCGTCGGCGGTGACGATGGCATCGCTATGATTGGAACTGTCGCGATTGATCGTGGCGACCGCCGCCTCGAGTGAATCGACCACCCGGACCGCGATGATATAGTCGAGGAACTCGGTGCGGAAGTCGGCCGCGGTGGCGGCGACAGTCGCGACGCCGGCGTCGGCCAGAATCGCCGCGCTGGCCGCGTCGCAGCGCAGTTCGACCTGCCTGGACTTCAGGGCGCGCGCGACCTGCGGCAGGAACGCGGCTGCCACATCGCGGTGGACCAGCAATTGTTCGGCCGCGTTGCAGACGCTCGGCTTCGACGTCTTCGCGTTGACCACAATCGCCTCGGCCATCGCCAGGTCGGCGCGCCGGTCGACGTAGACAAAGCAAACGCCCTTGAAATGCTTGATGACCGGGATGGTCGAGTTTTCCGCCACATACCGGATCAGGCTCTCACCCCCTCGCGGAATGATGCAGTGGATGTACTCGTCGAGCCGCAGCAGCGTTGTCAGGGCTGCGCGATCGGTGGTCGGGATCAGCTGCACGGCCTCGCCCGGGAGCCCCGCATCCGCCAGCGCCCGCGAAATGAGGCCGGCGAGGACCGTGTTGGTATGGAAGCACTCCTTGCCTCCGCGGAGGATGGAGGCGTTGCCGCTCTTCAGGCACAGCACCGCGCAATCGACCGTCACGTTGGGCCGCGCCTCGTAGATGATCCCGATCACCCCGATGGGCACGCGCACCTTGCGAATCCGGATGCCGTTGGGCCGCACCGTTTCCTCGAGCATTTCGCCGACGGGGTCCGGGAGTGCGACCACTTCGCGGACGGAGGTGGCAAGGTGACGCAGGCGTTTGTCGTCGAGCGTGAGCCGGTCGCGGGTGGCCGCCGGCAGGGTAGCGGCTTCGGGTGCCGCGAGGTCGCGGGCGTTGGCGGCGAGAATCGCCCCGCGCTCATGGTCGATGAGATCGGCCAGCCGCGCCAGCGCATCGTTCTTCTGCGCCGCCGGCGCCGTCGCCAGTGCGTACGACGCCGAGCGGGCGCGTTGGGCAAGCGTGGTGACGAGGGTGGCGAGCTCAGACATGGTGGGAAAGAAAGCAGCGTGCGCGTCAGGGGCGAAGAGTCCAGAATAAGGAAAAAGCAACAGGGACGGGGGCCGTTTGAGTACGTGGTCCCGCGTTTACGCGGAAGGGTTGAGCGGGACGTCCGACAAGGCATTCCGCGTAAACGCGGGACAACCCACCAATCAGCCGCGGTGGTCCCTCCTCCCTGCCGTCCCTGTCTTTCCTCTGGCCAAACTGCGCTGTCCGCTTTCGCTTGTTGGCAGCATGCATTTCCCCTCGCGTCTTCGCGGCATCCTTATTCTGAGTGGTTTTCTTGGTTCGGCGACGGTGGCTTTCGCGGCCGACGTCACGACGACCAACCCACCTGCCTCGGGAACCGCGAAGACGCCCGCCGCGACCGCGAACAGTCCCGCCTTGTCGGACGCGCTGTCGGCCAACACACCGTCACCGGTCTCGGAGGCCAAGGCGCCGCAGATCGAGAACACGGTGGTGAAAGTGTTCGCCACCGTTCGCCGGCCTGATCTCGGGCGGCCGTGGGCCAAGTCGGCGCCGACCGATGTGACCGGCAGCGGCGTGATCATCGAAGGCAAACGGATCCTCACGAACGCCCATGTCGTCGGCTACGCGAGCCAGGTGCAGGTGCAGGCGAACCAGTCCGGAGAAAAGATCTCCGCGGAGGTCGAGGCCATCGCGCATGGGATCGATCTCGCCATCCTCAAGCTCGAGGACGAGTCGTTCTTCGAAACGCGGCCGCCGCTCGAGCGCGCGACCGCCCTCCCCGACATCAAGGAACCGGTCATGGCCTACGGCTACCCGACGGGCGGGACGAGCCTCTCGATCACCAAGGGCATCGTCTCGCGGATCGAGTTCGCCGGCTATGGACACTCGACGGCGGGACTGCGGATCCAGATCGATGCGGCGATCAATTCGGGCAACAGCGGCGGGCCGGCGATCGCCGGCGACAAGATGATTGGCCTGGCGTTCAGCCATCTGGGCGGCGCCCAGAACATCGGCTACATCATCCCCAACGAGGAGGTGGACATCTTCCTCGCGGATGTGGCCGACGGAAACTACGACGGCAAGCCCGCGATGCACGACGAACTCCAGACGCTGGAGAATCCCGCGCTCCGCGCCTACCTTGGACTCAAGAAGGACGTGCAGGGCATCATCGTGCACGAGCCTTATGGCGACGACGCCAGCTACCCCCTGAAGCCCTGGGATGTGATCACGCACATCGGCGACACCCCCATCGACGAGCAGGGAATGATCAAGCTCGGCACGAATCTACGGGTGAGGTTCCAGTACCTGGTCCAGCAGATCGCCCGGGACGGAAAGGTCCCGCTCACCGTGATCCGCCAGGGCAACACGATTCCGATCGAGTTGCCTGTGCCCAAGGACCGCCCGTTCCTCGTTTCCAGCCTTCGCGGCGCCTACCCCTCGTACTTCGTCTTCGGCCCCCTGGTCTTCTCCACCGCGACGGCCGAACTGATCGATGGGATCAGCAGCAACGCCGCCATCCTCCGCATGTTCGCCGCGATCGGAAACCCGCTCGTCGTGCGCAGCGGCGACCGTCCCCAATTCCCCGGCGAAAGTCTGGTGGTGGTGTCGTCCCCGTTCTTCCCGCACAAGCTCTCGAAAGGTTACAGCAATCCGATCGGGCGCGTGGTGGAGAGCGTCAACGGCACGCGGATCAAGAACCTCGTGCACCTCGTCGAGACCCTGCGCGAGGTGAAGGACGAATTTGTCGTCATCGAGTTTGGCGGCCGGAACGACGAAGTCCTCGTCCTGCCGCGCAAGGACTGCGTCGCCGCCACCGAAGAAATCCTGAGCGACAACGGCGTCCGCGCCCAAGGCAGCCCGGAAACGCTGAAGGTGTGGGAAGGGAAGTGAGTTTCTAGTTTCTAGTTTCTAGTTTCTGGTTTCTCGTTTCTGGTTTCTGGTTTCTGGTTTCTGGTTTCTCGTTCCGCGCTTCGCGCGCTCGCCGACTCGTATTCCAACTCGAAACGAGAAACTAGAAACTAGAAACTCTCCGCCCCGGCACTTGCCAAACCTCCAACGTGTTACAACGTTCGGGCCCTATGCATTTCGACAATCTTCAACCTGGCCTGTCCGCTCCCCTGCCGCGTCTCGATGACGATGACGACGACGCGAAGCACGACGAACTGCTGGTGAAGAAGAACGCGCCGGTGGCGATGCTCATCCAGAAGAAGTTCCTGGATCAGCGGAAGATTTTCCTGTGGGGCGCGGTGACGGACGAGTCCGCCAAGGACCTGACCGAGAAGCTGCTGTACCTCGAGGCCAACGAGCCCGGCAAGGACATCACCTTTTACATCAACTCCCCGGGTGGCTCGATCACCGCCGGCATGGCGGTCTACGACACCATGCAGCTGGTGACGTCGCCGATCACGGTGGTGGTGACGGGGATGGCCGCGTCGATGGGCTCGATCCTGCTGTCGGGCGCGCGCAAGGGCCGCCGGTTGCTGTACCCGCATTCGCGCGTCTTGATCCACCAGCCGCTGATTTCCGGGCGCATGGTTGGACCCGCGACCGACATCAACATCCAGGCGAAGGAAATGGAGAAGCTCCGGCTCGAGTTGAACCAGATCCTCGCCGATGCCTCAGGCCAGCCGCTGGAGCGCATCAATCGCGACACCGATCGCGACTTCTACCTCAACGCCAAGGAAGCGATCGAGTACGGTCTCGCCGACAAGATCGTGGACAAGGTGTGAGGGGGGACAGTAGCGACTAGCGAGTACACAAGACATTCCGCCTAAAGGCGGGACAACGTACCAAAGCCCCGATCCGAACGGCTTGGGTATGTTGTCCCGCCTTCAGGCGGAAGGTATTCGGCTGCCGATCGCTACTCGCTACTTCTTCGGAAACGGCCGGTAGAGCGGGTCGCCGATGAGGACGCCCTGCCAGCTGAGGCCTTGAAGGGCATAGTAGCCCGCCTCCGCCCAGGTGGCGCCGGCCGCGAGTTTCTTCATCAGCAGGTGGGGCCGGTGCGTGTAGTGGAGGTACGGCTCCCACACATTGCCCACGGTGGCGGCGGCGCCGCGCGCCACGAGCGGGCCGGTCCAATGCGCGGTGGGCGAGCGCAGCGTGGTGGCACTGTAGCTGTGGATGTGCAGGGCGATTGCGCCCGGCTCGAAGCGGAAGTCAGGTGCCGCCAGCGCGCCGCCGAGATCCTGGGCATACCAGCCCAGATAGATGGCCGTCCGGCGCAGCGGGGTCGTAAGCGGGAAGATCTCCGGTCCCCGATCCACGATCGTTTCATAGCCGAGTTCCTGCGCGTACGCCCCCGCTTTCTCGAGCCACTCGTTGCCCAGCGGATCGCGCTCGCTCAGGTCGATGTACGCGCGGCCGCGCAGCCCGCGCTTTTCCGCGCGGACGGCCCCATCCACCAACGCCATCGCGTCCTCCGCCGTGGGCCCGTCGAGCCGCGAGACCAGCACCACGCGGCGCCGGTCTTCCGCCGCCGGACGTTCGTCCTGATAAAGTGGATTCGGAACGAACGCGTTGATCGGGTATCCCGGCATGGGCAGCAGCGCGAGCTCGGCATCGACCGCGCCGGCATTGGTGCGAAATTCGGTCCGGCGCGTGAACGGCAGCGCCTCGCCATACAGCCGCGGCTCATGCGTGATCCGCAACGGCACGCCGCGGCAGACGACCAAGGCCGCGATCCGGTGGCTGTGCACTGCGTACTTCCGGCGACCCGCGTAATCGTGCAGCTCCATCGGGATGGCGTCGACCCAGCGGGCCGCAACGAGCCGCTCCAGCAAGGGATCCCACAGACCGGCCACAAACACGTCCCAACCGATCGTCTCGTCGGACGGCAGAGGCAGGGCGATGATGTTCTCGCGCGGCACGCCGCGGGCGGCCGCATAATGCCGCGCGATCCGCAGGGAGTCGGGGTCATCCGAATTGGCGAGGACGACGACCCGCCGGGCGAGTTCAGCCTGGGAAGGCAACGGGTCGGCCGCCGGCAGCGTCGCCCCCGTGAGGCAGAAAAACAAAACTGTAAGCCAGGTTTTCAGGCGGTGGGAATGCGGCCAAAAGAGCGCAGACCATGAAACATGGCAATGAAAGGGACCCAAGGGAAGAAAGGGACCAAAGGGACCCAAGGGACCTAGGCAATCACGAAGCTGTGGGCTATCTCCGCGCAGACCCGCGCGCCAATTCGCAGGCAAATCTTGACCTCGCACCGGCATGCGCTGGGTGTACTGCACCCATGCTCCTCTATCTTCTCGTCGCACTCGGCGGTGCGCTGGGCAGTGTGGCCCGGTTCGGACTCGGCCGGTGGATCGGCGCGCAATGCGGCGATGCGTTTCCGTGGGGCACGCTCCTGATCAATGTGACCGGGTCGTTTGCGATCGGGTTCATTGCCAGCCTCGCCGCCGGCGACGGCCGGACCGCGCCGAGCGAGTCGACCCGTCAGTTCTTCATGACGGGCGTGCTCGGTGGCTACACCACGTTCTCCGCCTTCAGCCTGCAGACCCTGCAACTCGCGCAGGACGGCGCGTGGCTCCGCGCCGGAGGCTATGTGGCCGCGTCGGTCGGACTGTGCCTCGTCGCGGTGTGGGTCGGGTATGCGTTGGGACGGGCGGTGCGTTGAGGGGGGGGAAGGGGGAAGGGACGTAAGGGACCTAAGTGACCTAAGGGACGAAAGGGAGGTTTTGCGGATGTAGCCACGAGCGTGAGCGAGTGGGACTCGAAAACCACTCGCTCACGCTCGTAGCCACGGGCTGGGTTTGCCCGCCAGTGCCACTTAGTGATGTCCCTTTCGTCCCTTTGGTCCCTTAGGTCCCTTAGGTCCCTTTGGTCCCTTTCCTACTTATTCGCCGGCATCTGCGGCGGGGGGCCGATGAGGCCTTTTTCGCGGGCGGCGCGGTTGGCCAGGTGGTTCAGCAGAAAGGTATCCGGGAAAGACGTACGCCAGGCGGTCAGCCAGATCGACGCCAGCATCTGGCCGCCGGTCACAAGCTGGCCCTCGATGAAGTCGCGGCCTTCCTGCCGGATCGGCCGGTTGTCGTTGCCGAGCAGCCCGGCCTTCTCGAGCGCATAGAGCGGCTCCACCTTCCGGTTCTGCTCGATGAGGTACGCGATCACGGTGGCAAACAGCGGGTCGCGCCCGTCCGCCCGCGGGGCGAGCGAGATGGCTCCCGCCGGGCCGATCCGCGGGCGCAGGGTTTCCAGCGACACCTTGGCGACGCCGATGAACCCGCCGTCGACCCAGGAGTGGATGCCCTTCCAGGTGGTGTAGCCGCCGGGGTTCTCCCCCACCCAGCCGTGGTGATGCTTGGTGGTGTGCAACGGCTGGGCGCAGTCGCCGACGTAGTGGCCCATCACGCCCATGATGTAGAGGATGTTGGCCTGGGCGTTCGCGACCTCCTCGGGCCGGCCGCGCTCCTGATAAGCCCGCAGGTAGGAGAACGCGGAACGCAGCTTGCCAAAATTCTCGGCAATCGCCCAGGGCGCGAAGCCCGGCCACTCGGCCGTTCCGGCCAGGTTCTTCGCCGGATCCACCGGTGGGAACTTCGCGAGGTTGGCCTGGCGCGCGGCAGCGTACTGCACCGCGAAATTGAGCCGCAGCGGGGGAACCTGGGTGAGGTCGAGCCCGGCGTCCGGCAGGTCCTCGATATCGAGATAGTGATCGAGCTCGTTCAGCTGCTTCAGCGGATAGTCGGGAGAGTTGCGCCACCGATCAGGCTCGCCCGCAAGGAAGGCGATGCGCTCCGCATTCTCCGGGATGCGGACGAAATCCGGGAATTCAGGCGGCAGGGCCGCGAGCGCGACCTGGTTGACGAGGCGATGGCCTTCGTAGTCCCAGGCGACGGCATACGGGGCGGCCAGGGCGGCGACCCCCACGGCGAGCAAAATGGAACGAGTCTTCATGAGGAGCCCGACGAACGTGACGGGGAGAGGGTTGTGGAGGGGCGGGACTTTTGGCGCAGCGTCGCGATGAGCGTGGAAAACTCGTGGACGCCGTCACGCAGCGCTTGCGCGATCTGCTGGCGATAAGCCGGGGTGGCGATCTTGCGGGCTTCGGCGTCGGAGGAGAGAAACCCGGCCTCGATCAGCACGCCGGGGCACCGCAGGGTCCGCAGCACCCCCAGGTGCATGATTTTCTTGCCGCGATCCGACGCCTTCAGCTGCGTGACGAACGGGCGGTGCACGTAGTGGGCGAGCAGCGAATTCCAATAATCGAAGGCATTGCCCGGCTCGAATTGCGGTTCGGCGTCATTCTTGACGCCCGGCATCCACGCGTTCGTGGAGCGCTGAAACTGGGGGGCGAACGTGAAAACCTCGACGCCACTGGTCCGCGTATTGTCGCGCAGCGCGTTGAAATGGATGCTGATGAACAGGTCGGCACCCGCACGGTTGGCGATGGCGGGCCGCTCCCCCAACTCGATGTAGCGATCGTCGTCGCGCGTCAGCACCACCCGGTATCCATCCGCTTCCAGCAGCTTCTTCAGCCGGCGCGCCGTATCGAGGGTGAACGTCTTCTCGTTGATGCCGAGCGGCGAGTTGATCATGCCGTGATCGCGGCCCCCATGGCCCGGGTCGATGGCGATGACCCGCGGCGTGTCGATGACCGACACCCCATACCCCGGCCGCAGGCGCGCGGCGAGGCACCGTTCAAAGTCGATCCGGCTCACGTGCACGTCGCCACGATGGAGGTAGCTCGGCTGGCCCAGGAAGACGCGCAGCCCGTTGACCACGATGTCGCGCGTGCCCGCGCCGACGATGGCGCGGGTGCCGACGCCGCTGAGCACCACGGCCTCGCCCTTGTTGCGCAGCTCGTATTTCAGCCCGAGGTGGGAGGCGACCCGCTTGAGCGCCACGTAGTTGTCCCCCGCGATCCTGACGTTGGGCACGCCGACCCCGAGGCGGACCGCGGCCGCGGACCTGGCCGGCGAAGGGCGCGTCGGCTCAGCTGCCCGACAGGGGGTCCCCAGCGCGACGGCGAACGCGAGCAGCAACCCGCAGCGGAGCACCGCCGAGGCCATCGGGATCAGCCCTTGGAATCGCCCTGCTCGTCGTCCTGGTCGCCGGAAGACGGACTCTCGTCGATGTCCTCCGGTTGGTCACGCAGGTAGAATTTCGGCTTCCGCTTGTTCGCCGGCAGCGGCGTCAGCATCACGTTGATGTTGCGGCCGATCAGCTTCGGCTCGGCATCCGGCGTGCCCATGCCGACGAGGTCGCGCACCGCGCGCTTCATCACCTCGAAGCCGATCTCGGTGTGCGCCATCTCGCGACCGCGGAACTTCAGGCGCATCTTCACCTTGTTGCCGTGGTCGAGAAACTGTTCGGCGTGACGGAGCTTGGTTTCGTAGTCGTGCGTCTCGATGCGGGCCGTGAACTCGATCTCCTTGATCTTGCTGCCGGTCGCCTTCGCATGGGAGTGCTTCTTCTGCTCCTCGTAGACGTACTTGCCGAAGTCGATGATACGGCACACGGGCGGGTTCGCGTTGGGCGCAAACTCAACGAGATCGAGCCCGACCTCCAGCGCGAGGTTGATGGCCTTGGGCGTATCCATAATCCCGAGCTGCTTGCCTTCGGGGGAGATCACGCGCACTTGCGGAACCTTGATGCGATGGTTGCGGCGGATGGCCGCGAACGGGTCGTTGTTACGACGCTGGAAATGGCCGGGGCGGTTGCCGCCTCCGGCGGAAGGGAACGAATTGGCCATCAATAAGGACGGGAGGTGTAGGAGTCCGGGGGTGCTTCTCGCCGGTAAATTACGCGGGGGCAAGGGTTATTTGAATCGGGAAAACACCCGATCAGACACTGAAGCTCTCCCCGCACGAACAGCTGGCCTTGGCGTTTGGATTCGAGAATTTGAACCCCCCGGAAACCATGGCCGCCGAGTAGTCCAGGTGCGTTCCCTTGAGGTAGAGGGCACTCTTGCTGTCGACCAGCACCTGCACGCCGGCCGTCGGGACCAGGATGTCCCCCCGCCGGGTCTCCGGCACGAACTTCATCTTGTAACTCAGCCCGTTGCAGCCGCCGCCGGTGATCGCCAGCCGCAGGTACTCCCCCTGCTTCTCGCGGGCGATCAGGGCCCGCACCTTGATGCCCGCCGCCTCGGTGAGCTTGACCAGGTTCTCGTTGCCGGCGCGGACCCCCTCGGGCAGCGCCGGAACAGGCGCGGCGGGTACGGGACTCGGAGTCGCAAGGACGGGATCGGGCATCGCGGCGAAATGAACAGGCGCTCCGCGTGGCTGCAAGTCCGCGACGCTCTCACCCGGATGAGCCTCACGCAAAGGTCGCAAAGGGCGCGAAGGTTAACCCCCTTGGGGACCTTTGTGACCTCTGCGTGAGACCGTCCGTGCTCGAAAGCCACTGAGTTGACATCAGGACCCACTCCTCGCCGCGACCAGGCGGCGGGCGACCTCGACCGCGTTGGCCCAGCTGCGTCCGCTGGCCTGACCTTTTCCGGCGAGCCCGAACGCGGTGCCGTGGTCGGGGCTGGTGCGCACATGCGGAAGGCCGAGGGTCACATTCACCGCCTCGTCGAAGTCGATCGTCTTCAGCGGCGCCAGGCCCTGGTCATGATAGAGCGCCACGACCACGTCGAACTCACCGCGCAGGGCTCGCGCGAAGACCGTGTCTCCGGGCTGGCATTCCGACACGCCGGGAAAATCCGCCCGCAATTCGCGCAGCAACGGATTGAGGACCTCCCCTTCCTCCGTGCCCAGCAGCCCGCCTTCGCCGGCATGCGGATTCAGGCCGCACACTCCGATCCGGGGAGGAGCCGCTCCGCGGGGACTGACCCGGGCGAGTTCGGCCGCGGCAGCGACCGTCCGTCGGAGCAGCGGCGGCGCCAGCAGGGAAGCCACCTGTCGCAGCGGGACGTGCCAGGTCGCCAGCACCACGCTGAGGCGCCCGCCGCAAAAGGCCATGACGGGCTCCCCGCCCCAGCGGGCGGCGAAAAACTCCGTCTGCCCTGGAAAGGCGTACCCAATCCGCGCGAGCCATTCCTTGCTCACCGGTCCGGTGACGGTGGCACTGAACTCCCCGGTGCGGCAACCGGCCGCCGCCCGTTCCAACGCCGCCCACGCGACCAGGGCGCCCTCCCCGGTCGGCTGGCCCGGGATGGCGGCGAACTCCTCCATTCCAACCGCAATCCTCGCTGGTCCCTCCGGCAGCGACTCAAGCCAGCGGGCCGGGCCGATCACGGCGACATCGGCAGCCTGGTCCGGATGCGCGCGCAGCCAACCTGCGATGATTTCCGGGCCGATGCCGGCAGGGTCGCCACAAGTGAACGCAAGAAGAGCCATGAGGTTGGGGTTCGGGGGGTTCTGGTTTCTAGTTTCTAGTTTCTAGTTTCTGGTTTCTGCTTCTGTTTCTGGTTTCTCGTTTCGTTTCTCGTTGGTGGTTCGGCGTAGTGGCGGCTTCAGCCGGTTCTCAGGGTGTCGCGTTTCAGCGTTTCTGGTTTTTAAGCTTCGGCGTCCGGGGAAATCTGGGCGCGGCGGGGACGGGCGAAACTGCGCTTCCCACCAGCGAAGAACTCCAGGAAGCGACGGGCTTCCGCCGACGGGTCGATTCCGGCGGCGAGCCGGCGCGCGGCGATCTCGCGGATGTTCCCGGCGGTGAAGTACACCTCGTGAAAGGCGGCCTTCAGCTCCCCGATGGTGGCCCGGCTGAACCCGCGACGCTTCAACCCGACCCCATTGAAACCGATGATGTCGTCGCGCTCGGCCACCATCGTGAAATGCGGAACGTCGCGCGTCACCGCAGCGAGACCCGCGACCATCACGCCTTCGCCAATCCGGCAAAACTGGTGGATCGCGGCATTTCCGCCCACGAAGGTGTGGTCGCCGACGGACACATGCCCGGCGAGCAGCGCGCCATTGGCCAGCACCACGTTGTCGCCGAGTTCGCAATCGTGCGCGACATGGCACGACGCCATCAGGAAGCATTGGGAGCCGATGACCGTCGCCTTGCCCGGGTAAATCGAACGGTTCAGGGTGACGTGCTCACGGATGACGGTTCCCGCTCCGACGCGGACCTCGGACGCCGTGGCACGGTCGAACTTGAGGTACTGCGGATCGCCTCCGACAACGGCAAAGGGATGCACCACCACCCCGTCACCGAGAACCGCGTGCGCCGTGACTATCGCATGCGGCATGATCTCACAATGGGCACCGAGGCGGGCGGCGGGATCGACGATGGCGGTCGGGTGAATCATTCCGGGAAACTCCAAACGCCAAACGTCCAAACGCCAAAGAAAATCCAATGCCCATCGTCACAGAGTTCACGGAACTCCCGACACGGAGGACAGGAGGTCGTCCAAGGCGGGCGGAACGATCGCGGCGACCGGGTTATGACTTCGGCCCGGTGCGGCGCGCGGGGTTGCCCCCCAGAAGGTCCATCTGCGCGTCCTTCAGCAGATCGTAGTTCTTGAGGATGCGCATCACCTGCAGGGTGTCGCTCTTGGCGTAGTTCTGGTTGATCTCCACCTTCTCGAGCAGGTCGAGCAGCATGGCGCGGAACGAGATGATCGCGTCCACGCCGCGGGCCTTCAGCAATTCCACGCTCTGGGAACGAAAGGGTTCCGCGGTGGGGAGGCTCGGCAGGACGAGGATCTTGGTCAACGCGCCGCCCGGTTCGTCCGGCGCCTCGGCCGGGAAAAGCCGCGCCACATGCTTCACGACGTTCTCCTCGAGGAAGCGAAAGACCTCCGGGGTGCTCTTGAGCATGTTCGGCGTGAACACGCCCGTATGCCATGGCTTCACCGCGACAATCGCCTTCTGCACGTAGGGAAGCTCGGTCGAGAAAAGAAAGAAGTCCGGCTTCCGGCTTTCGCGCCGCCAGGCCGGATTGAACACGATGAGGTCGATTTCCTCCTCCGCCTCCTTGCGACGCGACTGCACCTGGTACTTGCGCGCCTGGCGCACAAGAAACCCGTTTTGCTCGAAGTACTCGCGAACGATGCCTTCGTCGATGGCGGACATGGCGGATCCAAGGTGCGGCCGGAGCTCCGGGAACGCGAGACCGGACTCAGGGGCTCCGCGGTTCCTCACGCCCAAACGCGTCGGCGTAGCGAGGAGCGCCAGCGAGTCGATCGGCCGGAGCCCGCGTATTCGCCACGCCATGCCCCCCGGATTTCGAATCGCTGGCGCTCTTCGCTACACCGGGCAGCCGAACGCCTTGGGGTAGCGGCGGGTTTCGTCGGCACCGGGATGGCGGACGCCGGTCCACAGCCTCATGGCCATGGCAGCCAGTCTTCGGGAAGTGTGGCACCAGCTGCAAAGCGGGGAGCCCGGCCGCCGCTTTCAGGATCGCTACGAGGAGGCCGCGCGTGACCGCCACCTCCAGCCCTGGTACCGGCGGGTGCTGAAGATCGTGGGCGCGGGCCTCGCCATTGCGATCGGCCTGGTGGAGATCTTTTTCCCCGGACCTGCCATCTTCTTCCTGTTCGTCGGCGGAGCACTCCTGGCGACCGAATCCCGGGCCGTCGCGCGGTTCATGGACTGGGTGGAAGTGACCGTTCGCCGCTGGTGGGACGCGCTGCAACGATCCTGGCGGGGGCTTTCCCGGAACCAGCGGACCCTGTTGATTGCGACCGTCCTGGCCGCACTGGGGGTCGTGGCTTATTTTCTTTATCGATTGTTCTGGGCGTAGGTCTTCATGCCTCGCACAGCGTCGCAGAGGCGACGGAGTTATAATCCAACCAGCCGGAACACGTCCTCCGTGGACTCGGTGGACGTGGGCGAGGCGATCAGCTTGCCTGCGCCATCCGGGCCGCGACGTTGAGGACCTTGCCGGTGGCGGCCTCCAGGCGGACGATCGATCCGTTGAGGGATTCGAGGACCAACTCGCCCTCGATTTCCTCGACGATCCGACCACAGAGATCCTCCTCCAGCGGCCATTCGGCCAGCCAGAGAAGCCGGAAGTCACCGTCGAGGCAGTACACATTGGGCACGCCCGGCAGGAGCCCAAACGGGTGCTCCCGTACGTAGAGCCGGAGCGGACCGTGCTGGAACTCCAGAACCGCGGTCGCCAGCGGGGCATGACGCGCCACCACCCGGCCGGTCCGGTTCAGGCGGCAAAGGGTTCCGTCGATGACAGCAATGGCGGGATCCGAAGGGGTCACAAAGCGCCGTATCCAACCACGACCGTCGGTCACGGCGATAGCAAAATGTGGGTCCACCCCGCGGGGTGGGTCCGGTGCAGACCCCATAACGACGCATGGCACCTAAGTGTATTATCGGCAGTCGAATCAGGCGAAACCCAATATCTAATGAAATACCTCCATCGTCCCACCCTCCTCCTCCTCGGCGCCGCCTTCAGCGCGCTGCTGTTCTTCACGGGCTGCAACACCGCCCGTGGCGTCGGCCGCGACGTGGAACGCGCTGGCGAAGAGATCCAGGACGCGACCAAGTAACGCCGCGTTCGCGTTTCGTTTTTCAGCGCCAACCCGTCCGCGGGTTGGCGCTTTTTTTGGGGAGTGAGGGAATGAGGGAATGAGGGATTAAGGGGAAAAGCGGCCCAAGGGCCACTCCCTCATTGTTGGGGGGAGGGGGGAGTGAGGGAGTAAGGGAATAAGGGAAAAAGCGGCCCAAGGGCGCTCCCTCACTCCCTCATTCCCTCATTCCCTCATTCCCTCACTCCCTCACTCCCTTCTCCCTCCCTCCCTCACTCCCTCCCTCCCTTCACCGATAAAACGCGTGGCGGCCGATGACGACCGTCTTGGCGAGGGCCCCGGTCCACCGCGTGCGTTCGCCGGTCCGGGTGTAATGGGTGGCCCCGCGGGTGGGATCATGCCACTCATCCTCGGTCGCGTCGTCGACGATTCGCATCGCCGTGTCCCACATCCGATCCGACTTGGCGCGGCGCAGCACCCGGTAGAGCGATTCGCGGCCGGCGGTGAGTTTGTTCAGCGCGCTGAATTGCTTCTCGCGCAGCACGGTGGGCACGAAAAGCTCCGGCAGCCCGCGCGCGCGATTGCGAATGACCGCCATTACTCCGCGCATGCCCCGATCGCCCTGCGACGCGGCTTCCAGGATGAGGCAGGCCGCAACCAACTCCCGCTCCTCGTCGCTCAGTTCATATTTCGGAATGCTGAACGTGATGGTGGGCGTAAAGCCGAAGGCCTCCCCCGGCGGGGTCGTGTCGGCCGGCGTGACTCGCACCGCGTCCGCCCGGGCGCAAGGCGCCAGGAGCAGCGCGGCGACAAGCATCGCCAGGAGTCCAGGTTTCGCGTTCACAACCATAAGATTGTCAGATCACGAGTCCGCCGGGCATGGGGTGGCCCCCGGAGCTTCGGGTAGGTCCCCGTCCCTCAGGCAGGGGGGTTTCCTTTCCGGCGGGAGGGTGCGGCAGCCTGCGGGGCGGTACCCCGGGCGGTCCGCCCGCAGCCGGGACCCCGGACCCGAGCCGCGCACGTCGCTGCCCGGTCAGGCGGCGTTGACGAAATGAGCGCGCACGTCCTCGCGGGGCTGATTCACCAAGTCCTTGTTCAGGGTCCGGCGGATCCGACGGCGCACGCCTTCGGACAGATTATCCGCGATGGCCCGCAGGATCGCCGGGGCGCAGGCCAGGTCGAACGTAACCTGCGGACGGGCAGCGAAAAAGGTGTCGATTTCGTTGGCGACGTCGCGCGAACGGCGGCGGTCCTCCTCGCGCTGCATCGGCAGGCGTTCATCGATCGACATCCCGCTGCGCCCGGCGCCTCCGCCGCTGGGCGCGCCCGGACCGGCAGCCTGCTGCTTCGAGCCCTGGAACCGGCCGGCCACATCCGTATCGCGATCCGTGTAGCTGTGCTTGCCGCTCGGGAAATCCATCGCCTCCACCTCCTGGAGATCCGGTTGCCGCTGACCCGGCTCGCTGCGCGCGAGGAAGATCCGAAGATGGCCGTGATCGGCGGTGACAAAGTAATGCTCGTTCATATCAGTCGAAGGTCAGGGTGACGTTGATGTTGCCGCGGGTGGCCTTGGAATAGGGGCAGGTCTGATGGGCCAGATTCATCAGGTGGGCGCCCTCGGTCCGATTGACGCCAGGAATCGCCGCACGCAGTTCCACGTTGAGGCTGTACCCGCCGCGGTCGTCCTCCTCCAAGTGGGCCCGCGCCACGAGAGTGACGCCCTCCGTCTTGACGTTGGACTTCTTCGCCGCGTTTTTGAGCGCCCCGAGATAGCAGGCCGCATATGCGCCCGCGAAAAGGTGTTCCGGGGTCACGGACCCCTCGGCCTCATCGGACGACAGCTCGACGCGGAACGCGCCATCAGGAGCTTCGACCGTTCCATCGCGGCCCCCTTGGGCCATCATCTCTGCCACGTGGATCGTCTTCATGTGAGTATTGGGTTTCGGATCTTGGGTCTCGGGTCTGGGATCAGCGGGCGCGCGGTCTGATTGAGGCAATGCATCAGCCCCTTTCGGCCGCCGGGTGAAGGCGGGCCAAAGCCCCGGCCCCTCCTCCCTCCTGACTATCAGAGCTGCTCGCCTTTGGGCGTGCGGCGGGCGGGGCCCGGCTTTGGCTGGACGAGTCCGTCCAATCGTTTGTCGGCACCGATGGAACCTTGGCGGCCGGTGGCGGCCGCGGGGGAGCCCTGGCCTCCCCGCAACTGTCGTTCCGCCTCGAGCCAGTGTTCCTGGTCGCGGCCTTCGGGCTGGCCTCGTTCGCGCCACAACTGGTGCGCCCGTTCGGCAATTTTTTCGTGGGAGAGTGGGTCGGATGGGTGTGAGTTCATGATGCCGATTTGCCACCGACCGAACGCTGCGGGCCCCGTTCCCCGGCCGGTTGAAATCGCCGGCATTCAGCGGTAGATTACGGGACCGGATCGCTCCGGAGCAAAATGCGCTTAATATCGCGCAACCAACGCGGAGGCAGTCGTCCGGCGGTCACGTAGACTCCGCCCCGTCCCCGCGCCCCTTTCGCGTCGAACCCCCAACCCCCTGGTTCATGAAAGATTATGCCTCTGCGGACCTGAGAAACTTCGCCGTCCTGGGCCACGCGTCGGCCGGCAAAACCATGCTGACGGAGGCGATGCTGGCCTGCTCCGGACGCATCGGTCGGATGGGCTCCATCGCGGCCGGCACCACCGCTTCGGATTACCACGACAGCGAACGGAAGCACCAGATTTCCGTGCACGCCTCCCTCCTGCACACGGAGTGGATGGGCCGGAAACTCAACATCCTGGATTGCCCCGGCTACGTTGATTTCATCAGCGAAGGCCTCGGGGCCATGCGCGTGGGCGATTTCGCGCTGATCGTGATCAACGCCGCGCATGGGATTGGAATCGGCGCCGATGCAGCGTGGGATTACGCCACGCGTTTCGGGCTGCCGAAGATCGTCGTCATCAACGGGCTCGACAAGCCGAACGTCGATTTCGACCGGGTCCTGGAAGACACGCGCGCGCATTTCGGCAAGAATGTCTTCCCCCTCGCGCTCCCCTTGAACGCCGGCCCCGGGTTCTCGCATACGCTCGACGTGATGCGCAACGAACTGGTCACCTACACGCCCGGCGGGAACGGCAAGTACACGGAGACCCCTGCCGGAGCGTTGACCGAACGGGTGCAGCAGCTGCATCGGGAGCTCATCGAGTACGTCGCGGAGTCGGACGACACCCTGATGGAAAAATTCTTCGAGAAGGGTCAGCTCACGGAGGAGGAGTTGCGGGCCGGACTGCACAAGGCGGAGCAGAACCAGGTGTTCGTGCCGCTCTTCCCGGTGTCGGCGGAGACCAACGTGGGGGTCACGCGTCTGATGGACTTCATCGCCAAGTACGGGTCGTCCCCGCTCGATCGGGCCAAGGTCCCGGCCACGGACGCGAGCGGTCTGCCGGGGGATGTGAACCTGGAGCAGCCGGAGCCGGTCGCGTACATCTTCAAGACCATGAACGAGCCGGGCGTGGGTGAACTGTCGCTTTTCCGGCTCTACTCCGGCACGCTGCGCTCCGGCGACGAGCTGCAGAACACCCGTCGGAATGCGACCGAAAGGATGGGCCAGTTGTACGCGCTGTGTGGTCACGAACGCACACCCGTGACGCTGCTGCGCGCCGGCGACCTCGGCGCCGTCGTCAAACTACGCGAGACCCATACGGGCGACACGCTGTGCAGTCCGAAGCTGCAGGTCGTCCTGCCGAAAGTGGAATATCCGGCCCCCAACATCCACGCCGCGCTCCGGTTGCGCACGAAGGGCGACGAGGACAAACTGGCGGTCGGTCTGGCCACGCTGCACCAGGAGGACCCCACGTTTCACTACCGCGTGGATGACGAAATCCACCAGACGATCGTTTCCGGGCAGGGCGAAATCCACCTGCAGGTGATCGTGGAACGCCTCCGGCGGCGGTTCGGGGTGACCGTGGAGTTGGAGGAGCCGCACATCCCGTATCGCGAGACCATCCGCGGGCGTGGCGAATCCAGGTACCGGCACAAGAAGCAGACCGGCGGTGCCGGGCAGTTCGCCGAGGTGTGGTTGCGCGTCGAGCCCGGATCCCGGGACAGCGGCGTCGATTTCCGGCAGACGCTCGTGGGGACAAACGTGGACCGGGTGTTCGTTCCCTCCGTGGAGAAAGGCGTTCAGACCGCCTGCCGGGAAGGTATCCTGGGCGGATTTCGGGTGACCGACGTGAAGACCGAATTTTTCGACGGCAAGATGCACCCGGTCGACTCCAAGGACATCGCGTTCCAGGTGGCTGGCTACCACGCCTTCAAAGAGGCGTTTCAGGCGGCGGCCCCCTGCCTGCTGGAGCCGATCTACAAGATCAGCGTCACCGTCCCGGACGACCATGTCGGCGCGGTGCTGGGCGACTTGTCGTCCCGCCGCGGTCACATCATGGGCGTCGAGAGCGACGGCCATTTTCAAATCGTGCACGCGCAGGTCCCGCAGAAGGAGTTGTTCCACTACAGCACCGTGGTGCGCTCCCTGACCGGCGGTCGCGGGCGTCACGCCGAGGAATTCAGCCACTATGCCGAGGTCCCGGCCGAGAACGTGCAGAAGGTTTTGGCAGAACGTGTGAAGAGAGGGAATGAGGGAGCGAGGGACTGAGGGGAAAGGCCGCGGGCGGTACCGCCCGTCCCACTCCCTCACTCCCTCACTCCCTTACTCCCTCATTCCCTTACTCCCTCACTCCCTCACTCCCTTTCCTACCCCTTGTTCCATGACAACCTGGAAGATTGAGATCACTGAGCCGCACAGCGGCGAACTCGGCGAGGCCGTGCTCCACGAGGATCACGGCTACGCCTTCGAGGAGTATACCTACGAAGCCGGTCATCGCATGGAAGTCGCGGTGCACGACACCCATGACAGTCACTGGCATATCTTCACCGACATGGATTCCGGGCACCGCATCAAGATTCCGCCTGAGAAGTACCGCGTGCTAACCGCCTGAGCGCACACCGACGGGACACCGCGGCGCGGCGCGCTTCGCGCAACTCCGTGACGCGGGCTGCGGAGCATGTCGTCCTGCTTCAGGCGGAACGACGTGCGCCGCGCGTCTCGCCTCGCTCAAACCCCAAACGAGGTCGGGCTTCGCTGCTCGGTTCCGCCCATGCCGCGGAGCTGCCGGTCGATCCGTGGAGTCACCGCGGGATCGTCATCCGGGTCGACCCGCGCGGGGTCGGCGGGGATGTGGTCCCGCACCGCGCCGGATCGCTTGTTCTTGGCGGTCACCAGTCCGGCGTTCAGCTGCCGCTCCGCCTCCAGCCAAATATCGACGTCACTGCCTTCCGGGCAGCCCCGTTCGCGCCACAGCTCGTGGGCCAGCGCGGTAATCTGTTCCTGCGTCGCGGGCCGAAGCGCCGCTCCTGGGTTGGATTGCCTGGAATTCATTGCGGAACCTACGCCCGCGCAGGCGGAAACGCCATGGGAGCAAGCCCGGTTTTGGCCATAGGGCCGGGGTCCCGCCTTTGCTTCGCGCGCATTCCCGCCCCTCTGCGGCAAAAATCGGAACCGGGGGAGGAAACGTGGGTCGCTCGGACCGCCCACCCTGTTGCGGCTCAACGTCCAACGCCATGACGCCCGCCCCGCGCGCTTCCTCTTCCCGCACGACCGGTCGCGTGACCTGCCCGGTTTGCGCGCGTGTGCACCGCGTGGTCCCGCTGCGGCTCGGCGAGCGGGCCTTGTGCGTCGCGTGCGGGACGACGCTCCCGGGCGGGGGATCAAAGGGGAGTCGCGGGCTTTGCTACACGGCGACGGCGTTGATCCTGGCAGTACCGGCTGTGCTTTTTCCCGTCGTTTCCGTCGACAAGTTCGGCGCGGCCAGTGCGAGCTACCTCTGGACCGGCGCACAGGCGCTCTGGAACGACGGCATGCCGCTGCTCGCGGTCTGGGTGGCCCTGTGTGGGATCATCATTCCCCTGGGTTTGCTCGTCACGCTGGTCCTGGTGTCTGTCACCCGCCTTGTGGCCGAACGCGCCGCGCGTGCCGCGACGCCGCCCGGGGATGCGGACGCTGCCGGACTCGACCCGCAGAGTCCGTTCCTCTGGGCCCGGTTGGCGCACGCGTTTCAGCACTGGTCCATGCCCGAGGTGCATGTGCTCGCGGTCCTGATCGCCTTCATCAAGATCGGCGTGCTGGTCAATGTGGAGCCGGGAGCGGGACTCTGGTTTTATGCCGCGATGGCCGTCGCCCTCCTGCTGGCCTGGCGGAACACCGACCTGGAGGCGGTCCTCCCATGACACCGGCCGCCGCAGCGCTCTCTCCCGACGTCCGCGGGTTCGGCAAGGATCATCGGCGCTCCGCCGCGTTCCTCGTTGCCGCCACCGTGATGCTGGTGCCGGCCAACGTCCTCCCGATCATGAGCACGCACCTGCCCGGAGCGACGCGCACGGATACGATTCTTTCCGGTATCCTGGGCCTGATGGAGGACGGGTCGTGGGGCATCGCGGCCGTGGTTTTCGCGGCCAGCATTGCGGTGCCGCTGATGAAGATCGTGGGATTGTCGGTGCTCCTGCGGGCGGCGAGCCGCCGGCAATCCGCCGGGGTGCGCGGGGCGTCCACGTCGCTTCCGCCCCAACGCCTGCGCCAGTACGCGAAATTGTACGCGACCCTCGACTTCATCGGGCGGTGGTCGATGCTCGACATCTTTCTCGTGGCCTTTCTGAGCGGCGCGGTGCAGTTCGGCAATTTCGCGCAGGTGCTCCCCGGAGCGGGCGCGCTCGCCTTCGCCGCCGCCGTCGTGCTGACGATGCTCGCGACCGACGCCTTCGACCCGCATACCCTCGGCGCCACGGAGGAGGATCCCGCTCATGAGTGAACCCGCCACCCCTCGCATCACCCGACGTCCCGGACTTCCGCTGATCTGGGTGGTTCCGTTGATCGCCCTGGCCATCGCCGGGTGGATGGTCGCGCGGCAATTCCAGAACCACGGCCCCGAGATCACGATCGAGTTCGACAACGCCGCGGGACTGGCCGCCGGCAAGTCCGTGCTCGAGCACAAAGGGGTCGTGGTCGGCCAGGTGCGCGAGGTGACGCTCCAACCCGATCTGGCGACGGTGCGCGTGCTCGTGCGGCTGACCAAGCATGCCGGCTCTCTCGCACGCGAAGGGTCCCTCTTCTGGGTCGTCCAGCCCGAGGTGAGCTTTTCCGGCGTGCGCGGCCTGGAGACGCTGCTGACCGGAGTGCGGCTGCAGGTCCGCCCCGGGACCGGAGCCCCCGTTTCCACCTTCAAGGGTCTGCCCAAACCCCCCATCATCGACGAACCCGGAGCCGGGCGCGCCTTCGTCCTCCGCACGGAGAAATTGAGCGGCCTGACCGCTGGCTCACCGGTCCTGTACCGCGACGTCAAGGTCGGCATGGTGGAAAGCACCCGCCTCGCCGAGGACGCCACCGCGGCCATCCTCCGGATCCGGATCCAAACGCCCTATGTGGACCTGGTGCGCACGAACACCCGGTTCTGGAACATCAGCGGCCTGTCGGTGAAACTCGGCCTGAGCGGGGCGGAGGTGCGCAGCCCGACCCTCCAATCCCTCGTGGCCGGGGGCATCAGCTTTGCCAGTCCCGACCGCCCGGACGTCGCGCCGCCCGCGCTGGAGAACACGGAATTCCACCTCGCCGCCGATGCGGAGAAGGAGTGGCTGCAATGGGTGCCGCGCATTCCGATCACCCCGATCGAGACCGGACCGCAGGAAGTGAGAAAAGGCGCCGAGGCGGTGACGGACCTGGTGAAGTGACGTGGCAGGCGGGGGGTGGTTTTGGGTTTTGGGTTTTGAGTTTTGGGTTTTGGGTTTTTTGGGTTGGGCGTAACGCCGGCTTCAGCCGGTTCTCAGGGGCTTCAGCGTTTCAGCGTTTCCGATCCCCGCGATCGGCGCCCCCCACATGCCATGCGGAACCCATTGCGCCGGCGGAACACTGTGCGAGTGAACCCCGTGTGACGTGAAACCCATCGAAATCCTGCAGGGAAAGTGGCTGGGACACCCGCTGCATCCCGCGATTGTGCACGTGCCGATCGGGCTGTGGATCGTCGCGTTCCTCCTGGACCTGATAAACCGCAACCATGCGACGGCAGGCACCACCGAACACCTGGCGGTGTACTGCGTGATCGGCGGACTGCTCGGGGCGCTGGCGGCAGTGCCCACCGGTGCCGCGGACTGGGCACCGATCAAGAAGGAGAAACCCGCGTGGAAACTCGGCCTCTACCACATGAGCCTCAACCTGCTCGCGGCAATCGTCTGGGCCGCCAATCTCGGACTTCGCTGGAAAGCGTTGCCCACGGCGGATCCGGTGACACCCGCCATCCTGCTCACGTCAGCGGCCGGAACCGCGCTCATCCTGCTCAGCGGCTACATCGGCTCCAGAATGGTGTTCGCGCATGGCGTCAGTGTGGCCCGGCACAGCAAAGACAAACTTCGCCGGCGGGCCGAACGCGCCGGCGCCCGCGTGCCCGCGAAGGACTAATCCCATGACTGCGCTGAAGGAAGTGATGGAAGGAAAGCCGGTGCGTTCACCGCTGCATCCCGCGCTCGTGCATCTGCCGATTGCGCTGTTTCCGATTTCCGTGGTGTTGGACGTCCTCAGCCGGGTGTGGGACTCGACCGACGCCCCTCTGGTCGAGGCCGCCTTCATCAGCCTCGTCGCCGGCCTGGCCACCGCGCTCCTCGCCGCCGTGTTCGGCTTCGTCGACTACTCCGACATCCGTGACGATCATCCCGCCAAGAAGACCGCCACCGCACATCTCATCCTGAATCTGATTGCAGTCGGGCTGTTCGCCGGGAGCGCCGGGCTGCGGTTCGGGGCCTTGGACGAACCGGCGGTGGGGACGCTGCCGCTCGTCGTGTCGCTCGCCGGCCTGGCGGTCCTTGGGTACAGTGGCTTTCTCGGCGGCAAGCTCGTTTACGACGAGGGTATCGGCGTCGGGCGTCATCGCCAGCGCACCCGCGCCCTGCCGCCGACCATCGTGGTTAAATCGAAAGCGGGCGAACCGTTGGCGGTGGCGAAAGAGACGGAGCTGAGGGAAGGCGAGACCCTCCGGGTGGAGGTGGACGGAGTGGCCATGACCCTCGCGCGCGTCGAAGGACGCGTCTGCGCCGTCCAGGATTTTTGCACGCACCGCTACGCGCCCTTGTCCGAAGGCCAGGTCAAAGGCTGCGAAGTGACCTGTCCCTGGCACCGTTCGCGCTTCGATCTGCGCACGGGCAAAGTCACCGCCGGGCCCGCGAAAGTGGACCTCCGCACGTTCAAGGCGGAGTCGCGCGACGGCAAGATCTGGGTGTCGGCCAAGTAGCGTCGATCGGTCAGCGATCAGCCAAGCGCTTTCAAAGGGAGTAAGGGAGTGAGGGAAAAAGGGGACGCTGCCCCCACCCCTCATTCCCTCACTCCCCCACTCCCTCACTCCCTTCTCACCGCCAGTGCGCGGGTACGAAAGCGTAGCCGGCGCCCTGATTCTGCCAGTGAGCGGCGACGTAGCGCGTGCTGCCCGGAGGCGGGATCTCCCAGTGACCCGGGATCCACATGTACGCGCCACCGTCGAACGACCAGTAACCCTGGATCCAGACCGCGTTCGCGGCCGGGGCCGGAGTGATGACGTCGGCGGGGGCGGGCGGCGGCGGCGGGACTTGCTGGACCACCCGGTACGCGCGGCGCGGAGCCGGTCCATTCGGGTCGTACACGGAGCCGCGCTCATGATCGACGTTGTTGCCGATCGTGCCGCCGGCAAGCGCGCCGGCCGCACCACCGATCAACGCGCCACCGAGGGCGTTGCCGCTGCCGCTGTTGTGGCCAATGATCGCACCGGCCAGGGCGCCGAGCGCGCCACCGGTCACGGCACCTTGCTGGGTGTTGGGCCCCGTGCCTACGCAGCCGCTCAGCAGAGCGGCCGCCGCCAGAACGGGAGCCAGGAGAACCTTTTTACGCATGATGTGGAAAACGTGCCGGAGGGCGCTTACCAGCGGTGCCCGCGGTGGCCACGGTGGCCTCCGCCGCGATGATGATGCCCATGGTGGTGATGACCGCCGCCCCAGCCGCGATAGTAGCCAAAGCCGAGACTGACGGAGACCGGCGGAGAGTAGTAGCGGGGGTAGTACCAAGGATCGTAACGATCGTAGTAAACGACCCGCGGCGACTGCTCGTAGATCACCGTCGTCGCCGGTTGCGTCACCACCGTTGCCGGCTGGGCGTACACGACCGGCGCCGGCGTCGTCGCGACGACCGGGGCGCTGGCCACGGCGGCCGACGACAGCAGCTGGTAGGCGATGGAATTCAGCTGGCCGCTGGCGTTGCGCGTCACGACCGTGATCTGGCTGGCCGTCTGGTTGATCTGTTCCACGGTGAGCCCCTGCGCCGCCGCGACCTGGGTAAGCTCACCCGGCGAGGGCAGGCGCGGGGCGAAGATCACCTGGGATGGCGGGGGTGCCTGCAGCGAGGCCGTGGATGCGGCCGCCGACGTCTCCGCGACCGGCGCGGGCGTGGGAGGCGAGGAAGGAGCGGCGGCGCTCTGGGCGCGAGCGCCGACCGTGAGGACGGCACCCGCGAGCATCACGGATAGGAGTTTTTTCTGCATGATCTTTGGAAAATAGCCCGAGTGTGACCCGACCGTAGGCGCAATTGTGCCAGGAGAAAATACCCGGGGCCGCTGCGACGGCGGTCGGTGCGTTAACTACGAAGAACGAACGAAAAACGTTGAACGAGGTTCCGTAACCAAGGTGCTGGGACACCGGTTTACTCCAGCCTGGTGGCAGGAAGGCGAAGGCGGAAGGACCGGAGAACCCGAGGGCCCGGCTTTGTGGTTCGACTGCATGTTCGGGGTTTCGACGGCGGCCAGCGGCGGCGTATTCAAAAAGAGAGGCGGATTTTGCCGCGTCGGCCGGCCGCCGTCTCCTTTCGCCTCGCCCCCGGAGGTCGGTCCGACAATCCTCTTCACCACCCCTCCCACCATGGCCGACCCCACCAGCAATGTGAAAAACTACCCCGCCGGCGCGATCATCGCCGAGCAGGATTCGCCCGCGGCGGGTTGGTACGTGCTCTTGTCCGGCCGGGTCGCCGTGCTGAAAAACGGGACCCCGATCGCCGAATTCATGACCCGCGGCACCGTGTTCGGCGAGATCAGCAGCATCCTGTCGCGGCCCCGCACCGCGCGGCTGGTCGCGGAGGAGCCGACGTCGGTCCTTTATTTCGAAGCCGATCTCGATGAGCTCGTCACGCGGTATCCCAAGGTGGCGAAGACGGTGCTCGTGAGTCTGGCCCAGCGGCTTGAACGCACGACGGAGGCGTTGTGGGTGGCGGTGCAGGGCCAGCAGAAATCGACCGATGCGATTCTCGAATCGCTGGGCCAGTCGGGCGGGCGGATGGAATGAAGAAACCGACCCGCGAGGAGACGCAGCGGATGTGCACGCGGAAGCGACGGTATCGCTCCGCCGCCGATGCGCTCGACGCCGCGGCGGTGCTCGGGCTCGAGCGCCAGCGCAAGGCTTACCAGTGCCGCATATGCGGCCTGTGGCATCTGGCTTCGGCGGAAAGCTGAAGAGCGGCGGCGCTGACGGAGAGAGCGCGCTCGTGTTCGCCCTGGAGCAGACCACGTTCTCTCGAGCGCAGCTACGCGTTAAGCCGAGTCGGCCGGACCGCACGCGGCGGCGGGACCACAACTCGGCACTCGAAACCGGCAAGGCGCGCCGTACAATGGTTCCTTTATGAAAGCCGTAGTCATCTCCCAGCCCGGTGCCGCCGATGTCCTGCAGGTTGTTGAACGACCCGATCCGAAGCCCGGTCCGACCGAGGTGCTCGTGCGGGTTGCCGCCTCGGGGGTCAACCGCGCGGATCTGATTCAGCGGGAGGGAAAATACCCGGCGCCCGCCGGCGTGGCGGCCGACATTCCCGGACTTGAAATCGCCGGCGTCATCGAGGCGTGTGGCGCCGAGGTCTCGCAGTGGAAGGCCGGGGACGCCGTGTGCGCGCTGCTCGCCGGGGGCGGCTACGCCGAGAAGGTCGTGGTCGAGGCGGGGCATTGCCTGCCGATTCCCGGTCGGACCTCGCTGACGGACGCCGGCGCCCTGCCGGAGGCGGTCTTTACGGTCTGGAGCAATGTGTTCCAACGCGGGCGGCTGATGCCCGGGGAACGCTTCCTGGTGCACGGCGGCACCAGCGGCATCGGCATGTGCGCCCTCCAGCTGGCCCACGCCTTCGGCGTGACCGCCTACGCCACCGCGGGCAGCGAGGAAAAGTGCCGCGCCTGCGAGGCCGCCGGAGCGGAGCGCGCGATCAACTACAAGACCGAGGACTTCGAAAGCGTGCTGAAGGACACGGGGGTCGATGTGATCCTCGACATGATCGGCGGCGAATACACGGCACGTAATCTCCGACTGCTGCGCCCGGAGGGCCGGCTCGTGTTCATCAACGCGATGAAGGGCGGCAAGGCGGAGTTCAGCGCGCACCAGATCATGACGCGCCGGCTGACCATCACCGGCAGCACGCTGCGCGCGCGCGAAACCGAGTTCAAGACCGCCCTGGCCGCCGAGGTGAAGCACCACGTCTGGCCGCTGGTCGAGGCCGGGAAGGTGAAGGCCAATGTGTATCGAACCTTTCCCCACGCGGACGCCCCGGCGGCCCACCGGTTGCTGGAGGCGAGCGGCCACATCGGCAAGCTCGTCCTGACCTGGTAGCGCCGGTCGGACCGTCGCGCCTGGCCTTCGCCTCTCCATGGGTTCGAACGCGATCGATCCGGGCACGGGCGGCAATGCCCGGGCCCGACCGCACCGGCCGCCCCCGGCGGCGACCGGCCTTCGCGCCCGCCTGCCGCAGGGGTGGAAAGTCGCCCTGGTGGCCGGCGTGCTGCTTGGCGGCACGCTGGCGCTGTTCAGCCGCAGCCTCGCGTATGGCTTCGTCAACTACGACGATCCGCGTTACGTCACGGCCAACGCCGTGGTGCAGCAGGGGCTCACCTGGGAGGGGATCAAATGGGCGTTCGTCCACAACGCCGACTACTGGCACCCGCTGACCTGGATCTCGCACCAGGCCGACTGGAGCCTGCATGGCGACTCCGCGGCCGGGCATCGGCTCACCAGCCTGCTGGGGCACGCAGTGAACGCCGCCCTCGCTTTCCTGCTCCTGCGCCGGCTGACCCGCCGGTTGTGGCTGAGCGCCTTTGTCGCGGCGGTGTTCGCCTGGCATCCGCTGCGCGTCGAATCCGTGGTCTGGGTGACGGAGCGAAAGGATGTCATGAGCGGGTTCTTTCTGCTGGCGACGCTCTGGACCTATGTGAGCTACGCGGCGCGCGCCGAGGCGGTCGCGATCCGGGGAGCCGGAGACCGGCGGCGCTGGATCCCGTACGTTGCGTGCTGGGTCCTGTTTGTCGCCGGATTGATGTCGAAGCCGAGCCTGGTGACGGCGCCCCTCGTGCTGCTGCTGCTGGACGCGTGGCCGCTCCGGCGGCTGCGAACGGCTCGCGGGCTGGTCCTGGAGAAACTCCCGTTCTTCGCGGCCTCGGCGATCACGGCTGCGGTGACGATCGTCATGCAGCGGGACGCGGGCGCATTCACCCTGGACCTGCCCCTGCTCGCGCGGCTCCTGAACGTGCCGGTGGCGATCGTCCGTTATCTGGGGAAGCTCTTCTGGCCCGTGGATCTTGCGGTGTGTTATCCGCACCCGGGCTGGTGGCCCGCGCTGGTGGTGCTGGCAGCCGGCGCGACGTGTCTCGCGCTGGGCGGTTATGCCTGGCGCAGACGACCGGAGCGGCCTTGGTTGTTTTTTGGCGTCGGATGGTTCCTGGCGCTGCTCCTGCCGATGGCCGGGCTGGTCCAGGTTGGGTTCCAGTCCATGGCCGATCGGTACACGTATGTCGCGTTGATCGGGCCGGTGCTGGCGCTGACGTGGTGGGTCGTGGAGATCAATGGTCACCGCCACCGCGCGGCGGATTCCCCGGGCGGCCCGGGTCGCTGGCATTCTCGACTGATGGCCGGCGGCGCGGTGCTCATCCTTTCGGCGCTGGCGCAGCGAACCTGGATCCAGCAGGCGGTCTGGGAGGATTCGGAAACCTTGTTTCGCCATGCCGCGACGGTGACCGCGCCGAACGACGTCGCCGAAGCCTTCCTGGCGTATACCCTGGCCGGGCAAGGCGAGCGCGACGAAGCGGCGGCGCGCGCCCGCCGGGCGCTCGAGCTCAACCCGGAGAATCAGATGGGCCACGTGACCCTCGCCCGCCTCGCGGCGCTGGACGGTGATCGGTCCGCCGCGACCGAGCACTACCGCCGCGCGCTCGAACTCAACCCGGCCGATCACGCGTCACGGTTTGCCCGCGGCCTGCTGTTGTGGAGCCTCGGCGAGATCGCTACGGCCCGGACCGAACTACGTCGTGCGGCGACCGCCGCCCCCGCCAACCAGGAGGAGAACCGCGTCCTCGCGGCGGCGGATCTTGCTGCGGGCCGTCATGCCGCCGCGGCCACCCGTTTCGCGGTCGGCGTTTTTCTGTCGCCCGAGGACCGGGGTGTCCGCCTGGGCGCAGCGACCGCGCAGATCGAACTGGGCCGCTGGCACGAACAACGCGGGGAGCGCGTGGAGGCGGATCGCTGTTTCGCCGAGGCGTTGACGGTCGCGCCGGACGAGGGGACGGTGCACGCCGCGTGGGCCGACCTGCTCGCGCGGCGCGGACGGTTCTCCGACGCGGTGCGGGCCTATCGCCGTGCGGTGGAACTGCACCCGGCGGAGGCCACGAGCCACGCCGGCCTGGGCTTCGCACTGCTGCTCACCGGCCGCCGGGCCGAAGCCGCCGCGGCCCTGCGGGAGGCACTGCGGCTGGATCCCAGCGTACCCGGAATCGCGGAGCAGCTGCGGCAGATCGAGGCGGCGCCGTAAGGCCGGAGGGAGTCGGGCTCCACCCGACCCAATTTGAGATTTGAGATTTGAGATCCAACCCGTCGCGAACCCGGCGCCGCCGCACGGTTCCTCTCTCAAATTTCAACTTTCAACCTGGATTCCGAAGTAGCCGCAGAGAGCCCAGAGCGGCTACGCCGCAACCAAATCAAACCCATTGAACCACAGATGAACACAGATGGACACGGATCCAGGCGGGTCTTTTTCCAAATCTGAGTCCATCTGTGTTCATCTGTGGTTGA
>JAEWKR010000188.1 GCA_023457715.1 Verrucomicrobiota bacterium
GAGCCGGAGGCGGGCGCTGCGACTGTCTTGGGCGTTACGCGATGAACAGGTTTGTCCAAGGACCGAGCCTCCGTGTCCTCTGTGTCGGAGCTCTGTGCTCTCTGTGGCTACTTCGGAATCCAGGTTCAGCAATCAGCGACGGAGTGCCCTCGCGTAACCCGTCGGGTGCAGCCGACAGCCCCACGGCCGAAGGGCCGAGAGCTGACCGCTGATCGCTGACCGCTACCTTTCCCCGCTCCGCGGGTCAAAGCGCGGTATGCGAATGAAGTGTTACTCGCTCATGCTGGGCGCCCGGAACACGCCGACCCATGGGAAGACCTTCTCGCGGGCGGACGACTCTCTCATTCGCGAGATTACCTTCCGACATTTCCCCCAAGGGTTCACGGTGCTCAATGCCGACGGCGGGTGGTACGATCCGGAAGCACGGCGGTTTATCGCCGAGGAGTCCCGGCAGATTCTGGTCTGCACCGACAAGATGCGTCGTTTGCGGGACTGGTGTCGCGAACTTGCGGCGGCCATGCAGCAGGACGAACTGCTCGTGGTCGAAATGGGGCCGGCCGTGACGGTCCGGCTCGCCCCTGCGGCCCGAAATCCCGGCGGTAGCGATCGCCGGCCCTCTCCTGCGCGCTTGTGAATCGGACCCTACCTCGCACCTTGGGCCGATGGAGTACATTCCGGAGTTGCGGGGCACGATCCAGCGATTGCACCACTGTGAGGCGTCGCACACGCGGACGGAGCCCGTGAAGCAGGTGCTGGATGGCCGTTTGCTCTGGGAGGGGGACGTCGAGGTGTTCGCGCTGCTCGGTCATGATAACGCCCTCCGCTGTTACGCGTGGGGACACATGAATGCCGATGCCCAGTGGGAGGTCACGACGGTGCTGGCCATTCCTCCGGTCATTTCAGCCGAAACCGCGGTTCTTGCCGCCGTCGCGGCGAAGATCAAGGCCCTGGACGGCAGCGCCTAGTCGCCGCTCCCAAAGCGCCGTGCGCCGGGGGGCGGATAAGGAGCGGGATGGGGGTTCCCGTGGGGACGGGCACCGCCCGCGACTACCGGGGTCTGTGCGGGCATGAACGCGACGGATCTCCACGAACTGGATGGCAAGATCGTCCTGGTGGTCTCGGCTCTCGATCGCCGCACCCCGCCTGCCGGGCGGCGGGGCACGTTGTGCGTGGAAAACGTCGATGGACGCCCGCGGGTCAGCGTCGAGGTCGACTTTCCGGAGATGTTCACGTCGCGGGCACACGTGCGACATGTCGTCCTCAACGAGGCGCAGGTGACCTCCATGCTCGCGACCGAGGACTACGGAGCCTTCACCCTCACCCTCGACGAACCCGGGGCCCCCCTCGACCCCGAGACGTCACTTCACCCGTGACGCTTTGCGGGGTAGGGCGGCGACACGTCGCTTGTGGAGGACCTTGAGACGGGCTGAAGGGGGGGGCGGCTGGACAGAGGCGGAATCGTGGTCACGTTTTCGCATGCACTTCACGGGCTTCCACCACCTCACCGCCGTGACCGCAGATGCGGAGGCCAACCATCGATTTTATACGCAGGTGCTGGGGCTGAGGCTGGTGAAAAAGACGGTGAACCAGGACGATGTATCCGCCTATCACCTGTTTTATGGGGATGGGGCGGCTTCTCCGGGCTCGGATATCACGTTCTTCGACTGGCCCGTGCCGCCCGAGCGACGCGGGGGGCGTAGCGTGGTGCGGACGGGTTTTCGGGTCGATTCCGAGGCTTCGCTCGAGTGGTGGGCGAAACGGTTCGTGCAGATGGGGGTGAAGCACCTGCCGATCGCGGTGCGTGACGGTCGTTCCCTGCTCGATTTCGAGGACGCGGAGGGGCAGCGGATGAGTCTCGTCGCTGAAGTGCCGCGCGCGGCGGTCCACCCTTGGGAGCGCAGTCCGGTCCCGGCGGAGCACCAGCTGCGCGGCTTGGGGCCGATTACGATGAGCGTGCCGGAACTGGCGGGAACGGAAGCGATGCTGACGCGCGTGCTGAGCCTCCGGCTGGCGCGCGAGTACTCGAGCCGGGCCGACAGTCGCGAGGTCGTGGTGAAGGTCTTTGAGATGGGGCCTGCGGTGGCCGGCCGCACCACCGCGGCTTGCGAGCTCCACGTGCAGGTGGACCCGACCCTGCGGCCCGCGCGCAGCGGGGCGGGAGGGGTGCACCACGTGGCCTTCCGGACCACCCGGGAGGAATACCAGCCGTGGTACGATCGTCTGCGAGAGTTTGAAGTGCCCTCGAGCGGCCCGGTGGATCGCTTCTATTTTCGCAGCCTCTATTTCCGCGAACCCAGCGGTGTCCTGTTCGAGATTGCGACGGATGAACCTGGGTTTGCCGCAGACGAGCCGCTGGCGTCGCTCGGCGAGCGGCTTTCGCTGCCGCCTTTCCTGGAAGCGCGGCGCGCCGAGATCGAAGCCGGTTTGCGGCCACTCTGACGGCTTCGCGAGGGGCACAGGCCCCAGGTCGCCGATCGTGCTCTTGCTCGTGCTCGTGATCCAGATCGAACGGAACGAGCACGAGCACGCTTACGAGCAAGAGCACGAGTAGATCGCACTTGCTCCCGTGGGGCGGTCTCGTTTTTGCTCACCGTTTCCTCACCCGCACATGCCACAGACGATTGCTGTCCTCGACTTCGGGTCCCAGCTCACCCAGGTCATCGCCCGCCGGATTCGCGAGTGCCAAGTCTACTCGAAGATTTATCACTACTCCACGCCCGCGGCCAAGCTGAAGGAGGACAACGTGGTCGGCATCATCCTCTCGGGTGGACCGATGAGTGTGTACGCCCGCAAGGCGCCACATCCGGACCTTGGGATTTTCGAACTCGGAGTTCCGATGCTGGGCATTTGCTACGGCGTCCAGCTGATGGGCCATTTTCTGGGCGGCGACGTGGAGCACAGCAAGGCCCGTGAATACGGGCACGGCGTGCTGACCATCCAGAAGCCGGGCAAACTGTTCGCCGGGCTGCCGAAGAAATTGCGGGTCTGGAATTCGCACGGCGACAAGATCACGCAGCTGCCGCCCGGCTTCCGGCCGATCGGCACGACGGAAAACTCGCCGTATGCGGCGATCGAGGACGCAAAACGCGGTTTCTACGGGATTCAGTTTCACCCCGAGGTTTTTCATACCGAGCGGGGCGTGGATATGATCCGCAACTTCCTGCTCGGCGTGTGCGGGGCGAAGCAGGATTGGACCACCAAGGACTTTATTTCCCATTCCGTGCAGACCATCCGGGAACAGGTCGGCAAGGGGCGCGTGCTCCTCGGCTTGTCCGGCGGCGTGGATTCCTCGGTGGCGGCCGCCCTGCTGCACAAGGCGATCGGCAAGCAGCTGACCTGCGTATTCGTCGACAATGGCCTGCTTCGCAAAGGTGAACGCGAGTACGTGCAGGAACTCTACGGCCGGCATTTTCACATCGATCTGCGGGTGGTGGACGCGTCGAAGCTGTTCCTGCGGCGGTTGAAGGGCGTCACCGAGCCGGAGCAGAAGCGCAAGATCATCGGCCGCACGTTCGTTGAAGTGTTCGAGAAGTCGCTGAAAACGATCAAGGGCAGCGCGGAGTTTCTCGGCCAGGGCACGCTTTATCCGGATGTGATCGAGAGCGTCTCGATCGGGAACAATCCGGCGTCGTTGATCAAGACGCACCACAATGTGGGCGGGCTGCCCGAGCGGATGAAGCTCAAGCTGATCGAGCCGCTGCGCGAACTCTTCAAGGACGAGGTCAGGCAAGTCGGCGCCGCACTCGGCCTGCCCCGTGAGGTGGTGTGGCGCCAGCCCTTCCCGGGTCCCGGCCTCGGGGTGCGGGTGATGGGCGACATCACCGCGGCGAACCTGGAGATTCTCCGCAACGCCGACGCCGTGTTGCACGACGAGATGATGAAGTCGGGCTATTACTACAAGGTCTGGCAATCGTTCTGCGTCTTTTTGCCGGTGAAGACGGTCGGGGTGTTCGGCGACGAACGGACCTACGACTACGTCATCGCCGTGCGGGTGGTCGAAAGCACGGACGCCATGACGGCGGACTGGGCGAAGCTGCCCCACGACCTGTTGCAGCGCATCTCCAGCCGGATCACGAACGAGGTGCGCGGGGTCGGCCGGGTGGTGTTCGACATCAGCTCGAAGCCCCCCGCCACGATCGAATGGGAGTAGGCGGATCAAGGCTTTTCTCCGACCGGGGAATCGCCAAGCTCTTTCCATGACCTTGAAGCTCGTCATCCGCCTCACTGCCTGGATTCTCGCGTTGGCCGGTGCGGCCGAAGCGGGGGCGGCAGAACTACCGATCATCACCAAGGCCCGCGCCTATGCGGGCACCGAAGCGGCCCTGAACGCGCTCCACGCCGTGCATTTCTACGGCACGCTCGTCACCAACGACCCCAAGGATGCGACGAAGCAGACGCGCGCCGCGATCGAGATCGTGATGCAGAAACCGGCGCGGCAGCGCGTGAGCATTGTGTCGAACGCGGCCATCGAGACCACCGCGCTGGACGGCTACGAGGCCTGGACCCGCGTCACCGCCGCCGACGATGGCGCGAAGTGGCAGCAGACCCTGCTGGGAGCCGACGGCATCCGCCGCCTGCGGGCAAACACCTGGGAAAATCTTTCGTTTTATCGCGGGATCGAGGGCGAAGGCGGCCGCATTGAGGACAAGGGCACGACCACGCTCGATGGGGCGCAATGTCACAAGGTCGCGTTTGTGCATGCCCCAAACATCATTTTCACGCGCTATTTTGACCTGCGGACGGGGCGGGTGCTGCTGACCGAAACCGAATCGGGAACCATCCGGGAGCAGGGCGAACTCGTGGCCAGCGGTATCCGTTTCCCCAAGTCGATCACCCAGGTGTCGAAAAATCCGGCGGGGCAGGATCAGACCGTGACGATCACGTTCGAGCGGATCGAGATCAACCAGCCGAAGCCGGCCGACTATTTTTCGGTTCCGCCGCTCAAAAGCCGGTAGCTCTCGATCTTCGCCACAGAGAGCACAGAGCTCCGACACAGAGGACACAGAGGAAGGCACCGCGGAAGGCGGTCCTCTGGCAATCATACACCTGGGGCTCCGTTCCTCCCGTTTCGAGGCACCGACCGGGTTCCGGATATCGGACTCGCGGCGCTGGCCTCCGGCTTGGCCCAGATTGGGCCTCTGTGTACTCGGTGGCGAATCACGCTAGGTTCGGCTCCTGCGCAAAAAACCCTCGCCGTTCCAGGGGTGCCAAGGTAAGTAGGGTAAACGCCAGCCTCATGCGTACGCTCCACCATGGTTCGAAGACCTTTGCCGAGGACCTCGCGGCTTTCTGTCGCGGCGCGCTCGTGCCGAAGGAGATCACCGATTCGGTCGCCGCGATCCTCGCCGATGTGCGGGGCCGTGGGGACGAAGCGGTTGCGTACTATGCCGCCAAGTTCGATGGGGCGAAGCTGAGGGCCCGCGAGTTTCGCGTCCCGGCGGGGGATCTTGCGGCTGCGGGCAAGTCCCTGCCCGCTGCCGAAATGAAGGCGCTCGTGGCGGCCCGCGATAACGTGCTGGCCTATAATCGCCGCGGGCTGCCGGAACCGTGGATGGCGAAGAACAAGCACGGGGCAACGGTGGGCGAGAAGTTTGATCCCATTCGCCGCGTCGGCCTCTACATCCCCGGCGGGGAGGTCCCCCTGGTATCGACCGTGCTGATGACCGCGACTCTGGCGAAGATCGCCGGCTGCCCGGAGATCGCGGTCTTCACTCCTTCGAACGCAAACGGGAAGGTCGCGCCCGGTCTGCTGGCTGCGCTGCATCTGATCGGGATCGAGGAGGTCTACCGCATCGGCGGGGTGCAGGCGATCGGCGCCATGGCGTTTGGCACGACGACGATTGTGCCGGTCGACAAGATTTACGGTCCCGGCAATGCCTATGTCTGCGAGGCCAAGCGGCAGGTCTTCGGGGTGGTCGGCGTCGACTCGCTCCCCGGTCCGAGCGAAGTGATGATCATCGCCGACGATACGGCGAACGCCTCGTTTGTGGCGGCGGACCTGCTGGCGCAGGCGGAGCACGGCTCCGGGCGGGAGAAGATCTATCTCGTCGCCACCTCGGCCCAGATCATCGCGGCGGTGAGCTCCGAATTGCGGACCCAGCTGCAGTTGATCGCCCGCTCGGAGAAGTCGCAGCGGGTGTTGAGCGACGGATTCCTGGCGATCGAAGTCGGGACGCTGGCCCAGGCCGTCGGGGTGGCGAATTACGTCGCGCCCGAACATCTCCAGTTGATCGTGGCCGATTCGACGAGCCGGAAGCTGACCGCCGCCATTACGACCGCGGGGGCGATCATGATCGGCAACTACACGCCGACTGCGCTGGGCGATTTCACCGCCGGTCCAAGTCATGTGCTGCCGACGGCGCGGGCCGGCCGTTTCTTCAGCGGACTGCGCGTGGCCGATTTCATGCGGCGCACCAGCATCATCCACTACGACCGCGCCAGTGTGCGCAAGGCCGAGCCCACCGTGGCCGCGTTCGCCGCGATGGAGAAGCTCGACGCCCATGGCCGGTCGGTGCGGATTCGGACGTAGGAGTGAGAGTGAGAGTGAAAGTGAAAGTGAAAGTGAAAGTGGGCGGCTGAGCCGCCGTTGCGTTAGGGCCCACTTTCACTCTCACTTTCACTTTTCCCTTCCATGGCCTCCTCCCTTGCCCTGCCGCATGTCGCAACGTTGCACGCCTACACACCGGGCCTGCAGCCGACTGAGCCGGGGTGGGTGAAACTCAACACCAACGAGTGCCCCTATCCGCCGAGCCCGAAGGTGGCGGAAGCGATCCGAAACGAACTCGGGGCCGAGGGCGCCAGCCTGCGGCTCTACCCCAATCCAACCAGCTCGCGGCTTCGGGAGGTGGTGGCCGCACACCACGCCCTCGCGCCGGACCAGGTCTGCATCGGCAATGGGTCCGACGACATCCTGAACCTGCTGGTGCGGGCGTACTGCGGGGATCGCGCGACCCTCGGTTTCACCGTGCCCAGCTACTCGTTGTATCCGGTGCTGGTCGAAATCCAGAACGGGCGCACGACCACGATCGAGTTCGATCGCGCGATGCGACTGCCGGTGGAGCGAATTGCGCAGTCGACGGCGAATGTCTTCTTCCTGACCTCCCCGAATGCACCGACCGGGGTGGGCTTTTCGGCCGCGGAGCTGGAGCGGGCAGCCGCGGCTTTTCGCGGCCTCTTCGTGGTCGATGAGGCCTACGCGCCGTTTGCGCGCGAGAATGCGGTCGGGTTGCTGGCGAACCACCCGAACCTCGTGGTCGTGCGCACGCTGTCCAAAGCGTATGCCCTCGCCGGTCTGCGGGTCGGGTACGCCCTGGCCGCGGCACCGGTGATCGACGTCCTCGACCGGGTGCGGGACAGCTACAACGTCAGCCGGCTCTCGCAGACGGGGGCCATCGCCGCACTGGAAGACCAGCCCTACTATGCCGGAGTGATCGCGAAGGTAGTCGCCACCCGGGACCACATGCTGGGTGACCTGCAACAGCGTCGGGGCTGGCGCACGTATGACTCCCAGTCGAACTTCGTCTTCACGGAACCCAGGAATGCCCGCGGCGAAAGCGGGCCGGAGGTGGCGAAGGCCGCGTATGATTACCTTTACGCGCACAAAGTGCTGGTCCGGTACTTCTCGAGCCACGCCTTGACCGCCTCCTTCCTGCGCATCAGCGTCGGGACGGACGCGGAAATGCGCGTCCTCCGCGACACCCTCGACGCATGGCAAAAGACGTGAATCAGAGTTCCTCCCCATCAGGAAACGCGCCCGCCGGCCGTGCTTCCACCGTCGACCGCAAGACCGCGGAGACCAATATCGCGCTGACGTTCGGGGTGGATGGTCGCGGGGCGGGCCGGATCGAGACCGGCGTGCCCTTTTTCGACCACATGCTGACCCTGTTCGCGAAGCATGGCCTGTTCGATCTCAGCGTGACGTGCAAAGGTGACGTGGCGGTGGATTATCATCACACGGTCGAGGACGTGGGCCTCGTGCTGGGCCAGGCCGTGAAGCAGGCGCTGGGTGACAAGGTTGGCATCCGCCGCTATGGTTTCTTCCTGCTGCCGATGGACGAGTCCCTGGCGCGCGTGGTCATCGACGTGGGTGGGCGGCCACATCTGGTGTATCGGGTGGACGCGCCGACCATGTACGTGCGTGATTTCAACATCATCCTCGTGAAGGAATTTTGCCGGGCGTTCAGCAACGCGCTGGGGGCGAACCTGCACGTGGAGCTGATCTACGGTGAGGAGCCGCATCACGTGGCGGAGGCGATCTTCAAGGGACTCGGCCGCGCGCTGGACATGGCCACCCAGATCGAAGCGCGCGCGGCGGATCAGCTGCCGTCGACCAAGGGGAGCCTGTAGGAGTTTTGGGTTTTGAGCGACCCACACGCGCCGCGGCGGCGCGATCATTCCAAAAAGAAACTTGGGGCGCGGTGGTCTGCCGGTTTAGACCAGCATCGTCATCCGAAGGGGCAAGCTAACACCGTCTT
>JAEWKR010000189.1 GCA_023457715.1 Verrucomicrobiota bacterium
TTCGAATCGCTGGCGCTCTTCGCTACGCCCAAGCGCCTTCGTGTAGCGAGGAGCGCCAGCGAGTCGACGGCTGACCTCCAAAGCCCCGACAAATAAACCGGTCTGGCGCGAGGACGCGGCCTCCGTGCTCTCTGTGGCTACTTCGGAATCCAGGTTGGGCGTTGGATGTTGGGCATTGAACGTTGGACGTTGAACGTTGGGCGTTGGATGTTGAGCGTTGTTCTTAAGGCATTTCCTCCTTCGGATACAGCGGCTTACCGCGGAATCGACCCGGTGGTGCTGCCCCAGTCGTGTCCTCTGTTCTGCCTCGTCCGCGATTTACGGGGTTGACACACGATTTCCGGTCCCTAGCACTTGGCCTCTTTTCGCATGAAAACGTTCCTCGCCAAGAAGGAGACGGTGCAGCCCAAGTGGTATCTGATCGATGCCGCCGGGGTGCCGCTCGGTCGTCTCGCGGTCAAGGCTGCCAATATCATCCGTGGCCGCCACAAGGCTTCCTACACCCCGAGTGTCGACAACGGCGATTTCGTGGTCGTGATCAATGCGGAGAAGGTCGTCCTCACCGGCAAGAAGGAAGAGCAGAACGAGTACATGTTCTTCTCGGGCTTCGTTGGCGGCGAAAGCTACCGCAACGTCAAGGTGATGCGCGAGCGCAACCCCGAGTTCATCGTCAAGCACGCCGTGAAAGGCATGCTGCCGCAGAACATCATTGCGGCCAAGATGCTCACGAAGCTCCGGGTTTTCGCCGGCGCCGAGCACAGCCACGAGGCCAACAATCCCCAGAAAATTTCCGTCTGATCGACTAGAACATGAGCGCTGCTACTCCTGCCAACGTCTTCCTCGGCACCGGCCGTCGTAAAACCTCGACCGCGCGTGTGCGCATTACCGAGGGTTCGGGCAAGCTGACCTGCAATGGTCGTGAGTTCGAAGATTATTTCTCGCACGAGAATTTCGCCAAGCAGGCGTACGCTCCCCTCCTGGTCGTCGAACTGCGTGAGAAGATCGATGTCACCGCCAACGTGGCGGGTGGCGGCGTCGCCGGTCAGGCCGGTGCGGTTGCCCATGGCATCGCCCGCGCGCTGCAGAAGATGAACGCCGAGCTCCGTCCGGCGCTCAAGAAGGCGGGCCACATGAAGCGCGATCCGCGCGAGAAGGAACGCAAGAAGGCCGGCCAGCCGGGCGCCCGCAAGCGCTTCCAGTTCTCCAAGCGCTAAGCCGCTTCCGGAGTTCACTCCCTTTCAACGCCACCCGCTTCGGGTGGCGTTTTTTTTGGGATACGATCCGGGATCCGGGATCCAGGATGCAGGATCCAGGATCCAGGATGCAGGATTCGGGATCCAGGATGCAGGATTCGGGATCCAGGATGCAGGATGCAGGATGCAGGATCCAGGATCCAGGATGCAGGATTCGGAAAATAGATTGTGGCGTGAACTCGGGACTACGTACCAAGCCTGCATCCTGCATCCCGCATCCCGCATCCTGTATCTCGCATCCCGCCTCTCGCATCCTGCATCCCGCATCCTGTATCCTGTATCTCGCATCCCGTATCCCGCCTCCCGCATCCCGCCTCCCGCAGCATTGCTCGCATCGCCGTTCGCGTTGGAACGTCTCCTGCTCTTTCCGCGCCCATGAAGCCCACCCCCGCGCGTCTCCTTGCCCTCTGGCTTACCCTCGGTCTCGTCTCCCTCGCCCACGCTCATCCGGGTCACGACGACCATGAGTTCACCTGGGACTTCGAGCACCTGGCGGCCCATCCCGTCGCCACGATCCTTTGTCTCGCCGTGGCTGGCACGGGCGTGTGGGCGCTCACTCGCCGCGCATTGAAACGCCGGATGCGCCGCTGAAGCGCGGGTTCAGTACCGTCGAAACGACGCCCCGAGCTCCGGGTACGCGTCGGCCAGCACCGCCCGCAACCGGGCCAGGGTGTCGCGCAGCCGGACCGGGCCGTCGGCAATCAGGCGGATCGTCCAACCGCCCTCGCTGAGCGCGCTGACGCCCACCTGGCACTCCGGTTGATGCAGGGCTGCGACTTTGCCGCGCCACGCGGGGTGGGGGGCAAACGCGGGCGTCGTGTCGACGAGGATGATCGTGGCCAGGCAGGCGGCGGCGCTGGCGCCGAAAACGGCGCTCAGCGCCTGCAGTTGTTCGCCCGATTGCTGCAGCCGCTCCCGCAGGACCAACCGGCCGTCGACCCGCAAATCGCAGCTGAGCTCCAGCTGCGTCCAGCTCCAGGCTTCGCCGTGGCCGACGCGGCCCGGCATCAGCTGCTCCACGAACATCCCGCGCGCGCCGCGCTCCACTTCAACAGTGGTGGTTTGCCGGTAGCGGGAGCCGCGGTGGGGAACGATCGGCTCCGGGGTGAATTCCAGCCAGCCGCCTGCGTCGATGGCGAACGCCTGCCGGCAGGTGGCCAGGCCTTCGCGCATGCGAAACACCCGGCTCGCGCTCGGCGTCGTCAAGAGCACCGCCGCCCTCCCGCCCACCGACACCGCGGCATCGAGCGCGTCGCCGGCGAGAATGCCGGCCGTGGGATTCACCACCTGGACGAGCAGGGTCCGGCTCTCTGGATCCCAGTACGGCTTGCTGAGATGGAAGGGCGCCCGGAACGCCTGGTGCGCCAGCTGGGTGCGGCCATCCGCGCGCGCCTGGGCCCGGAGTCGGAGATGTCCGGAGAAGGCGATCACGGTCCGGTGAGCGCAGCGGCTTCCGACGCAGCCCGCGGCTGCCGGGCAAAAAGCACGTTGCGCTCGAGCCATGCGATCACGGCGTCGAGATTGTGCTCGCGTTTCAAATCGCAGAACAGAAACGGCCGGGTGCCGCGCTGCACGCGAGCGTCGCGATCCATCACAGCCAGGTTGGCGCCCACCAAAGGGGCCAGGTCGATCTTGTTGATGATGAGCAGATCGCTGTGCCGGATCGCCGGGCCGCCTTTGCGGGGGATTTTGTCCCCCTCCGCCACGTCGATCACATAGATGAAGGCATCGACCAGCTCCGGAGAAAAGGTGGCGGTCAGATTGTCGCCCCCGCTCTCGACCAGCACCAGCTGGAGATCGTTGAACCGGGCTTCGAGCGCGCGGCACGCCTGTTCGTTCATCGTGGTGTCGTCCCGGATGGCGGTGTGCGGGCACCCCCCCGTCTCCACCCCGATGATCCGCTCCGCCGGAAGCGCGGTGTGCCGGATGAGAAACTCCGCGTCCTCCGAGCAATAAATGTCATTGGTCACCACCGCCATCGAGTAACGCTGGCGCAGCCGCTGACAGAGTTTGAGACACAGCATCGTCTTGCCGGAGCCGACCGGACCGCCGATGCCAATGCGAGGAGGACGAGACATGGGGATTTTTGATTTACGATCTACGATTTATGATTGGGCGGACGGACGCGCTTTTTGGGGCCGGTGTTTGGAGCTGGGGGCAATCGTGGATCAGCTGATGAACATCCGGGCGTCGGCGATTTCATGCCGGGCCGAGGCGACATCGACCCACGGGTTGGCCCATCCAATTTCGTCGACGGGGACGTGGATCGCGTGGGCGGCGGCGGCGCCTGCCTCGGCCAGCGCTTCGGTGAGCAGCGCCTGGGCGGCGTTCTGGCCGAGGCGGAGCAGCTTCATTGCGGCGGCGACGAGTCCCGAAACGGTCGCGTAAAAATAGCCCGCCAGCGCCGCCTCGAGGGGCGCGCCGGCAGCCTGCATCTCCACGCCGACCGTGACCGGCGCGGTGAAGGACCAACCCTGCGCCAGGCTCTGCTCGAGAAAGCCGCCGGCGGCGGAGTTCGGATTCAGGCGTGCCGCCAGTTCCGCCCGCTGGCGGCCGATTTTTTCGGCGGCCCCGCGCAGTTCCGCCGGGCCTTTGAGCGCCTTGGCCAGCTGCGTGAGTTCGCCGAGCCGGGCCCAGTTTTCGTCCCCCGCCGCCCGCCAGGCGTGCGCCACGAGCGGCAGGTCGGCCTGGCGCAGTCCGGGGAGCACGGCCTCGAGCAGGAACGCCCGGAGCGTGGCTCGGTCCCGCACCGCGCCCGCCTGGATCAGGCCTTCCAGGCCATACGAGTGCGCATAGCCGCCGGTCGGATAGGACGAATCGGTCGTCTGCAACAGCCGGCACAGCCACGACGTGACCTCGGCCGTCGTGGGAGGAGCGGGCGCCGCCTTCGCGGCCCCGGTCCGGTTGAAGCCGTCCTCGAAGCTCATGCGTGGCGATGGCTGGCGCCGAGTTCCTGCGCCGCTTGTTGACCGCGGGCGAACCGGCCCGGACGGAAGATCGCCGTCGTGCACCGATACGGGACGGACAACCGCGCCATCAGCTGCCGGACCGCCGGTTCGTCCGGCGCGAGCAGGCGGGACACCTCGGCGGAGAGTTCGAGGTGCAGGTTGCCCACCGCCCAGCCGATGCCGGCGGCCGCACACGGGGCGATATCCAGGGCGATCTCGAGCACGGGTTCCGGTTCCTGGCGAATCACATAGCGCCACTGCGCCGTTTGGAAGACCACGTCCCCGTGACGCATCGGTTGCTGCAGCTCGAAACCGAATTCCTCGCCGTCGTCCGCCTTTCCCCGCCAGATCCGTTTCGCCAGCGTGCGGCGGTCACAGCGGAGCCATATTGGCGCCAGCGACTCGTCGCACCCGGCGAGCGGCTGATGGACGAGGGTGAACATGCCGGTGCTGTAGCAGACCCCGGACCATGTTCGAACGCAGGACCGCTCATTTGCGGCTGGGGGTACCGGCAAAGCGGCGGCATCCGGACGTAGCGCCGGCTTCAGCCGGTACCCCGCAGCGGCGCGCGTTGTCGCCGGTTATTCAGAGTTCTAATCCACCCGCGGCAGCCGAACGCGCACCTCGCAGCCTTTTTCGCGGTTGGTTGCCTCGATCGACCCGTCGTGGGCCGCCACGATGTTGCGGCTGATGATGAGACCAAGGCCCGCGGTTTTCTCCCCCGTCGTCGTCTCCTCGGCGACCACCGTCCGACCGGTGGTCAGTCGCGCCAGCGCGTCCGGAGGCATGCCCGGTCCCTGATCGCGAATCAGGAAACCACAGGACTTCCCGTCGGCGGTGACTTCGATCGCCACGGTGAGCACGGAGGCCGGCGGCGAGAACTTGATCGCGTTGCTCAGCAGCGCATCGATCACCTGCTTGATCTTGTCGCCGTCGAACGCCAGGACCGGCTGGCTGGCGGGCGTCAGCAACTCGATCCGGCTGCGCTTTTTCCGCGCCTCGATGCGGGCCTGGCCAATGGCTTTGGTGACGAGGTCCACCAGCGAATGAGTCGAGACCTGGAGCTTCAGCTGGCCGGCGTCGATGGTCGCAACATCCAGCAGCTCATTCAGCGTCTTGATCATCGCATTGCTGGTGCCGTGGATGATCGTGACCAGCGCCAGTTGGGACGCCGGCATCGGGCCCACGGTTCCCTCCATCAGGAACTCGGAGAAACCGCGGATCGAAACCAGCGGGTTGCGCATGTCGTGCGCCGCCATGCCGATGAACCGGTTTTTGGCCGCATTGGCCCGACCAAGCTGTTCGGCCATGGCTTTTTGCTCCTTGAGCAACAGGAAGGTCTGCAGGTGCGAGCGGGCGCGGGCCTGGATCTCCTCGGCGGTGGCTTCCTTGCTGATGAAGTCGCTCGCGCCGGCGGCGAACCCTTCCGCGATCTGCTCGGGGGTGGCCGCCGACGCAAAGAACAGCAGCGGGGCGCATTCGTCACCATACTCCGCCACGAGCCGGCGGCAGACATCCAAGTCCTCGCCCCCGCTGAGGTCCACTTCGAGCAGGACGAGGTCCGGTCGGAGCTGGCCGTACTGGGTGAGCACCTGCCTGCCATCGTCGGCCTCGACCAGCGTGTGTGCATCCTCACGCAGCGCGGTGGTGATCAGCTGCTTGAAGCGGACGTCGGCGGCCGCAATCAGAAGGGTTCCCGTTCGGTTCATGTGGCGGAGGGCAGGGTGACGCGAAATTCGCAGCCGCCGCCGGCCTGGTTTTCCGCCGCGATGGTGCCGCCATGCGCATCCACAATTTTGCGACAGATGGCCAGGCCGAGCCCGGTGCTTTTCTCCCCGCCCGTTGGCTGCACGGACAGGCGGCCGAAATCCTTGAACAACTTGTGCCGCTCGTTTTCGGGGATCCCGGGCCCCTGATCCCGCACGGCAATGAAGTAGTGAGCGCCATCGGCGGCGGCGCCGACCTCCACCTGGATCGTTGAACCGGGGGGCGAGTACTTCACGGCGTTGGTCAGCAGGTTGTCGATCACCTGCTTCAGCTTGGCGGCGTCGACCGGGTGGACGATGGGCGTGGCAGGCGCGGTGAATTGCAGGACCGACTTCTTCTTGGCGGCCTCGATGTTGATCACGTAGACGCACTTCTCCGCCAGGGAGCCGACATTGGTCTTCTCGATGTTCAGTTTCAGTTCGCCCGACTCGATCGAGACCACATCGAGGAGTTCGTTGACCATCCCGAGCATCGATTGGCTGGTGCTGAAGATTGTCTGGACGAGATCGAGCTGATCCGGCGGCAGCGGGCCCACGGTGCCGTCGCTGAGGAAACGCGAGAGTTGGTAAATCGAGGCCAGCGGGTTGCGCAGATCGTTGGCGGCAAGCCCGAGGAACCGGTTCTTGTCGGCATTGGCCTGGCTGAGTTCGTCCACGAGGGCCGCCTGTCGGCGGAGCAGGATCCGATGGCGAAGCAGCGCCCGGATCCGCGCGATCACCTCGACGGAGTTGAATGGTTTGCGCAGGTAGTCCGCCGCACCTGCCGCGAGTCCCGCCACCACGTCGGCCGAACCGGCCTTGGCGGTGATGAAAACGATGGAGGCGCAGTCCGCTCCGTGCGTCTGTTTGAGCCGCCGGCAGATTTCCAGGCCGTCGATGCCCGGCAGCTCTGCTTCGATCATGACCAGGTCTGGCCTGAATTCGGAATAAATCTCCAGGACGCGCTCCCCCGATTGCGCTTCCGCCAATAAATGGCCCTCCCGCTTGAGGATTCCTCCGAGAATTCGGATGTGGAGGCGGTCGTAGTCGGCGATCAGGATCCTGCCCCCCCGGATATCAATCGCGGGGAGGGTGCGAAGCGGTGCGTCCATTACGTGGGGTTCCTACATCGGCAGGGTGGGGCAAGAGTAAAGCAGGATGAGCGGGGGACCCGAAGCCACCCAGAACCCAAAACCCAACCCCCAAAACCCAAAACTCAAAACCCAAAACCACCCACCCCCCCCTCCCCCCCCATCACACCAGTCCCGCGGTCTCCTCGAAGCCGCACCAAAGGTTCATGATCTGGATCGCCTGGCCGCTGGCGCCTTTCACGAGGTTGTCCTCCGCCGCCGTGATCACGAAATTGCCCGTGCGCGGGTCGTGAACCGCGGAAAGGTCCACCCGGTTGGTGCCGACCACGTGCGCCGTATCCGGCGTCTCGCCCGAGGGCAGCAGATGCACGAACGGCCGGCCCTCATACGCGCCGCGCCACGCGGCATACGCCTGTTCGACGGTGCCGCCCGGCGTCGCGGGCACCGTGATGGTGGTCGCGATTCCCCGCCGCATCGGAGCCAGGTGGGGATTGAATTGAATGATCGTCTTGCCGCCGGTCAGGAGGCCCAGCTGCTCCTCGACCTCGGCCAGGTGGCGATGCTTGGTCAGCCCGTAAGCCTTGATGCTCTCCGCCCGCTCCACGAACAGGTACATCTCCTCGGCCTTCTTGCCGGCGCCGCTGACGCCGCTGTACGAGTTGACCACGATGTGTTCGCGGGTGACGACCCCGGCCTTCAGGAGGGGTACGAGCGGCACCAGGATGCTCGTCGGGTAGCACCCGGGCGCGGCGATGAGCTTCGTCTCATTTTTCCACCCGGGCGCGGTGAGTTCCGGCAGCACGAACCGGGCGCTCGGAAGGAGATCCGGCGCGTGGTGCTCGCCGTAGTACTTCTGATACGTCGCGAGGTCCGCGATGCGGAAATCGGCGCTGAGATCGATCACCCGTTTACCGGCGGGCACGAGCACCTTCGCGTACGTGGCGGCGGCGCCATGCGGCAGCGCGAGGAAGAAAAGGTCAATGTCGGAGGCGGCGAGCACGGCTGCGTCCGAGTCCACGAATTTCAGCCCCCGGTCGGCGCCCCGTACGGCGGGGATGACCGCCGACAGCGGTTTGCCCGCATGCGTGCGTGAGGTCACCGCCGCGAGCTGCACCTTGGGATGGCCGAGCAGCAGCTTGACCAACACTTCGCCTGAATAACCGGACGCGCCGACGATACCGACTTTCATAAGTTCCGGCACCATCGCGCACGCACCGTCAGGTTTCCAGTAGGAATTTGGCCGGGTGAGGTACTGTACTGGCCCAAACCGTTTTGCCACAGAGGGCACAGAGGCCCAATCAGAGCCGAGCCGGAGGCGGGCGCTGCGACTGTCCTGGGCGTCACGCGATGAACAGGTTTGTCCAAGGACCGAGCCTCCGTGTCCTCTGTGTCGGAGCTCCGTGATCTCTGTGGCTGGCTTGGAAAGGTTGGACGTTGCTCAGAATGTCAGCGCGTAGCTCAACGTCACCACGCCGCGACCGGTGGCGGAGGTGTTCTCGTATTTCGGCAGCGTGCCCTGCTTCAGGAAATTGTTCTCGCCCGTCGTGTACGCCACGCCCAGCGAGAGCTTGGCATTGCTCGTGATCTGGTACGGCAGGGTCACGCCAACCAGATAGTAGTCGCCCCAGTTTCTCATCGCCGGTGACGTCTGTTCCCAGGCTTCGTCCCACTTGAACGTCCCGACCTGGCCCAGGAATGCGAGCTCGGTTCCCAGGCTTTTCAGCGGGAGGGCAAACGCGACGTTGAGTTCATACGTGGCGCCACGGAGCACGGTGTCGTAGTAAACCTTCGGCGTCAGCAGCACCGGCCCGAGCGTGTAGTTCAGGGCCAGGCTCGGCTCGAAGGTGCTCTTGTACCAACCGCCCGCCTTGTCGGCGTTGGGGAAGGTGTACCACGTAAATCCCGGCACGAGGCTCAGCCGCTCGTTCAGCGTGATCTTGTACGAGCCATAGCCGTCGATCTCCGGATCGGATTGGCCGGGCACTTTGTCCTTCAGCGGGAAACTGGCCCAGACCCCGAGCACCAGACTGCCCGCGCCCACCTCGACCGCAGGTTGGAAGGCGGCCCCTCCCAGGCGCACGCCGCGAAACATGTACTGGGAAACGGCGGACGCCGTGGCGGTGACGCTGACCGGCGACGCCACCGCCGGGGGCAGGTCGGACGAGGTCGGTGCGGAAGAGGGGGACAGCGGCGCAACCTGGGCTTGGACCAACGGACCGGCCAGGAGGGCGAGAATGAATGGGACGAGCGGTTTCATGGAATATTTTTCACCTGTCAGCCGGTTGGCATGAGCGGGATTGATGGCTGTTGAAGCATTACGCAGGCCAGTTCGCCCCGCTTCAATCCAGCCCTTTCTCAGAGGGGAATCCGGGTGGGGTATGGTGGTTTTTCCGGCGAGGTTCCAACGCCGGCCGGTTCGGACCCCAGCTCCTCCGGCCCGGTTCCTCCGCCCCCGGGCGTGTCATACGAATCTCGGCCCGGCCCGGCGTTGGCAAGGTGGCTGCTAAAAGCCGGGCCGACCCGACTTGAGCGGTCAGCCACTTAACCCAATACCTTATGAACCTACGCCACACCTTCACCGCCGCCCTCCTGCTTGCCAGCGCCGCCGCGGCTTTTGCCGACGTAAAAGTCAACGAACACCTCAGCATCAACGGCTACGCCGTCGGTGCCGCGACGACCACCGACATCGATGGCGCGCCGAACGTCGAGACCTATTTCGACAACAAGGGCTCGCCCGCCGTGGTCAATGCCGATGCCGTGAAGCTCGGCCTCCTTGGCACGATCGACAAGGTCAGCGCTTACGGGAGCATCCTTTACCTGCCGGGTCTGTCCAACGAGGCGGGCCTCCTCGACGCCTACGTCACCTTCGACACGGGTGCCGGTTTCAAGATCACGGGCGGCAAGTTCCTCAGCTACCTGGGCTACGAGGCGTTCGACCCGATCAACATGGCGCAGCTCACCTACGCCAACACCATCTTCGCCATTCCGGCCTATCACTCCGGCGCCAAGATCGACTACGCCACCAAGACGTTCTCCGTCGGCGTCGCCGTGGTCGACTCGCTCTTCCTCGGCTCGAACGGTTTCTTCGAGGGCGACCGCGAGTTCGATGACGATGTCGGGGTGGAGGCGGTCCTAACCTACACCGGCATCGAGAAGCTCACGATCTTCGCGGGTATCGGAACGGAAGATACGCACGGCGCGGCCGACGACACCTTCGTGTTCGACCTGTGGGCCAGCTACGCGCTCACCGACAAGGTCACCATCGCCGGCGAATACGACATCCTCGACAACGTCGGCAAGGGCTGGCTCGCCTTCCTCAGCTACAAGTTCTCCGACCAGTTCTCGACCGCCTTCCGCGTCAGCGGCGCCGACTGGGATGCGGGCGGCAGCGACCACAAGTACACGATTGCCCCGACCGTGACGCTTTCCCCGAACTTCGCGCTCCGCGCCGAAGTCTCGAAGGGCGAGAGCGGCGGCACCGATTTCACCTTCTACGGCGTCCAGGGCATCATCAAGTGGTAAGGCCGGCCCCGCCGGTTTCTAGTTTCTGGTTTCGAGTTTCTCGTTTGAGGGGCCTTCGCGTCGAACGCGTCGCCCCAGCTCAGAGACCGACCGGAGGCCAGGCACTAGTGACCACCAAAAATCCACAAACTAGAAACCAGAAACCAGAAACCAGAATCTAGAAACTAGAAACCCTTCCCACCCATGTTCCCGAAACTCAAATCACTCCTCGGCGCCGCCGCGCTTTCGCTTGGCGCCTTCGCCGGTCTCACCGTTCACGCTGAAGAGACCGTCAAGGTCGGCGTCCTTCATTCCCTCTCCGGCACCATGGCGATCAGCGAGACGTCGCTGCGCGATGTGCTCATATTCACGTTCGACGAAATCAACGCCAAGGGCGGCGTGCTCGGCAAGAAGATCGAGCCCGTCGTGGTCGACGGCGCGTCCAACTGGCCGCTCTTCGCCGAAAAGGCCAAGCAGCTGCTCGAGCAGGACAAGGTTTCCGTCGTCTTCGGCTGCTGGACCTCCGTCAGTCGCAAGTCCGTCCTGCCCGTCTTCGAGAAGAACAACGGGCTGCTCTTCTATCCCGTGCAGTATGAGGGTGAGGAGGAGAGCCCGAATGTCGCCTACACGGCCGAGGCGGTGAACCAGCAGGCGACGCCCGCCGTCGACTACTACCTCGCCGAGGGGAAGAAGAAGTTCTACCTCCTGGGCTCCGATTACGTGTACCCGCAGACGACCAACCTCGTGCTGTTGGAATACCTCCTCAGCAAGGGCGTGCCGCTCGAGAACATCGGTGGCGGTTTCCGCAAGGATGGCTCCGGCAAGATCATCTCCGCCGGCAAGTACACGCCTTTCGGCCACACGGATTACCAGCAGATCGTCGCCGAGATCAAACAGTTCGCCGCTTCGGGCGATGCCTGCGTGATCTCGACGCTCAACGGCGACACCAACGTCCCGTTCTTCAAGGAGTATGCCGCTTCCGGCCTCACCGCGGAGACCTGCCCGGTCGTCTCCTTCTCGATCTCCGAGGATGAGTTCCGCGGCCTGCCGGCGGACAAGCTCGTCGGCCAGCTTGGCTGCTGGACGTACTTCCAGTCCCTGAACACCCCGGCGAACAAGAAGTTCGTCGCCGACTTCCAGGCCTGGCTGAAGAAGAGCACGGTGGCGGGCATCGTGAAGGAAAACCGTGTGACCTGCTCGCCGATGGTCCTCAGCTACAATGGCGTGTACCTGTGGAAGGCCGCGGTGGAAAAGGCCGGCTCGTTCGACGTGGACAAGGTCCGCGAAGCCTGGAAGTCCGGCGTCTCGTTCGACGGTCCCGGCGGCAAGGTGACCACCCAGCCGAACATGCACCTCACGAAGAACGTTTACATCGGCGAAACCAAGGCCGACGGCCAGTTCAAGATCCTGAAGTCGTTCGACGCCGTCTATGGCGAGCCCTGGCTGAAGGGTAAGTTCAAGAGCGAGGTCGCCCAGAAATAAATTTGGTCAGTATAGCAGAGGGTTTGGGCGGGCTCATGGGAGCCCGCCTTTTTCTTGGCCCAGTTCTTGCATTCATGCGATTTCTCGTGAACCCCGCCTCACGTTCATTCTTCCACCCCCGCCTCGCCGCCGGCGTCCGTGCGTGCCTGCTCCTCGGGCTCATGCTGGTCCTTTTTCCGGAGGCACGGGCAAGCTCGGATGCTCCCGCGCCAACCGACCGCCGGGCCGGGCCGGTTGCCGCCTCCGAGCCCTCCAGCCCGCGGGGAGTCCTCGCCGCGGCCATCGTGGCGGAGGGGGGCGCGAAACAGCAGCAGCTGATCCGCTCACTCGCCGGCCGGGCGGATGAAAGCATCGCGGCGCTGCTCGTGGCCTGGCGATCCGACCGCCTTTTCATCTACACGTCGCCCGACGGCGTCCGCGTGCCGGTCGAGGTTGCCGGGGATCCCGATTCGGAAGGCCGTCACGCGCTGCGGCGGATCGACACGGGTGAGGCGTGGGTCGACGCCAGCGGGTCGACCGCGCGGGTGCCGCTGGAACAACTCAGCCCGGTCGAACATACCGCCGCGCTGCGTCGCGCGATGAAGTCCGTGCTCGATGTCATTGATCTCGCCGCCGCTGATCCGGGCCGGCGGTTGCGCGCCATCCAGACGATCGGCCAGACCCAGGACGGGGAGAAGCTGGCCGCGTTGCAGGAACGGCTCGGCCTCGAGCCCGATCCCGCCGTGAAGCGCGCCCTGCGTGAAGCCGTCGCTCTCGTTCAACTCAAGCACGCTGATCGCTCCGTCAGGCGGGACGCCTTGACGGAGTTGCGGGAGCTGCACTCGCTGGCCAGTACCGACTACCTGACGCGCGCGCAAAAGGAGGCCCAGGCCGCAGGTGACGCCGACCTGGCAAAAGCCGCGCAGCTGGCGCTCCTGTCGGTGAACCAGCATCGCGCGGCGGTCGACTTTGGCGGGACGATTTTCCGCAGCCTGAGTCTCGGCAGCATTCTCCTCATCGTGGCGCTGGGGCTCGCCATCACCTTCGGGTTGATGGGTGTCATCAACATGGCCCACGGCGAGATGATCGCCATCGGCGCCTACACCACCTACGTCGTCCAGCACCTCTTTGGCGCCGGTCTGGCGTTGTCCCCCTTCGGCTTTTCGCTGGCGATCCCCGGCCTGAACACCAGCGGGTGGGTCCACGAAGCCTATTTCCTCGCGGCGCTACCGCTCAGTTTTCTTGCCGCCGCGCTCGCCGGCATGCTGCTGGAACGCTCGGTGATCCAGTTCCTCTACCGCCGCCCCCTCGAGAGCCTGCTCGCGACCTGGGGCGTATCACTGATTCTGCAGCAGCTCCTCCGGCTCACGTTTGGCGCGAACAATGTGCAGGTCAGCAGCCCTTCGTACCTCAGCGGCAACTGGACGTTCAACGACATCCTGTTCGGATGGAATCGCGTGTTCGTGATCGGTTTCGCCGGTGCGATCGTCGTCGGCGTGTGGTTGGTGCTGACGCGGACGCCCCTCGGGTTGTTGATCCGCGCCGTCATGCAGAATCGGACGATGGCGGCCTGCATGGGGGTCCGCACGCAGCGGGTGAACATGCTGACGTTTGCGCTGGGCAGCGGACTGGCGGGACTGGCCGGCGCGTTCCTCAGTCAGATCGGCAACGTGGGCCCGTCCCTTGGTCAGACCTACATCGTCGACAGCTTCATGGTCGTGGTTGTCGGCGGGGTGGGGAACCTGGTCGGCACGGTGATCAGCGGCCTGGGCATCGGCTCCGCCGACCAGTTCATCCAGCAGTACGCTCCCGCTCTCGCCCAGGGGCTCGGGAACATCCCGTACGTCGGTGGCTTCCTTTCCAACCTGGCCCAGGACTCCGCCGTTTTCGGCAAGATCCTCGTCCTCTGCACCATCATTCTGTTCCTGCAATGGCGGCCCGCCGGGCTGTTCGCCACCCGCAGCCGGAGCCTGGACTGAACAAACGGATGCAAGGCACAAGATACAGGCTGCAGGATACAAGATGCGGGGTGCGGAGAGGGAGCGCCCGCTCACCTCTGCGTACGATGGTACTTTTCGACCGAGGCGATGAACCGGTTGAGCTTCGAACCCAATGTTCCGATCTTGCGATGCAAGGCATCGGAGAGCGCCGTATCCTGAAGAGAGCCGGTTTCCGTCAATGTCTCCAAGTGGTCCATCGTTTCGTCGCACGACGCGTGAGCATAGGTGAGAAAACGAAGGTAGTCCGCCTTGTATCTGCGGCGGCCGTATCCCTCCACGATGTTGGACCGAATGGATTTCGCCGACCGCCGAATCTGACTGCCTCCCTCGTACTGCTCAAACTTCGGCAGCGCGTTAAGGGTCATCGTGTGGACCTCAAGGGAGACTTCCCTGGCCAGTGTCCAAACCTCCAAATCGCGGTAGCTCACGACCTCAAGGCTTCACCTTGGCAAGAAAAGAGCAATACAATAGGAGAAGACAAAGAAAAGGAATGGCCACTTTTCCATGCGGGGATCCCGAAACCTGCATCTTGGATCCTGCATCCTGCACCTTGGATCCTGCATCCCGTATCCTGAACCCTGCAACTGCATCCCCCTTCCCCCGTGCGCACCCGCTTTCCATTCTCGAGTTTGATCATCGCCGCCTTTGCGCTCGGCCTGATCGTGCTCGTTCCCGCGCTCAACGCGTACGGGCACCTCAGCGACTTCACCCTCAACCTTTGGGGCAAGTACCTGTGCTATGCGTTGCTGGCGATCTCGGTGGATCTGCTTTGGGGCTACACGGGGCTGCTGAGTCTCGGCCAGGCCCTCTTCTTCGCGCTCGGGGGCTACATGCACGGCATGTACCTCATGCGGATGATCGGCACGCTCGGGCAGCACAAGCAGGATATCCCGGACTTCCTCGTTTTCCTCGGCTGGACGAAGCTGCCGGCGTTCTGGGAGCCGTTTGCCAGTTTTCACTTCGCGATGTTCATGGTGCTGGCGCTTCCCGGCGTCGTCGCGCTGGTGTTCGGGTTCCTTGCGTTCCGGTCGCGGATCAAGGGCGTGTACTTTTCGATCCTGACCCAGGCGCTCACCTATGCCGGCGCGCTCATCTTTTTCCGCAACAACACCCTGATGGGCGGAAACAACGGCTTCACGGATTTCAAGTTCATGCTGAGTTACGACCTGCGCGCGCCTGAGACGCAGCGCGGTCTTTACGTGGCCACGGCCCTGATGCTGTGCCTCGTGTTTGTCCTCTGCCGCTGGCTGAGCACGACGAAGTTCGGCTTGGTGCAGCGGGCCATCCGCGATGGGGAAAACCGGGTCCTCTTCAGCGGGTATGCGTCCGCCCACTACAAGCTTTTCATCTTCGTCCTGGCGGCGGCGATCGCGGCGATCGGTGGCGCCCTCTATGTGCCGCAGGTCGGCATCATCAACCCGAGCGAGATGACGCCCGACAAATCGCTCGAGGCGGTCGTCTGGGTCGCCGTCGGCGGCCGCGCCACGCTGGTCGGACCCATCATCGGGGCGATCGGCATCAATGCGCTCAAGAGCTGGGCCACCCGCGCCTTCCCCGACTTGTGGCTGATGATCCTGGGCGGGCTCTTCATCCTCGTCGTCCTCTTTCTTCCCGGCGGCGTGGTCAGCTTGCCCGCCCGCCTGAAGGCTCTGTGGACCAAAGCCCGGGGCTCACGAAACGGGCCGACGCCCCCGACGGCGCCGCTGCCTCGGCCCGCCGCCGCCGAAATCGTAAATCATAAATCGTAAATCATAAGTCACGCCCGTGCCTCACCCGATCCTCAACGTGGAAGACGTCTCGAAGACCTATGATGGCTTCAAGGCCATCTCGCATCTGAATTTCTACCTTTACGCGGGAGAGCTTCGGACGGTGATCGGTCCGAACGGCGCGGGCAAATCCACGTTCTTCGACCTGATCAGCGGGCGGGCGCGTCCGGACACGGGCACGATCGAGTTCGGCCGCGACACCGACCTGACGGTCAAGAATGAGTACGAGATCAGCCGGCTTGGCATCGGCCGCAAATTCCAGACCCCGAGCGTCTACGCGGACCACACCGTCTGGGAAAACCTGGTGTTGTCGCTGCACGGCCCGCGGGGGGTTTTCGCGTCCTTGTTCCGCCGGCTGTCCTCCACCGAGCGTGACCGGCTCGACGACCTGCTGCAGCTGATCCGGCTCTCGGACAAGCGGGACCGCAAGGCGACCCAGCTCGCCCATGGGGAAAAGCAATGGCTCGAAATCGGCATGCTCCTCGCCCAGGAGCCAAAACTCCTGCTGGTGGACGAACCCGCGGCGGGCATGACCGACGAGGAGACTCATCGCACCGGCGAGCTCCTGCTCTCGCTCGCGGGCAAGCACAGCCTGATCGTCGTCGAGCACGACATGACCTTCGTCCGCCAGATCGCCCGGGATGGCCAGGTGACGGTCCTGCACCAGGGCACCGTCCTGTGCGAAGGGAAATTCGACGACGTCCAGGCCAACGAAAAAGTCCGAGAAGTCTACCTCGGCCGCGGCAAACACGGCACCCGATGAGAACCATGAGCAACGCCCAACATCCAACTCCCAACCTCCAACATTGGAGGTTGGACCTGGATTCCGAAGTAGCCACAGAGAGCACAGAGCTCCGACAAGGAGGACATGGAGGGTCGGTCCTTGGACAAAGCTGTTCATCGCGTAACGCCCAAGACAGTCGCAGCGCCCGCCTCCGGCTCGGCTCTGATTGGGCCTCTGTGACCTCTGTGGCAAAATCGGTATTCAGGTGGGATGTTGAGGGTTGGAGGTTGAAGATTGATAACCGAGGTGGAGATCAAGCTGCCTCATGACCGCCGCGTTCCCCTTGCTCCAGCTCTCCTCCGTGGAGACGTACATCGGCGGGTCGCGGATCCTGCGCGGCATCGATCTCGACATCGCGCCCGGTGAGGTGGTGGCCCTCATGGGCCGCAATGGCGTCGGAAAAACGACCACGTTGCGCTCGATCACCGGCGTGCTTCCCATCCGCGCGGGACAGATCACCCTTTCCGGCCAGCGGATCGACGCCGAGTCCCCCGACGCCCGGTCGCGCGCAGGGATCGGTTACGTGCCGCAGGGGCGCGATATCTTTCCCCACCTTACGGTCGCCGAGAATCTGGCGGTGGGCCTGGTCGTTCACGGTCGCCGCGGTGCCGAAGCGAAGGCCGCGCTCGAGCGCGTTTACTCGCTCTTCCCGGTGCTCAAGGAGATGCTGCACCGCAAGGGCGGGGTCCTGTCCGGCGGACAGCAGCAGCAGCTCGCAATCGGCCGCGCGCTGTTGACCAATCCGAAGCTCCTGATCCTGGACGAGCCCACGGAGGGGATTCAGCCGTCGATCATCGAGCACATCGGGGACACCCTGAAGAAACTCAAGCAGGAGGGGGTTGACCACAATTACGCCGAGGAGGTGCAGCACGCGATCAAGGCCCTCAAACGCGAGGGCCGGCTCGCCATCCTGCTGGTCGAGCAATTTGTGGACTTCTGCCGCGACGTCGCCGATCGCTTCTACGCCCTCGACCGCGGCGCCGTTGTCGCCTCCGGTCCCATCGCCGCCCTCACCGACGCCGTCGTGAAGGAACACCTCCAGGTATGAAAAGGCTGGAGGCTAAAAGCGTGAAGGGCTGAAGGGCTGGAAGGCTGAACCAGAAACTATTCCAACGAGCACCTCCAGACGAGCCGCGCTTGTTGCGCTTGAAGACCCCCTTCAGCCCTTCTGTCCTTCAGCCCTTCAGTCTTTCAGCCCTTTCCCCCCATGCACCTAACCCCCCGCGAACGCGAAAAGCTCCTGGTGGTCGTCGCCGCCGATCTGGCCCGCCGTCGCCAGGCTCGCGGCGTGAAGCTCAACTATCCTGAGACTATCGCCATCATCACCTACGAGATCATGGAAGGCGCCCGTGACGGCCGCTCGGTGTCGGATCTCATGAGCTACGGCACCACCCTCCTCAAGGCCGCCGATTGCATGGAAGGTGTGCCCGAGATGATCCACGACGTGCAGGTCGAAGCAACGTTCCCGGATGGGACGAAGCTGGTGACCGTGCATAATCCGATAAGATGAAAAGGCTGAAGGACTGAACGGCTGAAGGGCTGAAAGTGCCGAGCCCGCCAAGCCCATGCCTCATCCGACTCGAAATCAAAACAGCAACTCCGCGACCGAATCCTTCAGCCCTCCAGTCCTTCAGCCTTTCCGCCCTTTCTCCATGATTCCCGGCGAAATCATCCCTGCCTCCGGCGATGCGCTGGACGCCAATCCTGGCCTGCCCACGGTCACCATGGAGGTGACCAACACCGGCGACCGTCCGATCCAGGTCGGTTCTCATTTTCACTTCTTCGAGTCGAACGAAGCGCTCGCATTTGATCGGGCTTCCGCGCGCGGCTATCGGCTCAACATCCCCGCCGGCACCGCCGTTCGCTTCGAGGCCGGCGACACCAAGCGCGTCGAACTCGTCGCCCTCGCCGGCACCCGCGAAGTCTACGGCTTCAACGCCCAGGTTAATGGGAAACTGTAATCCATTTCTGATTTATGATATATGATTTATGATTGAGGGGGGCCGCCCACCAATCACCAACCACTACTCGGCAATCATAAATCATAAATCATAAATCGTAAATTCTCCTTCCTCCGATGCCCCTGAAACTTCCCCGCCGGCAGTACGCTGAGATGTTTGGTCCTACCACGGGCGATCGCGTCCGCCTGGCTGATACGAACCTCCTGGTCCAGGTGGAGCGCGACCTCATCGCCGAAGGCGCCGGCTACGGCAACGAGATCAAGTTCGGCGGCGGCAAGGTCATCCGCGACGGGATGGGACAGTCCTCCACCGCCCGGGACGCGGACTCGCTCGATCTGGTCGTGACCAACGCCCTCATCCTCGACCCCGTGCTCGGCGTGCTCAAGGCCGACATCGGCGTGAAGCACGGCCGCATTGTCGGGATTGGTCACGCGGGCAACCCCGGCATTCAGAGCGGCATCGGTTCGGTGTATGCCGATCCCCAAACCGGACGCAAAGACCCGATGATTGTCGGCGCGGGCACGGAGGCGATCGCCGGCGAGGGCTGCATCGTGACGGCAGGAGGCATCGACACGCACATCCATTTCATCTGCCCGCAGCAGATTGATGAGGCCATCAGCTCGGGCATCACCACGATGATCGGTGGCGGCACGGGTCCCGCCCACGGGACGCTGGCGACCACGTGCACGCCCGGCGCCTGGAACCTGCACCGGATGCTGGAAGCCGCGGAATCCTATCCCATGAACCTCGGTTTCCTGGGGAAGGGAAACTGTTCCACGCCCGACCCGTTGCGCGATCAGGTGCTGGCAGGCGCCATCGGGCTCAAGCTGCACGAGGACTGGGGCACGACGCCCGCCGCGATCGACACCTGCCTGGGCGTGGCCGACGAACTCGACGTCCAGGTGGCCATCCACACCGACACGCTGAATGAGGCCGGCTTCGTGGAAGCGACGCTCAACGCCTTCAAGGGCCGGGCGATCCACACCTATCATTCCGAAGGCGCGGGTGGGGGCCACGCGCCGGACATCATTCGCGTGTGCGGGGAGCCGAACGTCCTTCCTTCGTCCACCAACCCAACCCGCCCCTTCACGGTCAACACGATCGACGAGCATCTCGACATGCTGATGGTGTGCCACCACCTCGACGCGCGGATTCCAGAAGACGTCGCGTTTGCGGAATCGCGCATCCGGCCTGAGACGATCGCCGCTGAGGATCGGCTTCATGACCTGGGGGCCATTTCCATGATGTCGTCGGATTCGCAGGCCATGGGACGCATTGGGGAAGTGATCAGCCGCACCTGGCAGACCGCGCACAAGATGAAGGCCCAGTTCGGCGGCCTCTCCGGCGGCAGGCGGCACCCCGCGGCCGACAACTTCCGCGTGCTGCGTTATCTCGCCAAGTACACGCTCAATCCCGCGATCACCCACGGCATCTCGCACTGTGTGGGCTCCGTCGCCGTCGGGAAGCTCGCCGATCTGGTGATTTTCAAGCCGGCGTTGTTCGGCGTGAAGCCGGAGTTGATTCTCAAGGGCGGCTTCATCGCCTGGGCCAACATGGGCGACCCCAACGCCTCCATCCCCACGCCGCAGCCGATGTTCTATCGCCCGCAGTTCGGGGCCGCCGCGCGTGCCATTGCGCAGACGGCGCTCACCTTCGTCAGCGCGGCGTCACTCCAAAGCGGCACGGGTCCCGGTCAGCTCGGATTGCGCCGGCGGTTGGAGCCGGTGCGACGCACTCGTGACATCGGCAAACGCGACATGGTGCTCAACGACGCGTTGCCGAAGATCGAGGTCGATCCGGAGACGTACACCGTCAAAGCCGACGGCGAACACCTGACGTGCGAGCCCGCGACCGTGCTGCCCCTCGCCCAGCGTTATTTCCTGTTCTGATGAGATGAGAGTCGAGGGTTGAGAGACCCAGCCACCGAATCCGTGGTCTTGCTCTCAACGCTCAACCTGAATTCCGAAGTAGCCACAGAGGACACAGAGCTCCGACACATCCACCTTCGCCGAGCCTACGGCGGACAAGGAGGACACGGAGGCTCGGTCCTTGGACAAACCTGTTCATCGCGTGACGCCCAAGACAGTCGCAGCGCCCGCCTCCGGCTC
>JAEWKR010000190.1 GCA_023457715.1 Verrucomicrobiota bacterium
ACTTGTTCTGTTTGGGGGGGGGGGGGGGGGGCCCCCGCCCGCCTTCCGTCAAGCCACGTTGTCCGGTGGACCGCGGGCGGCCCGCCCGCCTTGCCGCAACTTCCGCAGCGCCACTGCCCCCCTACCGCTTGTCGCCTCGCGTGCGTTGACCCACCCGGTACTCCCGCGGGCTCTGCTTCAGTTCCCGACGGAAGACGGCGCTGAGGTAACTCGCCGACTCAAATCCCGTCGCATCGGCAATCAGGGCGATCGGCAGATCGGACTCGGCCAGCAACTGGCAAACCCGCTCCAGCTGGCGGCGCTTGATCATCCGGTGCGGCGTCACGCCCACGATCCGCACGAATTTTCTCTCCAGCAACGTGCGCGACACCGGCACCGCCTTGAGCACATCGGAGACGTCGATGCCGTCACAGGCGTGCGTGCGAATGTACCGGAGCGCTGTCACCACATGCGGATCAGCCACCGCATCCGCCTCCGTGGAACGCCGCTCCACGACGCGCACCGGCGCAATCTCGGGGGAAACCGCCTGCGCGTGTTCGTCGCCCGCCATCAACCGCGACAACAGGGCCGCGGCCTCGAACCCCGTCCGGCGCGCATCGGGCAGGACGCTGCTCAGCGGCGGATCGCTGAATTCGCAGATCAACTCATCATCATCGACGCCCAGCACCGCCACCTCGCCGGGAACATCAAGCCCCGACTGCCGGCAGGCCTCGATCACCTCGTGCGCGCGGGTGTCGTAACAGGCAAACACCGCCACCGGTTTGGGCAGGGACTTCAGCCACCGGCCCAGCCGCCGCATCCGCGCGGCCCCCGTTGTCGGTCCGTCCTCGGGAAACTCCAGGCACGGGGCACCCCGATGATTCAGGTCGCGCCGGAAGGCCACGCCGCGCTCGCGTGACCAGAAAAACCGGGCGTCGCCACAGAAGGCGTAATGCGGAAACCGCTTCGCGGAGAGGTGTTCGGCCGCCATCCGGGCCACAGCGCGATTGTCGATGCTGACCCGCGGGAAATCGGCTTTGCGCCGCTCCGCACTCACGTCCACCACCGGCAGACGGGTCGCCGCGAGCACGCGCGCAATCGCCTGGGAATCAACCCGCGCAATGATCCCGTCCCCGCGCCAGCTGGTCACCCAATCGAGCGCCCCGGGATGCCGGGCCGGCGGCGCCAGTCGCAACGACCATCCGCCGTGCCGGCTCACCCAGTCGTGGATCCCATGGAGCAGGTCGCGCGCGTACCGGTTCGACGTCTCGATCAGGAGGGCGACCCGCAGCGGACTGGCCGTGGTTTCGGACACGCGCCGACGCTCGCCGGGGGTGTGTTAAAAATCAAAAGAAATATGGGAATACTTGTTATCCCGCCCGGCCGAAAATGGAGTATCATGTGGACGCTATTCTATGAAACCTCGTCGCGAATATTTTTCCGGCATCTCCCGCGTCGGCTTTGAAGGCCCGCGTTCCACGAACGCCCTCGCGTTCAAGTACTATGATCCCAACGAAGTGATCGACGGCAAGACGGTGAAGGAGCACATGCGCTTCTCCATCGCCTACTGGCACGCCTTCCGCGGCACCGGCGGCGATCCGTTCGGCCCCGGCACCATCGAGCGCCCGTGGGAAAGCGGCAAGAACGCCGTCAGCGTTGCGAAGACCCGCCTGGAGGCCGGCTTCGAGTTCTTCCAGAAGATCGAGGCGCCGTTCTGGTGCTTCCACGACCGCGACATCGCGCCCGAGGGCGCCACGCTGGCCGAATCGAACAAGATCCTCGACGAGGTCGTCGCTCACGCCAAGCAGCTGCAGAAGGCCACCGGGATCAAGCTCCTGTGGGGCACCGCGAATCTGTTCTCGAACCCCCGCTACATGGGCGGCGCGGCCACCAACCCGGACGCGCACGTGTTCGCCTATGCGGCGGCCCAGGTGAAGAAGGCGCTCGAAGTGACCAAGGAACTCGGCGGTGAGAACTACGTTTTCTGGGGTGGTCGTGAGGGTTACGAGACCCTCCTCAACACCAACCTGAAGCGCGAACAGGAACACCTCGCCCGCTTCATGCACATGGCGGCCGATTACGCCAAGTCGATTGGCTTCAAGGGTCAGTTCCTCATCGAGCCCAAGCCGAAGGAGCCGACCAAGCACCAGTACGACTTCGACGTCGCCAGCGGCATCGCCTTCCTGCGCACCTTCGGCCTCGAGAAGATCTTCAAGTTCAACATCGAGACCAACCACGCCACGCTCGCCGGTCACACCTTCCAGCACGAAATCGAAGTCGCAGCCTCCCAGGGGATGCTCGGCTCGATCGACGCGAACGCCGGTGACGAACTCCTCGGCTGGGATACCGACCAGTTCAGCACCAACGTCCGCGACCTCACCCTCGCGATGGTCTCCATCCTCAAGGCCGGCGGCCTGGGCACCGGCGGCTTCAACTTCGACGCCAAGCTCCGCCGTCAGTCGACGGACATGGAAGACCTCTTCCACGCCCACATCGGCGGCATGGATGCCTACGTCCTGGCGTTCAAGATCGCCCGCCGCATCCTCGCCGACGGCAAGTTCGAGGAGTTCGTCGCCAACCGCTACGCGTCGTTCGACAGCGGCTACGGTCGCGACATCGAAACGGGCAAGGCGAACTTCAAGTCGCTCGAGAAGCTGGTGCTCACCAAGCTGGGCGAACCCACCCCGCGTTCGGGCAAGCAGGAGTACCTCGAGAACCTGCTGATGTCCTACCTGCACGGGCAGGCCTGACGCGTTCCGCAGTAGGTTTTGAGTTTTGGGTTTCGAGCCCGGCCCAAGGCCCAAAACCTCCCCGTATCCTCGCTCACTTCAGCCCGACGCCTCAACGGTGTCGGGCTTTTTCGTGCCCTCCTGAGTGCGCAGGCGGGACGCCTACGCTACGCCGAGCCCCGATTGCTGACGTAGCGTAGGCGTCTCGCCTGCGCACTGCTGCAGGGGATTGACGTAGCGTAGGCGTCCCGCCTGCGCACTCAGGACCCCGATTGCTGCAGGCGTTGACGTAGCGTAGGCGTCTCGCCTGCGCACTCAGGACCCCAATTGCTGCAGGGGATCGACGTAGCGTAGGCGTCTCGCCTGCGCACTCAGGATCCTCGAATTCCCCCTAGTCCCTCGTCCCTCGTCCCTGGTCCCTCGTCTCTACTTCTGCCCTCCGCGGCCGGTATACGAACATCACCACCGCCATCACGAGCGTCAGCGCGGCGGAAACGAGGAAGAGACCGCGATTGCCCACCGGCGTGACCAAGGAACCAAACGCAAAAAAGCCCAACAGATTGCCGGCATTGGCGGCGTTGGAAAATACGGTTGTTGCCAGCCCAGGCTGGCCGGGGATCAGGTCCTGAAAAAAGAGGATTCCCACGTTTGAGATGATGGCGAAGGACAGGCCATGAAAGGCCTGAAGGACGAAGATGTGCCACGGCGCCTCCGCCTGGTTCAGCAGGAGAAAATACACGACTGTCGCGACCCCGCCGAACCGGATCAGGCGCAGGCCGTGGCCCTGCGCCGCCAGATGCCCGAACCAGAGCATCAAGGGAATCTCGACCGCCGGGCCGACGCCAAAGGCGATGCCCACGTCCGTGCCGGTTCCGCCGAGCACCCGCGTGATCATGAGCGGAAGGTTCATCAGGTTCATCGTGTGCGCCGCAAAGATGCACAGGAACCCCACGAAGGCGGCCAGGATGTCGCCGCGCGTCAGCACCCGCCAGACGGGTTCGCGGATCGCCGCGCGGACATGCTCGGCGCGGGGCTCGTACGGCACGTACTTCATCACCCCGAGCACAAACACCAGGTAGAGCGCCGCGGCGCCGAGGAACACCCCGTTAAATCCGAAACCCACCAGCATCCAGGCCGCGAGCGAGGGCCCGGCGGTCCACGCGATCGAAAAGCACACCCGCACCACGCTCATCAGGAAGCCGGGCGGCACCCCCGGAATCGCGCGGTCGTAGTAGTGCTCGCGGGTGTACGCAAAAAGCTGCGAGAAGGACAACGAAGCGAGGGCCAGGACGGTGCAGCCGATCAGGGCCAGCACCCAAGGGGTCGTGATCAGCCCATACGCGACATAACCCACCACGCCGGCGGCCCCCGCCAACAGCAGCATCGTCTTCCGGGGCAGGTGCGAATCGGACCAGCGGGCGAGCGTGGTCGCGATCAGGATGGCGCTGAGCGTCGTGGCCGTCATGAACATGCCAAAACCCGCCGGCGACATCCCCACCCGCTCGGTGCCCCACAGCGATAGGAAGGGATGCACGAACGAGGCCCCGAGCCCCACCACCAGGGCAGCCCCCAGGAGCCCGGCAAAGCCGGGGATCTTCAGGATAAGTTGCGCGCGGGTCGACCAGGGGGTCATGACGGCGGGAAGGTGCGGGCACGGAGGGTGACGGCGCGAGGAGAAAACCGCGGCGCGCGGGGCTGAGACCCTCCGCTTTCGTTCTTTCCGGATGACCCGTTTCCTCATCTCTTTGCGGCATGGATGCCCCGGAACTGGCCCACTACCTCAAACGGCACGTCCGCACGGTCCGGGACTGGCCGAAGCCCAAGGTCAACTTTCGGGACGTGACCACCCTCTTCAACGATCCGGAAGCTTTTCGGCTGATCATCCGTGCGCTGGCCGAAGAGGCGCGCAAGCTGGGGGCCGACCGTATTGCCGCGGTGGATGCCCGGGGTTTCATCCTCGGCGGGGCGGTGGCGTACGAGACGCACACGCCGTTCGCGCTGGTGCGCAAGAAGGGCAAGCTGCCGTACCGCACCGTGGCCGCCGAATACCAGTTGGAATACGGCTCCGCGACCGTGGAGATCCACACCGACGCGTGCCGGGCGGGAGAACGGGTGTTGATTGTGGACGATCTGATCGCGACCGGCGGCACACTGCGGGCCGCCGCCAGCCTTTTCCAACAATTGGGCGGGACCATCGCAGCGGTCGCCGCGGTCATCGACCTGCCCGAACTCGGCGGCTCCGCCATGCTCCGCACCGCGGGCTACACCGTGCACACGCTCTGCCAGTTCTCGGAGACGGAATAGGACCGCTCGGAGTCCGGAGCCCAGAGTCGAGAGTCCAGAGCCAGAGAACCACAAGCCTCCGCGCGAGGTCATCCCGGCTTCCGCTTCTTGCTCTAGACTCCAGCCTCTCAGCTCATAGCTTCGCCCAGCCATGATCATCTGGTGCAACACGGAGTTTTCGCCGGCGGACCGGCAGCGGCTGGTGGAGGGGACGGGCGGGCATGAACTGGTCTTCTCGCCCTGGACCTCCGCCAACGTGCTGCACGCCGGTAAACCCGACCCGACTCTGGCCGGCGCCGACATTGCGCTGGGGCAGCCCGACCCGGCGCAATGCCTCGGTTTGCCGAACTTGAAGTGGGTCGAGGTGACAACCGCCGGCTATACCCGCTACGATACCGCCGAGTTTCAGGAAACATTTCGGTCCCGCGGCCAGATTTTCACCAACATGTCCGGCGTGTTCGCCGACTCGTGCGCGCAGCACGTGCTTGCCATGATGCTGGCCCTGGGCCGGCGACTGCTGGCGTCGCATCAGGATCAGCTCACCGACCACGCGTGGCACTACACGGAACGGCGTTACGAATCGCGGCTGCTCACCGGCCAGACCGTGCTCCTGCTCGGCTATGGCGCCATCGGCCGCCGGCTCACCGAACTGCTGGCGCCATTCCGCATGAACATCCTGGCCGTGCGGCGGCGATCCCACAGCGAACGCGGCGTCCGGATCATTCCGGAGGAAGCCGTCAGCAGCGCGCTCGGCCAGGCCGACCACGTCGTGAACATCCTGCCCGACAACGAGGGCACGCGCAATTACGTCAATGCGCGCCGGCTGGCCTGCCTCAAGCCTGGCGCCCGGTTCTACAACGTGGGCCGGGGCGCGACGGTGGATCACCGCGCGCTGATCGAGGCACTGCGCGCGGGGCGCATTGCGGAGGCCTATCTCGACGTGTTCGTGACCGAGCCCCTGCCGCCCGACGACGAGCTCTGGACCACGCCGCATTGCTACGTCACGCCGCACACGGCCGGCGGTAGGGCCGATCAGGATACGGCGATCGTCCGGCATTTCCTCCAGAACCTCGCCGCCTTCGAACGCGGCGAGCCCCTGGTCGACCGCGTGGTGTAGGAAGAAGAGGCGAGGGACCAGGGACGAAGGACCAGGGACCTCAAGGGCCGTCCGCCTCGTGCTCGTGCTCGTAATCGTGCTCGTGCTCATCCGACCGCCCGCCGATCACGAGCACGAGCAAGATCACGAGCACGATCCGGAGCGGTCCCTGGTCCCTCGTCCCTTCAACCCGCCTTCACGACGATGGTGTCAGCCATCAAGTCGTGCAGGCAGCGGCGGTCGTCCCGGAAGATGAAGCAGGAATCCACGATGAAGAAAATCAGCCCCAGCGGCGGCAGGATGTTCAGCATCATCTGAATGAGGCCGGGCGCGACCCAACGAATCACCACGGCCTTCAGAAACCCGGGATTTGCGCCATCGCGCAGCCGCACGATCCGGATGCCAAGGATGAGTTTGCCGAGGGTTTGTCCCCGCACGGTCAGCAGCCATACCTGCGTGATCAGCAGTGCCAGGCCTCCGACCATGAGCAGAACCAAACCAATCGCCGCGCGGCCAGTGAACTCGGGAGTGACCTCCCCGCGCTGCAGAATCAGTTCCATGATCACCGTCACGCCGATCATGAGGGCGCCGGGCAACACGACGATGGTGCCGATCACGTTGTCGAGGAGCCAGGACAGGAACCGCATCCCGCGGTCCGCCAGCTCCGTGGGTGCGCGCCCCGTTTGCGCTCCCACCGGCGTTCCCGCCGCCGGATCGACGGCGGCCGTCGCGGGGATCGGCGGGGGCACGCCGGGGCCGGCAAACTCATCGAAGTCGCCCAACCGGCGCCACTCCTCGGTGCCCGACCGCTTCGCCCGGGTATCGAGATTGGCGCGCCCCGCCGTCATCCAGGCCCGCAACTGTTCCGCCGTGGCCGGACCGTATTCCTTCCCGTCGCCGCCGATGATGATGAACATGGCCGCAAGGAATCACGCCCCCGCCCCGCGTCAACCGAACGAAAAGGAGCCGAGGGGGTTAAGCGGGGAAAAAGGGACCGGAATGAGCTGAAGGATCCAAGGGGACGAAAGGGACCTGCGGAAGGATGCGCCGTTGCCCGGGCGGCAGTTTGAGCAGGTAGTCCCCCGTTTACGCGGGAGGTTTGAGCGCGACGGCCAAGGCATTTCCGCGTAAGCGCGGGATTACACACCCAGGCGCTCTTACGTCCCTTTCTGCCCTGACGTCCCTTTCTCAGCCCCCTTCTGCCGGAAGAACAGCGCGGTGTGGCCCACGGCCCCGACGCATTCGCAGCGAAGATCTGCGGCGATCCGTTCTGAAAGCGCGGCCTTTTCCTCCCGGTCAGCCACCACGAAGCGGACTTTGACCAGCTCGTTGGCGGTCAGCAGCCGGTCGAGTTCACGCACGACAGCGGTCCCCAGGCCTTCGCGACCGATATTCAGGGCTGCGTTCAGCGTCTGGCCCTGACTGCGCAGCTGGGCGCGTTGCGCACTGGTAAGCTTTGATTCCATGAAGGGCCGACCTTGTACGAACTCCCGTGGAAGGGGAAGCGCGTTTGGGCACCCGAGCAAGGGATCCAGGATGCAGGGTTCAGGATGCAGGATTTCAGGTTCGAAAGCGTAGATCCTGCATTCTGGATCCTGAATCCCGCATCCTGCATCCCGCATCCCGCATCCCGGATCCCGGATCCCACATCCCGCATCCCGCCGTCATCCAAACGTATCCAGCGGCAACTCCCGCCACTGCCCCACGGGCAGGTCGCCCAGCTCCACGTGGCCGAATTTCGCGCGATGCAGTTCCAGCACGTTGGCGCCGACCGCGGCCAGCATCCGCCGCACCTGATGATAGCGGCCCTCGGTCAGCGTCACCTCCGCCTGCCGTGGTCCGACGCGCCGCAGTTCCGCCGGCGCACAGGGGCGGTCCTCCCCCTCGAGCAGCAGAGCTCCCGACGCGAACCGGCTCTCCGCGTCGGGCGCGGGCTCGCCGTCCAATTTTGCCTGATACAGCTTGGGCACCTTGTGTTTCGGCGAGGTCAGGCGGTGCACGAGACCGGGCTGGTCGGTCAGCAGCAGCAGTCCCGAGGTGTCCTTGTCGAGCCGTCCGATGCTGGTGATCGCCGGATTCCGCCGGCGCCAACGCTCCGGCAGCAGCGAGTACACGCTTGGCCCCTCGCGGTCGTCGTGCGAACAGACCAGGCCCAGCGGCTTGTGCAGCATGAGCAGCAGGGGACCCGGGTGATCCAACGGTTCTCCGTCCAGCCGCACCGCCTCGGCCACGACCTTCTCGGCCCCGCTTTTCGCCAACCGCCCCCCCACTTCCACGGCACCGAGATCAATCAGTCGATTCACTTCCCGGCGACTGCCGTAGCCCAGACTTGCGAGCAATTGGTCCAAACGTGCCATGTCCCCCCATTGCGAACGTCCCGCGCCCCTCCTGCAAGCCCGACCCGCAAAGAAGTAAAGATGATTTGTCTTTTCGTCGATCCACGGTCACAGGTGTGACAGCGGTCGCGAGTCCCGAGAGTCGATCCGTGAGACATCCCCCCATCCCCGGCCCCCGGTCCCGGCGGTCACAGCTGTGACGCGGGACGCAGGGGGGCCGGAGGGGCGCGGGGGTGTGCGTATTTTGCGCGAAAAGAACGGGGAAAGGCGGGATTTTCGAAGCTTTTACCGCGGGAAAGCTTGCCCTCGATCCAGACCGGACCATCAAATTGCATTATACCTGCGGCACCACTAGGGGTTGTGGATTGACCGCCCGTCTGGCCCTATCCGTAGTGGCCGGCCGTGCGATTTCTTCGACAATTCCCCTCTTGAAATCGCAGGGTTTATCCCCGTTCTACCCCCAGCTTACCGGCTGTTTCACCGTTTCACCAACCACTCTCCTTCCCGAAATGAATTCTCTGCCCGCGACCCCGTCCACGACCCGTGTCTCCGCCCGCCTGCATGGTGCCAATTTGCTCAACCGCGCGATCCCCACCGACGCGCGTCTGGTGGTCAAGCGCGACGGATCCAAGGTCCGGTTCGACAACAACAAGGTGACGCGCGCGATCGCCCTGGCGTTCCATGAGGTGAGAACGGACAACGCGGCGAACCCCTATCGCGATGACATCCTTGCGTGCTTCGGGCTGGATAGTGAGACCTTCATCGAAGTGACGAAGATCGCCTCGTCCGTGTCGCAGATGCTGGAGCTGTACTACCGGGACGGAAAGCATCCGACGATCGAGCAGGTGCAGGATGCGGCTGAAAAGGCCATCGCCGCGGCCGGCCACTGGGACGTTGCGCGCTCCTTCCTCCTTTACCGCGCCCGGCAGTCGGAGCGCCGCATCGTCCATTATTCCGACAACGGCCTGGCGGACTACATTGCCATGGCCAAGTACGCGCGTTTCCGGCCTGAGCTCGGTCGCCGCGAGATCTTCATCGAGGGCGTGGAGCGCGTCCGCGACATGCATCTCAGCTTCTTCGGCCCGAAACTGGGCCGGCAGATGGAAACCAGCCTCTCGACCGAAGTCGCGACGCTGGCCGGCAGTCACGCCGAACTGCTCGCGACGTCGCTGGGCGGCAAGGAGCTGAAGCAGATCATCCTCGAGGCGTTCGAACAGGTGGCGGCCAAAAAGGTGCTGCCGAGCATGCGCTCGATGCAGTTCGGGGGTGACGCCATCCTCAAGAACCACAGCCGGATGTTCAACTGCAGCTTCTCGAACGTCGACCGGCTGGATTTCTTCCGCGAGTATTTCTTCCTGCTGCTCAGCGGCTGCGGCGTGGGTTTTTCGGTGCAGAAGCACCACGTCGCCTTCCTGCCCCCCCTCCCCGCCCGTCCCGCGGACAACGAACTCCCGGTCTGGCACTACCACATCGAAGACACGATCGAGGGCTGGTCCGACGCCCTCGATGCGCTGGTCCGCTCGTTCTTCGAGGGGAAGAAGATCGAATTCGACTACTCGGCCATCCGTCCCCGTGGCGCGGCGCTCAAGACCTCCGGCGGCAAGGCGCCGGGCCATCTGCCGCTCAAGAAGGCACTGACCCGCGTGGAGGAAATCCTCGACCAGGCGGCGGGCCGCCATCTGCGCCCCATCGAGGTGTACGACATCAACATGTTCATCGCGAAGGCCGTGCTCGCCGGCGGCATCCGCCGGTCCGCGACCATCTGCCTCTTCTCGCCGGACGATGAGGAGATGATGAACGCGAAGACGGGAAATTGGTTCGACAAGCACCCGCAGCGCGCCGCCTCGAACAATTCCGCGGTGCTGATCCGCTCGGAGAAGAACGCCGAGAACTTCCGCAAGCTGTTCAAGGCCCAGAAGGAATTCGGCGAACCCGGCTTCTACTTCTGCGATCACCCCGACGCGGGCTGCAATCCGTGCGCCGAAATCGCCCTCCTGCCGGTCGTGAACTGGGAGCTCTCCTCCGAGGAACTGAGCCAGCTCTATCGCTACGGCTACAAGGGCGACCTTCCCGGCACCACCCGTCTCTCCGGCTTCCAGCACTGCAACCTGACGACGATCAACGGCCAGGCGGCGACCTCCGAGACCTCGTTCATGCGCGCCTGCATCTCGGCCGCGGTCATCGGCACGCTGCAGGCGGCATACACCGACATGCCCTACCTGAGCCCGGTGACGCGCCTGCTCAACGAGCACGACGCGCTGCTCGGCGTTTCGATCTGCGGGTTCATGGACAACCCGACGGTGCTGTTCGACCCTGAGATCCTCACCAAGGGCGCGAAGCTCTGCCGGGCCACGAACAAGATCATGGCTGACCTGATCGGTATCCGGCCAGCCGCCAAGATCACGACGACGAAGCCGGAGGGCACCGCGTCGCTCCTGCTCAATGCGGCGTCGGGCATTCACCCGCACCACTCGCGCGCCTACTTCCGCCGCGTGCAGGCCAACCGCAAGGAGCCCGTCTACGCCTTCTTCAAGCAGTCGAATCCGCAGATGACCGAAGTCTCGGTGTACAATCCGGACACCGACGACGTGATCACCTTCCCCACGGAAGCGCCGAAGGGTGCCATCCTCCGCAAGGACATCAACGCGGTGCAGTTCCTGGAACTCGTGAAGCTGGTTCAGCAGTACTGGGTCATCCCGGGCGGCGACCTCACTTCGCGTTCCCCTGACCTGCATCACAACGTGTCCAACACGTGCACCGTTCGTCCCGAGGAGTGGGAGGAAGTCGCCAACTTCATCTGGTCGAACCGCCGCTTCTTCACCGGCATCTCGCTGCTGCAGGACGCGGGCGACAAGGTGTACGCCCAGGCCCCCCGCGAGGAGGTCATGACCGAAACCGACATCGCGAAATGGAATTCGCTGCGCCCGGCGAAGGTCGACTACACGCAGATGCGCGAGGCGACCGATGAGACCGAGCTCAAGGAATCCGTCGCGTGCGCCGGCGGGGCGTGCGAGATCGTGCGGTAAGGCCGGAGAACGCCCGCCAAGCACGCGAATCGGCGCGAATCAATTCGTGCTTCAACCCAGGTCGGAAACTCCGACCTGGGTTTTGCGTTTTTGCCGGCTCCCGCCCCGGATCGTCTCGCTGGCGCTCCCCGCTACATGGGACAACACCCCTCCGGACGTAGCGGGGAGCGCCAGCGAGA
>JAEWKR010000191.1 GCA_023457715.1 Verrucomicrobiota bacterium
ACATCGAACATCGAACATCGAACATCGAACATCGAACATCGAACATCGAACATCGAACATCGAACATCGAACCGATGGGCGGCTACCAGAATGTAGCGAAGAGCGCCAGCGATTCGACGACTGACGCCGATCTCACATCTCAAATCTCAAATCTCAAATCCCAGATCCCCCCCCAATTGCTGAGAATCTGAAATCTGAAATCTGAAATGCCGGCGTAGCCGGCAACCGGCCTACATCCGCGTCAGGGTGCGCAGGCCGAGCAGCTTCAGGCCGGTCTCCAAGGTCAACAGCGTGCGGGCGCACAGGAGGAGCCGGCGCGCGCGAACGGCGGGGTCGTCGACCAGCACTTTGTCGGCGTTGTTGAACGAGCTGTAGTCGCCGGCCAGTTCGAACAAATAAAGGCAGAGGTAGTGGGGCCGGAGGGAATCGGCGGCGAGCCGAACCGCGTCGGGGAACTTCGTCAGCTTGCGGGCGAGCACGAGTTCCGTGGGCGTCTCCAGGCCCGTCGCGGCGGCGGTGGCTTCGACCGCGGCGGGCGCGCTGCCCGCCTTGCGGAAGATCGAGTGAATGCGCGCGACGGCATACAGCAAATAGGGAGCGGTGTTGCCCTCGAGCGACAGCATCTTGTCCCACGAGAAGACGTAGTTGCTGCTGCGGTTCTGGGACAGATCGGCGTATTGCACCGCGCCGATGCCGACCACGCGCGCGATCTCACGCCGCTCCGCTTCGGGCAGCTCCGCGTTCTTCTCGCTCACGATCGCGTAGGCGCGCTCCTCGGCCTCGTCGAGCAGCGCCTTGAGCTTGATCACATCGCCACTGCGGGTCTTGAGCGCCTTCCCATCCTCGCCGGTCACGGCACCGAAGGTGACGTGGTGCAGCTCCGGCAGCCGGTAGCCCTTGGCGGCGAACCATTTTTTCACCGTCAGAAACAGCTGCTCAAAATGGTCGGCCTGCCGGAAATCGGTGACGATCACGATGCCATCGGCGTTGAAATGCTCCGTCCGGTAGAGCGCGGTCGCGAGATCGGTCGACGCGTAGCCGCTGGCGCCATCGGCCTTGCGCACCATGAAGGGGTTCGGCCGCTCCGCGTTCCGGCTGAAGCGGGGATGCTCGTCGTGAAATACGACCAGGGCCCCGGCGCTGTTCTCGGCGAGCTTCGCCTCCGTGAGCTCCTGATAGACGCGCTCGACCTTGTCGTTGTAAAAGCTCTCGCCGAGGTTGTGGTCGAAGGTGATCCCCAACCGGTCGTAGATCTGCTGAAAGGCGGCCAGGCTGACCTCGGAAAACGTCTTCCAGAGGGCGACGTTTTCGGGATCGCCGCTTTGCAGTTTCACCAGTTCCCGCCGCGCCTCCTCGAGTTCCGGCGAACCCTCCGGGGTGGCATTGTTCCCGAGCTTGTAGAGCCGCTCGAGTTCCTCGATCGCATCGGCCGCGAGGGCCGCGGGATCGGCCCACCGCTTGTAACCGTAGATGAGCTTGCCAAACTGAGTGCCCCAGTCGCCCAGATGGTTGTCGCGAATCACCTTTGCGCCGGTGAACGCCAGCATCCGGCAGATCGCCTCGCCGATGACGGCCGACCGAAGATGGCCCACATGCATCTGCTTCGCGGTGTTCGGCGAGGAATAGTCCACGACCCAGGTCTGATTGGCGTGCGCCGCCGCGGCGCCCGCCCGCAGCTGCGCCTCGGAGTCGTACGCCCGCAGCCAGGCCAGCAGGGCTTCCGGCTTAAGGGTGAAGTTGATGAACCCGGGACCGGCAATCGTAACGTCGTAAAGCGCACCCAGGTCTGCCGGCAGCGCGCCGACGAGTTTTTCCGCAACCTGTCGCGGGTTCTGTTTTCGCGCCTTCGCGTAGGCGAGCACGCCGTTGGCCTGAAAATCACCGTGCCGCGGTTCCGCCGTGCGGACCTCGGGCGCGAACGCGCCGGCGTCGGGAAGTCCGGCCGCCTGCGCGGCAGCCTTGATCGCCGTGTCGAGATCGCTGGCGAGGTTGAACGGGACGTGCATCCCGGTAGCCAACCGGAAATCCCGCAGCGTCGGCAAGCCGGATCCGGCTTCGCCGGAATTTCAGATTTTAAATTTCAAATTTCAGATATCTCCGGAGCAGCCACCGATTTCACCGATGGGCACAGCTAGGATCGGTGGGAGGGCGGTGCTTTAGCCCGCCATGGTATTTCGAGGAGCTCCAGTGGCGGGCCGAAGCACCACCGTCCCCAAAACCCAAAACCCAAAACTCAAAACCCAAAACCCAAAACCCAAAACCTCCTCACCCCTTGGGCAGCCGGACCACGAATCTGGCTCCGCCACCGGTCACGTCTTCGATCGCGACCGCACCGCCATGGGCTTCGACGATCGCCTTCACCATGCTCAGGCCCAGGCCGAGGCCGCGTTGCGAGCGGCTGGAGTCGCCCCGGTAGAGGCGTCGGAAGACGGCTTCGCGCTCGGCGGCCGGCACGCCGGGACCGTTGTCGGACACCTCGAGCACGGCGGCATCGGCTTCGCTGCGCGCGTGGAGGGTCACCTTGCCGCCCGCGGGCGTGTACTTGAGGGCATTATCGAGCAGATTGTTCACGGCCTGGCTGAGTCGGACGGGATCGCCGTCCAGTTCAGCGGGCCCGTGATCCTCCACGGCCACGGCGATGGCTTTCTCCTCCGCGACCTCGCGGTACAGGTCGACCGCCCGCTCGATCGCGGAACGCAGGTCCATCGGCTCGCGGTGCAGCTTCAGGGCCCCGGCTTCGGCCGCGGAGATGTCGAGCAGCGCCTCGAGCAGGTGCAGCACGCGGTCGGATTCGTCCACACAATCGGCCAGGGCGTTCTTCACCACCGCGGGGTCGCCGTCGTCCTGCAGCGCGAGCTCCGCGGTGCCGCGCAGCCGCGTCAGCGGGGTGCGCAGATCGTGCGCGAGATTGTCCAGCGTCTCCCGCAGCACCCGGACATGTGCGCCGTTCTTGTCGAGCAGGGTGTTGAGCTGGCGCACCAGTTCGTCGAGTTCCCCGCGTCCTCGCTCCGTGGGTACGCGCGCGGACAGGTCGCCGGTCTCGATGATCCGGCGGGTGGTGGCGGAAACGGCCCGCAGCGGGCGCGTCGCGCGCCACGCGAGGAGCGTGCCGACCGCGACCGAGAGAAGGAGCGCGCCGGCGCCGACCGCAATGAAGGCGCGCCGCAACGGGGTGAGCAGCACGTCGACGCTGTCGGTCAGCATGCCCACCTGGAGCAACCGGCTGTCGGCGAGGACGTGGGAGGCCATGGCGTAGTCGCGCAAGGCATTCTGCGTGGGCAGCCGCAGGGTCTTTGTCTCGCGGGTGTAGACGAACGGGCCCAGCGGAACGCGTTGCACCTGCGTTTCCACCCACTCCGGCGGAGCGCCGACCCAGTCGTAGGAACTGTCGGGATTCACGATCCGCACGAAGTACGGCTGCGGGTCGCGGATGGCGTCGATTTCCCGCTTGAGGAGAATGATCCCGCCACGGTCGTAGGCGGCGGCGAAGTGTTCCGCGCGGGTGGCCACGGCCTGGCGTTCCCGGCCCTCGAGCGCGGCCGCGAGCACCCAGTAGAGCACGCCGAAGAGCACGGCTGCGCTCAACGCGAACACCAGCGCGTACTGGACGGCGAGGCGAAAAGCGAGGGACTGGCGTAGTCGCTCAAGCATGAGGACGGAAGACGTAGCCGACCCCACGGACGGTTTCGAGGCGCGTGTGGTCGGGATCGATCTTGGCCCGCAGCCGGGAAACCACGACGTCCACCACGTTCGTCTGCGGGTCGAAGCTGTAGTCCCAGACGTGCTCCAGGATCATGGTCTTGGAGACGGGACGTCCCGCGTGGCGCAGGAGAAAGGCCAGGAGCGAGAATTCGCGCGGCTGCAGGTCGACGGGTGTTCCGGCGCAGGTGACCTCGCGGGTCACGAGGTCGAGCGTCACGTCGCCGGCCGTGAGCTTCGTTGCTTCCGGCGCCTGGGTCGCCCGCCGGATCAGCGCCTGAACCCGGGCCAGCAGTTCGGAGAACGCGAAGGGTTTGGTCAGGTAATCGTCTCCGCCGCTCTGCAGCCCGCGGATCCGGTCATCCACCGAACTCCTGGCGCTCAGGATCAACACGGGGATGGTGTTGCGATTCGCGCGCAGCCGCTTGACGAGGCTGATGCCGTCGAGCTTCGGCAGCATGACGTCGATGACCGCCGCGTCATAGGTGGTGGAGTCGGCGAGGGCCAGTCCCGTTTCGCCATCGGGAGCATGATCGACCGCGTAGCCCGCCTGTTTCAGGCCACGGACCACAAACGAAGCGATCTTGGCATCATCTTCGACGACGAGGACGCGCATGGGGGGATGGAGACTACAAAGGCTGAAACACTGAAAAGCTGAAAGGCTGAAAGAGAACGGCCCCGGCGTCGTCTGCCGCCCATGCGGGACAAACGAGCCGGGGCCGGTTACACAACAACACTACCTGAAAGACAAAGCTGAGAGTTGAGAGTTGGGAGCGGGACGAAGTTCTCGCTCCCGAATTGTCATCCTGAGGCTTGGCGAAGGATCCATTGGCGCTCTTGCCTGCGCATCGTGAATGGATTCTTCGGCGGCCCTCAGAATGACAGGCAATGGAAGGCTTTTCGAACGATTCGGTCTCCGGTTTTGCGCCTTTTGCGCCTTCTTGCGGCAATCCGGTTTGGGCCTAACGCCTAGAGCCTACAGCCTACCGCTTAATCCTCGCCGCCGCTGCTCGTCTCGTCAACCACCACGAAGATCGTGTTTCCGCGGGACCAGAGCTTCACGAGTGTCTTGGGCGTTTCGGTCTTGGCGGTGAGTTCCACCGCGTCCTCCGCGTTGCGGACGGGCTGCTTGTTGATCTCGAGGATGACATCGCCGGGGCGGATTCCCACGCGGGCTGCAGCGGAGTCCGGGGCGACACTGGTCACCAGCGCGCCCTGGATGCGGGTCGGAACATTGAACCGCTGGCGCGTTCCCGCCTCCAGGTTGTCGACGCCGACGCCATTGAGAACCCCGGTGTCCTCACCCATGGTGGCGCTGCTGTCCTCGTCATCCCTGCCGGCGAGGCGCCTGGACTTCGGGCGGTCGCCGGTGGTGGCGGTGATTTGCTTGGTGTCGCCGTCCCGCAGGACCTCGAGGGTGATCTTGCTCCCGGGCGCCGTGCTGGTCACCGCGAGCGTCAGGTCGTTGGCGTTCGCGACCGGCTTGCCGTTGAGCTTGGTGATCACGTCACCCGCCTTGAGCCCGGCCTTGGCGGCGGGACCCGCGGGCTCGACGTCGGCGACGAGTGCTCCCTTGCCGTCCTTCAACTTGAAGGACTCGGCGAGGACGGGAGTGAGATTCTGGATATGAACGCCGAGGTAGCCGCGAACGACCTTGCCGGACTTCACGAGACTTTCGGCGACGTGGCTCACCATGTTGGCGGGAACGGCGAAGCCGACACCCTGGAACCCGCCGCTGCGGCTGAGAATGGCGGAGTTGATGCCGATGAGGCGGCCCTGGGTGTCGACCAGCGCGCCACCCGAGTTGCCGGGGTTGATGGCGGCGTCGGTCTGGATGAAGCTCTCGTAGCCCTCGACGTCCTGGAGGATGCCGACCCGGCGGCCCTTGGCGCTGACGATGCCGCTGGTCACCGTCTCACCGATGCCGAACGGGTTGCCGATCGCGAGCACGCGGTCGCCCACCTCGACGGTGTCGGTGTCAGCGAGCGTGACGACGGGCAGATCCTTCGCGTCGACCTTGATCACGGCGATGTCGGTCTGCGGGTCGCGGCCTACGACCTTCGCGGTGAATTCGCGGCCGTCGGCCATGGCGACCGTCACCGTGTCCGCGTCACTGATCACGTGGTTGTTCGTGACGATGTGGCCTTCCGGGCTGATGATCACGCCGGAGCCAAGCCCGCTGGTGGGAGCCTGGCGCATCTCGGGAACGCGACCGCCGAAGAACTGGCGGAAGAAAGGATCGGCAAACATGTCCCCATGCGGATTGCGCACCGCCTTCGCCTTGGTCTCGGTCGTGATCTTGACCACGGCCGGTGACACGCGTTTCACCACATCGGAGAAACTCGACGGCTCCATCGGCCCCCGCTTCACGGGCGCCGGATCGCGATGGACGGAAATCGCGGCATTGCCGGGGGACTGCGCCGCGATGCCGGCGAGCGCGCCGCCGAGAACGATGATGCCCGCGGCCCAGGCCGCGCGGCTGCGATTAAAGAGGGAGGAAGTGTTCATGGCGTGATACGTGGGTCGGTTCGTTGGACCCAAGATGCCACACCTCCCTGTCAGGCCGCTTGCGCGAGGATTACAGAATTGAAAGGAACCAGCCTTGCCCAACCCTGAGTGCGCAGGCGGGACGCCTACGCTACGCAGAGCCCCAGTGGCAAATCGACTCAATCCTGCGCAGGCGGGGCCACGAAGAGCCCGAGGCTTCGTGTAGCGTAGGCGTCCCGCCTGCGCACCTGCATGCTTTGTCCAGGTTTGAGTCTTCTTTGGCGTTTGGAGTTTGGCGTTTGGGATTTGCCGGCCGACGCCACATGCGATTCGCCTCGCCCTTTGGGCTCACCGTCGGCCGGACCCCCAACGCTTGTCCTGCACCAGCTCCAGCGTGCGGGTTTCGATATGCACGCCGGCGACGGCAGGGTGGTCGCGCAGCTGCTGAAACGACTGCGCGTTGACCTTCCACGTGAGGGCGGTGCTCGCTTCGGCCACGGGCGCGACGCGTCCGTCGAACAGGAAGGCAAATTCCACCCGCGAGTCGCCAACCTGCTTGTTCAGGGTTTCCCGCAGCTGTTGCAGAAACGCCGGGAGCTGCGGGTGCTGCGGATGAAGGAGCCACACGACCTTCTTCACCAGCCGGGCCACCTGGCCATCGAGCGGGTAGCATTCCTTCACGTTGATCCGCGCCCCCTCCTGGTTCACGAGGATGTTGCCCTGCACCAGGACGAGCGCGTTTTCCGCCAGCGAGGTGCCGTAGTTGGCGTACGCATCGGCGAACATGTTCAGCGCGATCGAGCCGCGTTTGTTCTGCAGCGTGAACGCCATCCAGGGTCGGTTGTCCTTTTTCGACAGCCGTTTCACGAGGTTGCTCGCGATGCCGCAGATCCGGAACTCGACGCGATCCCCCTGCTGGGTCAGTTCGTCGATGGGGTAGGTGTCGATGGCATCCGCCAGTCCGATGTAGGTGTTCATCGGGTGGCCGGAAACGTAGAAGCCCAGCAGTTCCTTCTCGTAGGCGAGTCGGTTCTCGGGCGTGAGCCTGCGTTCCACCGCGCCGGCCGAGGCCTTGGTCCCGGCTTTGGGCTTCGCCTGGGCGGCTCCGCCGAGGTCCAGAAACCCGCGGTCGTCCCCCATCAGGGGGGTGGCGGGAGCGGCGGCGGCGCCCGCGAGCGGCATGGCCTTGCGCGTGTGGCGCAGCATCTGCGCGAACTCCTTCGCCAGCACCTCGCGCGGCGGTGGTGGCGCGGCGACCTCGGTCATCCCAAGATCGAAAAGCATCGTTTCCGCCGGTTCGGGCGCCTTGGCGGGGGCCGGCTGCTCCTTTTTGAGCCCCGGGTATTTGCGCTGCAGTTCCAGCACCGTGGCGAGCGCGTCATCGATCTGGGCGAAGAGCAGTTCCCGATCCGCCCCGCTGAAGTCGAACGCGCCGGTCGCAACGAGGTTCTCCAGCACCCGCTTGTTGATCGCGCGCGCATCGGCCCGGATCAGGAAGTCGTAGTAATCGGTGTAGGCGCCGGTGCTGTCGCGCTCGGCGATGATCTTGGCCGCCGCCTGCTCGCCGACCCCTTTGATGCCCGCGAGTCCGAAACGGATGGCACCGGAGGAGTCGGAGTCGGCGGAGTCGATGGCTGATGGTCCAGAGTCTGGAGCCGAACCGGCGGCCGCGACGGCCGGGGCTTGCTTCTGGCTCTCCGCTCTGGACTCCGGGCTATCGCCTCTCTCCGCGGCTTGTTTCCGAAAAACCGGTGTGAACGCCTCGCGCGACTCGTTGATGTCGGGGCCCAGGACCACGATGCCCATCGCTTCGGCTTCCGCGATGAAGTGCGACACCTTTTCCGCATTGCCCAGTTCAGCCGTCAGGACTGCGGCCATGAACTGCACCGGGTAGTTGGCCTTGAGAAAGGCGGTCTGATAGCTGACCAGCGCATACGCGGCGGAGTGCGACTTGTTGAAGCCGTAGCTCGCGAACTTGTTCAGCAGGTCGAAGATCTCATTCGCCTTCTTCTCGTCGATGTTGTTCACGCGCTTGGCGCCCTCGACGAACTTGATGCGCTCCTTCGCCATCGCCTCCGCGTCCTTCTTGCCCATCGCGCGGCGGAGCATGTCGGCGCCGCCGAGCGTGTAGCCGGCAATGATCTTCGCGCACTCCATCACCTGCTCCTGGTAGACGATGATGCCGTACGTCTCCTGCAGCGACTGCTCGAGCAGCTTGTGCGGATACTCGACCGAGCCCGGGTCCTTCTTGCCCCGGGCGTAGTCCGGAATGAAAGCCATCGGGCCCGGCCGGTAGAGGGCGCAGATCGCATTGATGTCGTCGATGTTCGAAACGCCCACCTGTTTGCAGGCGCTCTGCATGCCCGGCGATTCGAGCTGGAACACGCCGACGGTCTTGCCGGCGTTCAGCAGCGAGTAGGTCTTCGGGTCGTCGAGCGGGATCTTCTCGATGTCGAAGTCGGGCCTCGCCGTGCGCCGGACGTTCTCGACCGCGTCCGAGATGACGGTGAGCGTCTTCAGCCCGAGAAAGTCCATCTTCAGGAGCCCGAGCTTGCCCACGGCGTTCATGTCGAACTGCACCGTGACATCCCCTTCCTGCAGCGTGAGCGGGACGAACTCGTCCAGCGGCTTGTCGGTGATGATGATGCCGGCCGCATGCTTGCCGGTGTTGCGAACCATGCCCTCGAGCACGCGCGCCTGGTCGTAGATCTTTTTCGCGACGGGGTTTTTCGTGACCTCGTCGCGCAGTTCGGCGCTCTTCGTCACCGAGTCCTCGAGCGTGATGTTGAGCTCGTCGGGGATCATCTTCGCCAGCCGGTCGGCCTCGGCGAAGGGCAGGTCATGCACGCGGGAAATGTCCCGGATCACCATCTTCGCGCCCAGCGTGCCGTAGGTGATGATGTTGGCGACGCACTGCTCGCCGTATTTCTGCCGCACGTAATCGATCACCTCGCCGCGCCGGCGCATGCAGAAATCGATGTCGAAGTCGGGCGGCGACACGCGTTCGGGGTTCAGGAAGCGCTCGAACAGCAGCTTGAAACGAATGGGGTCGAGGTTGGTGATGCCGAGCAGATAAGCGACCAGACAGCCGGCGCCGGAGCCGCGGCCCGGGCCGACGGGCACCCCGTGCGACTTGGCCCAGTGGATGAAATCCCAGACGACGAGGAAGTAGTCGACGAAGCCCGTGACATTGATGATCGCGAGCTCGTAGCCCATGCGCACGGCGAGCTCTTCCTCGAGCGCGAGGTTCGAATAGTCGGGCGCCTGCGGCTTCTGGCCGGGCGGGAGATCCTTCAGCTTCGCCAGCCGCTCGGCGGCAACAGGCCGTTCCGAAACGACGCGAAAGTCGTGACCGTAGCGCTGCTTCATGCCTTCCACGCACAGGTCGAAGAGATAGTCGGCCGCGGTATGCCGGGCCTTGATCTCGGGCGGCAGCGGGTACTTCGGGTAGCGTTCGCTGCCTTTGGGGAACGGAATCGCGAGGTCGCACATTTCCGCCACGAGCTGGGTGTTGGTGACCGATTCCGGCACCTCGGCGAAGATCTTCGCCATCTCCTCGCGCGTCTTCAGGTAGAACTGGGTGCCGGTGAACTTCATCCGGTCGGCGTCCGCAATCTTCGAGCCGGTCTGGATGCAGAGCATCGCGTCGTGCGGTCCCGCGTCGGACGCATTCACGTAATGGACGTCGTTCGAGCAGATGACGTTCAGGTTGAACTCCTCCGCAAGCTTGAGCAGGCCGGGAATGATCTTGCGCTGCTCGGCGATCCCGTGGTCCTGGAGCTCGACGAAATAGTTCTCCCGTCCGAAAATCTCCACGAAGCGGCCGCAGGCCCGGCGCGCTTCCTCGTAGCGGTCGTACAGCAGGTGCTGCGGGACGAGAGACGCGAGGCAGCCCGTGAAGCCGATCAGCCCTTCCGCATGCCTGGCCAGGGTCTCGATGTCGGTGCGCGGCTTGTAATAGAAGCCCTTCAAGTGGGCGTCGGAGACGAGCTTCAGCAGGTTATGGTAGCCGACGCCGTTCTTCGCCAGCAGCCCCAGGTGAAAGATGGATTTGCCCTCATCGGAGCGGCCGGTCTTTTCCAGCCGCGAGGTTTCGACGAGATACAGTTCGCACCCGATCAGCGGCTTGATGCCTTTGGCCTTGGCCTGGTTGTAGAACTCGATGGCGCCGTACAGGTTGCCATGGTCGGTCAATGCCAGCGCGGGCATCCCGAGTTCGACGGCGCGATTCATGAGCCGGTCGATGCGGCAGCAGCCATCCAGCAGGCTGTAGTCCGTGTGGACGTGAAGGTGGACGAAGTTCTTGTCGACGGTCGGCACAGGCGGTGGGTGGGAAACAAGAGGGTTTGGGAGAGCGCACAAGCTTTAGCGTGCGGGTTCGGCAAGGTGGAGTGCGTGCCGATGGCGGGCTGATTCGCCGCCCTGCCGCGGAGTGGATGCCTTGTCGTGACCGCACCAAGGCCTTTCGAAATCTGAATCCGAAATGTGAAGTCTGAATTTTCCGCGTAGCGGGCTGCAACTTCCCGACCCGCAATCGGGTTATGGGTTTACGCCCATGAACCATCTCCGTCTGGCCCTGCGCATGTTTCGGAAGTCACCGGCTTTCACCGCCCTCGTCGTGCTCACGCTCGCACTGGGCATCGGTTCAAACACGGCCATCTTCAGTCTCGTCAACGCCACCGTGCTGCGGGCCTTGCCGTATGCCGAGCCCGACCAGCTCGTCCACGTGGCGGAAGGCAACGGCAGCAACGCTGATATCAGCGTGTCGTACCCGAACTTTCTGGACTGGCGGGCCAGCCAGGACGTGTTCACCGGGCTCGCCATCTACCGCTCCGAAGGCACAAAGCTGAAGACCGACACCACCGCGGAGCAGATCACGTCGATGCAGGTCTCGCAGGACTTCTTCCGCGTGCTCGGCACGACGATGGCGATGGGGCGGGAGCTGCGTCCGGAGGACGACAAGGTCGGGGCGCCCCCGGTCCTTTGGCTCACGCACCAGGCCTGGCAACGCTACTTCGCGGGCGACCCTGACATCGTGGGCCGCTCCGTGGTCCACGGCGGGACCTCGACGACCGTGGCGGGTGTGCTGCCGCCGGAATTTCGTTTCCACCGGAATGCCGACGTGTTCGTGCCCATCGAACCGTACGTGGATCGGCAGTTCATGCGTCGGCGGGAGAACCACAATGGAACGTCGGTCATCGCCCGTTTGAAGCCGGGGGTGACGCCAGAGGCCGCGAATACGCAGATCGCGGCGATCAGCCAGCGTCTTGCGCAGGAGTATCCCCAGGCCAACGGGTCAATTCGCGGCTCGGTGATTCCGCTGCGGGAGCGCCTGCAGGGGAGCGCCACGAGCAATCTGTACCTCCTCCTGGGCGCCGTGGGCATGGTGCTGCTCATTGCCTGCGTGAATGTCGCGAACATGCTGCTCGCGCGTTCCTTTGGGCGCCGGCGGGAGATGGCAGTGCGAACCGCCTTGGGGGCCACGCGCCGGGATCTCTTTCGGAAGTTGCTGGTGGAGAGCCTGCTGCTCGCTGGCGCGGGTGGGGCGGCGGGGCTGGCGATCGGCTGGTTCGGCTATGATTTCGTCGCGCGGCTCGCGCCGTGGGAGATGCGCGAACTCATGAAGGACACCGGCGGTTTCGATGCCTGGGTGGGCGGTTTTGTGGTCGGGCTCACGCTCCTGACCGGCATTGGTTTTGGCCTCGCGCCCGCCTGGCAGCTGTCGCACGCCAACCCCAACGACGCGCTCAAGAACACGCGTCCCACCCTGAAAACGGTGTTCGGCCGGTATCATTTGTCCGATGTCCTGGTCCTCACGCAGGTGGCCCTCGCGGTCGTGTTGCTGGTGGGGGCGGGATTGCTGATCCGTAGTCTCCAGCGGCTTTCGGCGGTACCGACCGGATTGCGCACGGAGCGCGTGCTCACGTTGCGCGTCGCGACGCCGCCCGCGGCCGCCATGACCCTGGATCCCGCGGCGTTCGTCCGCCATCACGAGGCACTGCTTGATCAGATCCGCACCGTGGCGGCGGTCGAGTCGGCCGCGGTTTGCTCCTCGCTGCCGTTCACCTGGAACACCTCGACCAACTGGTTCTACCGTCCCGACAAGCCGCTGCCGGAGGCGGGCAAGTACGACAGCGCCAACATCCACGTGGTGACGCCGGAGTATTTCAAGGTCATGGGCATCCCGTTGCTGCAGGGAGAACTCTTCACGGGCCGGGAACCGCGACCGCATTTCCCGCCGGGTGAACCGGTGACGATGGAGAGCATAGCCCGCATCTTTGAAGGCTTCACCATCGATGTGATCGTCAGCCGCATGATGGCGGAGCGCTACTGGCCCGGCGAAGACGCGGTGGGCAAGACCTTCCGACTCGGCTCGCCTGACCTGAAGATGCCGCTCGCGCGGATCATCGGGATCGTCGGCAACACCACCCAGGTGGGACAGGATCGCGGTGAACTTCCCGAATACTATTCACTGCTGACGCAGTGGCCGGCCGCCATGCAGTTGCACCTCGCGGTGCGAACCCGCGGCGATCCGTCGTCGGTGCTCGCCTCGCTGCGCGAGGCCATTCGGACGGTGGCGCCGGACGAGCCCATCTTCGACGTCGAACTCATGGCCACGCGAGTCTCCCGCTTTTCGTCGGACCGCCGGTTCAGCATGGGGCTGTTCGTCTTCTTCGCTGCCACTGCGCTCCTGCTCGCGAGCGTTGGCATCTACGGGGTGCTCGCCTGCATTGTGGGTCAGCGCACCCGGGAGATCGGGATCCGAATGGCGCTGGGGGCCCAACGCTCCGATGTGCTGCGCAATGTGATGTTGCGCGGACTGGCCGTCGCCATTCCTGGCATTGCCGTCGGGCTGGTGGTGGCTTGGCTGGGCAGCCAAGTCCTGCAATCCCAGCTGTTTGGCATCAGCCGGACCGACCTGACTGCGTTCACCGTCAGCGCGGGCGTCCTCCTGATCGCGGCGGCCGTTGCCTGCGCCTTGCCCGCCCAGCGTGCCTCCAAGGTGAACCCGACGGAGGCGCTCCGGACGGAGTAGGGCACCGCCTCCGGCGGGATTTCAGATGTCGAGTTTCCGATTTCACGTGGCCAGACCTGAAATCTGAAATCTGAAATCCCGGCGAAGCCGGTAAAAATTCCCGTTGACGGCAGCGGGCCGGCTTGGCCTATTAACCAGCTTTTTCCGTTCACACCTTCCGTTTACGTCTCTTCACATGGCTATCGAAATCAAGATTCGCAAGAACGAGCCCATCGACCGTGCGCTGCGCCGCATGAAGAAGAAGCTCGATCGCGAGAACATCATCAAAGGCACTCGCGCGAAGCGTTATTACGAGAAGCCCTGCGAAAAGCGCCGCCGCAAGGAGAAGGTCCAGGCCTTCACCCAGATGCTGCGCCGCCGTTACGCGGAGTGAGCTGGCCGGCTGCGCCGGCATTTCAGATTTCAAATTTCAGATTTAAGATCTGAGTCCAGCCGCGCTACCGCCACGGAGCGCGGCTTTTGTTTTTTGCCGTGCAAGACCGCTGATTTTTCGTACCCATTTTCAGCTTACCCCGCGTGAAGCCGAGTCTCGCCCTGTCCACCAGTTGGTGTTCGCACCGCCACAACGATGGACGTGCCATGCTGCGGGAGATCGCAGACCTCGGTTTCGAATACGTCGAACTGAGCCACGGAATCAGGATCACGCTGGTACCCGGGGTGTTGCGTGCGGTGGAGGAGGGCGTGATCAAGGTCTCCTCGACGCATAATTTCTGCCCCCTGCCGACCGGTTACGTGCAGCCGGCGCCCAACCTTTACGAGCCGTCGACGTCCGAGTTCCGGGAGCATGATCAGTGGCTCCGGCACACCAAGCGTTCGATCGACTTCGCCGCCCAGGTGAAGTCCCGCGTCCTGGTCTGTCACCTGGGCAGCGTGAAGTTCTTCTGGTTCAACCCCGCGCGGAATGTCCGCCGTCATCTGAGCCGTTACCCCGAGGCAGGTCGAAATCCGGGGGATGCGGAATACCGGCAAGTGCTCGAGAAGTCGCTTGCGAAGCTGCGCAAGCGGCTCCCGCCGTTCTGGGAGCAGACGAAGAAGAGCATCAGCGAGGTCCTCGACTACGCCGCGCAACGCGGCCTCAAACTCGGTTTCGAGAATCGCGAGAAGTTCGAGGAGCTGCCGCTGGATGCGGATCACCTGGAGCTCCTTGACGGCCTTCCGCCCCACGCTCCCGCCGGGTACTGGCACGACACCGGCCACGCCGACATCAAGGAAGGCATGGGCCTGCTCAAGCATCAGGAACATCTTGAGAAACTGGCTCCCCGGATACTGGGCTTTCACCTGCACGACGTGGATGCGGGCGGCCACGACCACCAGCCGGTGGGGGAGGGGCATATCGACTTCAGGATGATCAGCCGTTTCTGGCGTCCCGAGCATCTGCTCACGCTCGAGCTAAGTCCGCGGGTGGCGGTCGAAGACGTGGTGAAGTCGAAACAGCGGATCGAAGCGCTGATGGCCTGAGGTGGCCGCACGGGTCCCAGGGGACGACGTTGGCCGCCCGCTGGCGGTTCCCCATCCGAACCCAAAACCCAAAACTCTCAAGAAACAGGGCTGGTGAGTGGGTCAGGGACGAGCGCTAAACCAAGGGACTTTGCTTTAGCGGTTAGGTATTTGAGTGTTCTTGCCCTCTGGGCATCGCCAGAGGC
>JAEWKR010000192.1 GCA_023457715.1 Verrucomicrobiota bacterium
GGGCGGGTGGCGGGGGTGGCTCGGGGGGGGGGGGGGGCGGGGCGGGTCCGCAACAATGCCCAAGTTCGAGCACGAGCACGATTAAGAGCACGAGCACGAGTACGAGTACGAGCACGAGCACGAGCACGAGCACGAGCACGAGTACGAGTACGAGTACGAGCACGAGCACGAGCACGAGCACGAGCACGAGCCGGAGGGGGGCTATCCTATACCCACAGTCATAGGTTTTGGGACCAAAATTACCGTCACGTGGATTTCCCAACGGGTTGATCTTTTGTGCGGTCGTTACGGCCGGCAAAATATCCCCATGCCCCGAAACCCCGTCATGGCTCTGCTACGCCTGCTCGTATTTGTTGGCCTCGCGTCCGCCGCCGCAATCGTGCGCGCCGATGCACCGATCGTCTCCCATCGCTATCTCGCCGACCCGACCGCGATGGTCCACGAGGGCCGGGTGTACCTCTACTGCTCGAACGACGACGAGAATGCGACCGCGGGGGGCTACGAGATGAAGTCGCTCGTCTGTGTCTCCAGTTCGGACCTCAAGAACTGGACCGATCACGGGGTGGTCTTCACGGTCCCCGACCAGGCGACGTGGGCGCGGCATTCCTGGGCTCCGGCGGTGATCCACCGCAATGGCGAATTCTTTCTTTATTTCAGCAACAATGCCTCGGGCATCGGCGTCGCGAAAAGCCGGTCGCCGGTCGGTCCGTTCTACGATGCGCGGGGCCGGGCGCTGATCACCTCGGCGACGCCGGGCGTGCTGCCGGCGACGAACATGTGGGTTTTCGATCCGTCGGTGATGATTGATGACGACGGGCAGGCGTATCTTTCGTTCGGTGGCAACGGCGAGAGCAATGTCCGGATCATCAAGCTCAACGCCGACATGATCAGCACGGATGGACCGGCCGTCGCGCTCAGCGCCCCGAACTACTTCGAGGCGTCCTACCTGCACAAACGAAACGGCCTTTATTACCTGTCATACTCCACCAACACGGCGGGCGGGCTGCGGATCGATTACCTGACCTCGTCCAGTCCCACCTCGGGTTACACCTATCGCGGAATCGTCGCGGGGCAGCCGCCGAGCAACAACAACAACAATCACGCGGCGATCTTCGAGCTGCACGGGAGCTGGTATCACGCGTATCATAACCGGGTGGTGGCGATGCAGGCGGGCATTCCGCCCGTCTACCGGCGCAATATCGCCCTCGAGAAACTCGAATATAACGAGGATGGCACGATCCGGCAGATCGCCTACACCGCCAACGGCGTGCCCCAGGTCGGCGCGGTCGATCCGTATCGACGCGTCGAGGCGGAAACAACGCAGGCCCAGAACGGGATCGAGACCGAGGCATCGGAGGAAGGCGGGATGGCGGTGCGATTCGCCGCGGCCGGTTCCTGGCTTCGCGTGCAGGGGGTCGATTTCGGTGGAGGCGGGGCGAAGGGCTTCACGGCCCGGGTCCTCGCTGCCGCGGCCGGAGGGCGGCTGGAACTGCGTCTGGGCAGTCCCACCGGCACCCTGCTGGGCACGCTGGAGGTTGCCGCCACGAGCGCACTGCAGCAGACGACCGTCGCGGGCGCCGACGGGAAGCAGGACCTGTATCTCGTGTATGCGGCCGGCGCGGGGCTGCTGGTGGACTGGTGGCGCTTCGAGGCGGGAGCGCCCACGATCGTGACCGAACCCGAAGACCGGGCGGTGGTGCCGGGTGGAACGCTGCGGTTGCAAGCGCGGGCCACCGGCGTGGCGAACACCTATCAATGGTCGCGCAACGGAGAGACTATCGCCGGGGCGACGCAGCCCACGCTGACGGTGTCCGGAATGACGGACGCGCAGGCGGGAAGCTATCGCGTGCGCGTCGTGAACGCCGAGGGCACGGTGGAGTCCCGTTCGGCGAACGTCACCGTCGGCTCCTCCGCCAGCCGGCTGGTCAACATGTCGTGCCGGACTGAGGTGCGGGCGGGGCAGACCGTTGTGCCCAGCTTCTTCATCCTCGGCACCGGCTCGAAGCAAGTGTTGATCCGCGCCGTGGGGCCCACCCTGGGCAGTTACGGAGTCGCGGGTCCGCATTCGGATCCGTCGCTGCGCGTGTATCGCGGCGGCACGGTGGTGGCGGAGAACGACAACTGGGACGCGCAGGCCATGGGCACCGCCGGGGATGCCGTGGGGGCGTTTCCTCTGGAAACGGGAAGCAAGGATGCCGCGCTTTTGGCCACGCTGGAGGCGGGTCATGCGTACTCGGTGCATGTCAGCGGCGTCGGCACGACCAGCGGAATCGTCCTGCTGGAGGTTTACGATGCGGACGGGGTCGCGGCCACGAGCCGTTTTGTGAACGTGTCGGTGCGGGCGAACGCGGGCCAGGAGGCGGCGACGCTGGTGATGGGATTTGTGCTGGGCGGCGAGGGGCGGCGCACGCTGCTCCTGCGCGGGGCCGGCCCGGCCCTGATTCCGTATGGCGTGGCCGGGGCCCTGCGGGATCCGCAGCTTGTTCTTTATCCCCGCACCGGCGCGGCGCTGGCATTCAACGCGGGCTGGGCCGCGGCGAACGCGGAAGCAGCGCTGACCGCCGCGGGGGCGGCCGTCCTGGCCTTCCCCTTTGCCGCCAACAGCCGTGATTCCGCGCTGCTGATGACTCTCGATCCAGGGCTCTATACGGTGCAGGTGACCACGCCGACCGCCGCCGGCGAAGCCTTGGCTGAAATCTACGAGGTGGACTAGCCCGCTGCGCGGGCATTTCAGATTTCAGATTTCAAATTTCAAATGCCGAATCCTTCGCGCGGGCGTCGTCTGCGGGGATCTGCAATCTGAAATTTGAAATCTGAAATACCGGCGCAGCCGGCCCTTGCCCGACCGTCAGGCCGGGTCTGCCTTGCGAAGTCGTGAGGGTGGGGTGTGCTTGAGGCGTCCCCTTTTGCCCCATGCTGAGACGCGCTCTTTGGTTTGCCGCCGCTGCCGTGCTTTCCGTCGTTCTTTCCGGCTGCCATGGCCAGGGCGGGCGGGCCGCCCGCGATCCAGGGGATCGTTGGACCGCGGGCGGCCCGCCCGCATCGATTGCCGCCAAGCCCTTGTATCGTGACCCGGTGTTCGACGGGGCCGCCGACCCCGTGGTCATCTGGAATCCGCACGTCCAGCGCTGGTGGATGTTTTACACGAACCGCCGGGCGAACGTCCCAAGGCTGTCGGGGGTGGCCTGGGTGCACGGCACACCGATCGGGATTGCCGAATCCGCCGATGGAGGCGTCACCTGGTCGCGGCTCGGGGATGCGAAGATCGATGTTCCCTCCGCCGTCGCGAGCGCGCAACCCACGTTCTGGGCACCGGATGTGATCACGGCGCCCGACGGCACGCACCACATGTACCTGACGATCGTGCCGGGCGTGTTCGAAAACTGGCAACACCCCCGGGTGATCGCGCACCTGACCAGCCACGACCTCCGCACCTGGCGCTATCGGTCGACGCTCTCGCTGGCGTCCGACCGGGTGATCGATGCCTGTGTGTTCCCGCTGCCGGACGGTCGATGGCGGATGTGGTACAACAACGAGCGCGATGGGAAATCGATCTACTTTGCGGACAGTGCGGACCTGAGAACCTGGCAGGATCGCGGCAAGGTCACCTCCATCAACGCGCGTGGCGAGGGCCCGTACGTGTTTCGCTGGAAGGGCCGCGCCTGGATGCTGGTCGACACCTGGAAAGGACTCGGCGTTTATCGCTCCGACGATCTCGACACCTGGTCCCAGCAGCCATCGTTGCTGCTCGATCGTCCCGGCAACGGGGCGGATGACGGCGTGAACGGCGGCCATGCCGGTGTCGTGGTGAACGGCGATCGCGCGTACTGCTTCTATTTCACTCATCCCGGCCGAGCGGGAACGATCACGCCGCAGGACAAGGATTCGCTCGAGTTGCGACGCAGCTCCATCCAGGTCGTGGAACTCCGGGAACACGACGGGTGGTTGACGGCGAACCGCGACGAACCGACGGAGCTCCGGCTGGCGGCTCCGCCGGCGCTGCAGGTTCCGACGGCCCGGGTCGGTATCCACGATCCGGTGATGGCGCGGGACGGCGGAAGGTACTACCTCTTCGCCACCGGCATGGGCATCGCCGTGTGGTCGTCGGCCGATCTCAAAACCTGGACCCGCGAGAAAGCGGTTTTCAGCGAGCCACCGGCGTGGGCGGTGGAGGCAGTCCCGACGTTCAAGGGCCATATCTGGGCGCCGGATATCGTGCACCACCAAGGCAGGTACTATCTCTACTACTCGGTTTCGGCGTTCGGAAAGAACACCTCGTGCATCGGGGTGGCGTCCAACGTGACGCTCGACCCGACGGATCCGCGGTTCCGCTGGACGGACCATGGCAAGGTCATCCAGTCGATCCCCGGCGTGACAAACTGGAATGCCATCGATCCGGCGGTCGCGTTCGATCGCGACGGCAGGCCGTATATGGCGTTCGGATCGTTCTGGGATGGATTGAAGCTGGCGCGGCTCACGCCCGACCTGATCACAGTTGCCGACGATCCGGCGACGCTTCCGACGATTGCGAGCCGCAAAGCCGATCCTTCGGCGCCCAATCCCGCGGCGCCCACGGGTAATCCTGTGGATGCGGGGGGCAATGCCATTGAGGCGCCGTTCATCTTCGAGCGTGACGGGGAGTACTACCTCTTTGCGTCGATCGACTACTGCTGTCGGGGCCCCAAGAGCGATTACAAGATGATCGTCGGTCGTTCGAAGAAGGTCTCGGGGCCGTATGTCGATCGGGACGGGAAGCGCCTGGATCGCGGTGGGGGCACCTTGTTGCTGGAGGGGGACAAGCATTGGTACGGGCTTGGCCACTGCAGCGTGTATCGCTTCGATGAGACCGACTACCTCGTGTTTCACGCCTACGACGCCGCCGACGAAGGGCGCTCGAAGTTGCGGATCGAAACGCTGACTTGGGATGAGACAGGTTGGCCGAGCGTGGAGCCAAACCGGAAGGGATAGCCGCAAGAAGGCGCAGAAGTCGCAAAAAGATGAATGACGAAACTCTCGGATCGAAACCCGTTCTGATCCGTGGTGCTTGGGTACGTAGTCCCGCCTGCACGCGGAAGAGTTCGGCGCACACCGTCCAAGTCATTCCGCGTAAACGCGGGACGACATACTCATACCTCGGTCTGGCGCTTGGACTGGCGTTTGTCGTGACGGCGCCGGCGGCCGTGCCCCTCACGGCAGGCGGAGCAGAGATCGTCCCGATCCTGGACGCGGCCTACGCGGGGAGTTCGGTCAACGTCGTGGCGAATGTGCGGCAGACGCTGTTCACGCACGGCGACACGCAGTATGCCGGCTTCTACGATGCGGCGGGTTTCATGGTGCTGGCGCGGCGCCGCGTACCGCCGGCTTCAGCCGGTACTCCGGTCATCATCTGGGAGACGCTCCAATCCGAGCACCAGGGCAACGTCGCCGATGCGCACAACGCGATCAGCCTCGTGGTCGACGGCGACGGCTACGTGCACGTGGCGTGGGATCACCATGGCAATCCGCTGAACTATGCCCGCGGCAAGGCGCCGGGTGGGCTCGAACTGCTGCCCCCGCAGCCGATGACGGGACAACGCGAAGGGCAGGTGACCTATCCCCAGTTTTTCCGCACCGGCGAGGGCGATCTCTACTTCCTGTACCGGGATGGCCGTTCGGGCAGAGGGGCACTGGTGCTGAACCGCTATGAGACCAAGGTGCGTCGTTGGACCCAAGTGCAGCCCAATCTGATCGATGGCGAAGGCGTGCGCAGTCCGTACTGGGGCATGAACGTCGATGCGCAGGGAGGGCTGCACCTCGCCTGGATCTGGCGCGATTCGCCGGACGTGGCGACCAATCACGATCTGTGTTACGCCCGGTCGACCGATGGCGGACGCACGTGGACGACCTCGCGCGGCGAGCCGCTCGCTCTGCCGATCACGGCGGCGACCGCGGAGTATGCCGTCCGCATTCCCCCCCGTCACAACCTGATGAATTCGCCGGTGGTGGAGGTGGATGCGGAGGGTGTTCCCCACCTGATGTCGTACTGGTCGCCGACGCCGGAGGCAGCGCCTCAGTTCCACATCGTGTCGTCTCGCTGGCGCTCCCCGCTACACCCGGAGCCTCTCCATGTAGCGGGGAGCGCCAGCGAGTCGACCTGGACCGTCACCCCCATCGATCACCCGCGCGCGCCCTTCGCGTTGGCCGGCGCCGGCACAAAGCGGCCGCCAATGTCGCGCGGCCTCCTGCTGCTGCAGGGTGCGGGGGCGCAGGCCCGGGCGCACCTGGTGTACCGGGACGACCGTCGCGGGGCGAAGGTGCTCGCCGTGTCGAGCGCCACCGGGCTGGAGCCGCCTTGGAAGCTGACTGAGCTCACCGCGAGTCCGGTCGGCGCCTGGGAGCCCTCGTACGACCCGACCGCCTGGGCGGAGAGCGGCACGCTGCGGATGCTGCTCCAACGCGTGGAGCAGGGGGATGGCAACGATGCGAGCGCGGCCGCCGTGCCGCCCGAGCCGGTCGGCGTGCTCAGCTGGAAACCTCTCTCACCATGAACGTGATGTCTCTTTGTCGATCGGCCGGGGTTGTCCCGGGAGCGCAAGCGTCCCGGATCGTCCGAGCCGTCCTCGCCTGGTGGGTCGTCGCCGCCACCCTCCACGCCTTCGACCGGCCGGAGGTCACGTTTCAGGTGTATCAGTTTCCCGCGGACAAGATCCCGCGCGTGGACGGCGATCCATCGGATTGGGCGATGGTGCCGGACCGTTACGCGGTCCGCACGGAGCAGTTTGTCAATGAGAGCAGGCGACCCTCCAAACCGGGCACGCTCGACGTCGCGGTGCGCGTGGGCTGGGTGAAGGGGTTGAACCGGCTGTATTTCCTCTACGAAGCCACTGACGACTACTGGGATTTCAGTCTGCCCGGGCTGCACAACGACACGTTTGAAATCATCGTCGACGGTGATGCGTCGGGCGGCCCCCTGCTCGACAAAGGGCACAAGGAATTCTGGACGACGAAGAACGTGAGCGAGATGGCGGTACGGTCGGACGATCGCCTCTCGGTCGCGGAAGCCCACTGGGCCAGCCACGGGGCGCACGCGCAGAATTATCACATCTTCACGCCCGCGGAGGGGAAAGACTGGGCGCTGTCCTGGAACGCGGCGAGTTGGACCAAGGAAATGCCTTGGGCAAATGCGGTTTGCCGCCACGACGTCAGGCCCGGCGAGCCGGGCAAGGTTGTCCTCGAGTTCTGGATCACTCCGTTCGATTACGCTGGGCCGGAGGGCCCGGAGCGCGCGGTGGAGTCGGTCCTGCGGGAGAACAAGCTGATCGGGCTGGGACTGATCGTGATCGATTACGACGACGTGGCGGCGCGCGGCAGTTCAGGCTTCTGGAATTTGTCCCGCCAGCACCATGCGTATGGTGACGCCTCCTCGCTTTGCGCCTTCAAGCTGATGCCGCTCGAGCCTGAGCATGTACCCGCGTTCGAGGCGCGGTGGTCCTTCCGGGTGGTGGATCACGATCGGCGGCTGGTGGCCTTCAAGGACGAATCGGTCGGGCCGGTCGCGCGTTGGGCTTGGGACTTCGGAGACGGGACGACGTCGGAAGAGCAGCATCCGATCCATGCGTTCAAGCAGCCCGGAAGTTTTGTCACCGTGCTGGAAGTGACGACCGAGGACGGGAAGACCGCCCGGCGCTCGAAAGTTTGGGATGTTCAGTTACGGTGATGGCCGCCTTCGCAATGACGCCTCGCCGCAACCCCATTCCCCCTGGCCGGTTCTCGCCTCCACCACCCGCGACGGATACGGGCGGGGCGCCCCCCCGCGCGGGCCCCGGGGGGCCCCGGGGCGCCC
>JAEWKR010000193.1 GCA_023457715.1 Verrucomicrobiota bacterium
GCTGGCGCTCTTCGCTACATTCTGGCAGCCGCCCATCGGTTCGATGTTCGATGTTCGATGTTCGATGTTCGATGTTCGATGTTCGATGTTCGATGTTCGATGTTCGATGTTCGATGTTCGATGTTCGATGTTCGATGTTCGACGTTCGACGTTCGACGTTCGCTCCCCGTCCCTCACCCTTTCCGCTCCGGGGCCAGCACCAGCAGCATCGTCATCGCCGTCACGGCTCGCACGGCGTGCGGCACATTCGGCGGCAGGTGCAGCAACTGGCCGGCCCGCAGGAGCTGCGGCGTGCCGTTGACGGAGAACTCGCATTCGCCGGTGAGGATCTGAATCACGGCGCGCGACGTGCTCGTGTGTTCCGTCAGCGCCTGCTCCGGCGCGAAGCTGAACCACACCGAGCGCAGCTCGGGCGTGGCCAGCAGGGTCCGGCTGACGATACCGTGGCCAACCACCTGGGCGACCTCGTTCAACGTTACCGTGCCGGCCTCGGCCGGATTAAGAACAGCGGATGATTTCATGATTAAAATGCAAAAGGGAATTCATTGAGCGATCCGGTCCGACCGTTCCCCTGAAGGGAGGACTACATACCCGAGCCTCGGTCCGTGGCTTTGGTAAGTTGTCCCGCCTTCAGGCGGAATGCCTTGTCGGTTGGTTCGCCGGTGCGCTCACCCCGCCGGCCGTTGGAAATGCGTCTCCCACGTGCCGTCGCCCCGGGCCGCCGGCCGCACCGCGTAGCCTTCGGACTGGAGCCGCTCGATCAGCGGAGCGGGAATAAAAGGCGTGACCAGCGTGAACCCCTCACCCGGGCCGGTCGCCTGGACGAGCGCCATCACGTGCGGAAACGGTTCTTCGCCGTTCGCGATCAGCGTGCGGACATCCAGGTGGCGGATCCTGGTCTTGCGCGGTGGGTCGGAAGCCATGGCGAGTACGCTAACGACTGAAGCCCACGGCCGCAACGAACCCGAGGCCGAGAATGGCCTCGATCATGCCGAGCGTCGAAGCGCGGAGCAGCGGACGCGGCCAGACCAGCAACAGAAAAGCGCGAACGGCCAGCACCGCCGTGGCCACGACCGCCAGCCGCGGCGCGGCGCCGGCCAGCGCAAACCCGGTCACGAGCGCCAGCGCCAGACCCGCGACCAGGACGGGCCAGCGCGCCGGCGCGGTTTTCGTTTTTCTCGCGCGAACGGCGGACCGCACCGCCAGGACCGTCGGGACCGAACGGGCCAGCATGATCGCACCGAGCGCAACGGCGGCGGCAAACGGCCAGCCGGCGAGCGCCGCAAACACCGCGGGCAGCCACGCGAAGGCGAAGGCTCCCGCCACCTCCGCCTGCTGTTCACGACCCGCCTGCTTCAAATCGAAATTCAGGAACGCCACGCCGCCGATCACGGTGGGCAGCAACCAGATCATCCAGGCGACACCGCCCATGGAGACTGCGACCGCCAGGGCCGCCAGCGCCACCGCTGCGCACAGCAGCACCGCGGTGCGTGCCGCACGCCGGCGTGCCGCCGACTTGTCGGCGAGGGCAATCCGGAGCGGCCGCCGGCAGAAGAAACCGGCCGCCACCGCGACTCCCAGCGCCGCGCCCGCAGGCGAAGGCGCCGCCAGCAAGCCCAGGGCCAGCGGCTCAAACGCCAGTGACCAGCTGCCGTGTTCCTTCGGCCAGACCGTGTGTCGCCATGAGACTCGACCGCCCTGATCCATTGTCCCCGCCATTTGCATGCGCCGACCTTAACAGAGTCGAGCGCGCCCTGCCTTGATCGCGATCAAACAAACGGCGGTCTGAAGCACCGCCCTCGTCCCAGCCCCGCCGTACCCACCTTACGGCTGTATCTCGTACACTTCGACGATCGCGACGCCGGGCTCCGGCAACTGCGGATCTTCCGGATCGTCATACTCGAAGGGCTTCACGATCACGGTGTAGCTGCCGGGCGCGAGGTCCACGAGCATCGCGGGTTCGCGGCGATTGGACGGTGCTTTCCCCGTCGCATGAATCTCCTTTTCAGAATAGGTTTTCACGTGCGGCTCGAAATCGGGGACGGTGCCAATGGTGCCCGACACGGTGCCCGTGCTCCAGTCGTCGTTGGCGTGCAGCCGCTCCCCGGCCGCGTTGTGGAGCGACAGGAAGGGATCGAGCATCTCGCCGGTGACCCCGAAATTCCTGAGCGTCGGCCCGAGCACCCGGATCAGCACGCGCTTGGTGGTGCCCGCGTCGCCCTGCACCACGAAGCCGCCGAACATTTCCTTCCCCTTGTCCGCGTAGCCGCGGGTCGAGATGTTCACGACTTTGTTGTTCGCGCGGTCGATGTCGTACACCTCAACGAGCGCGGAGCCGGTCGTGGAGCCCACCCCCGAGACGATCGCCGTGTAACCACCGGGCGCCAGCGTCAGGACGGTCGCGGCGTCGGCACTGCCGGCGGCAAAGCCAAAGGCGCCGACCTGCTGCGACACGGTGGCCACCTCCGCGGCAGCCAGCCCGCCGGACTGGGTGCCCCAGTTGTCGTTGCCGCCCACCAGCGCGCTGCCGGTGAGGACATCGAGCTTCGGATTCGCGAGCACGTTCGGCACGCCGTAAGCCGCGAGCGCCGGACCGGCCGCCCGCACCAGCACGCGCTTCGGCTGCGCGCCATCGATCCAGAACCCGGCGATCAGCACCTGCGCGTCCGTGCCCACGTAGGCGCGCGTGGACACATTGATCAGGCTGCCTGCCGGCGTCTCCACCTTCTGCAACCGGTACGCGGCGAGTTCGAAGGCGGTCTTTTCAATCGTCAGCGCGGCGTTGGCCTCGTCGGCCGAACCGAGCGACACCCCGGTGGCGGTCGAAACGGGCGCAGGGGCGAGGACGTTGGGATTTGAAAACTGCCCGATGCGCGTGCCGGGATCGTACGCCATGATGTCACGATACTGGCGTCCATCCTTGCCCCAGAAGCGGTGCCCGTAGCTGTAGCTGAACGCCCCACCGTCGCCCGCGCCCGGGTCGCCCCGGGCATGCGCGCACCCAAATACGTGGCCCAGTTCGTGCGCCACCACTTCGGTGCCCGCAACCATGTTATATTGCACCGCGGCGAACGCATACTGCTCGTTGTAAGCCGGGAATGACCCGTCAACGACCGACGGCGAATCCATGATGTAACCGAGCCCGATCGTGCCGCCGCTGGTCTCCCGATTGACGATGAGGCACACGACGTCGGCGCCGACCGTGTCGCGCAGCCCGTGCAGTTCGTCCATCTTCCCGTCGGCCGGCTTCTGCAATGCCGTGAGCGCATCATCGAGCACGCTCTGACCGGCACTCAACGATTCGTCGTACTGGGTCTGCACCACCTTCACGAGCCGCACCCGCGCCGTGATTTCGCTCGAGGCGAACGCGGCATTCACCTTGCCGATGGCGGCATCGCACTCGCTCTGCATTGCCGCCAGTCGCGCCGACGCGGACAGCGAGGACTTCACGGACTGCGTGAAGGCCATCAGGACGTGGACCTCCGCCTGGGCCTGGCCCTCCGCCGCGCCCGCCACGGGCATGGGTTCGCCGCCCGCGGCTCCGTTCTCGGAGCGGACACTCGCGGCGGTCACCGGCAGCGACGCGGCCTGCTTACGCGCCGCGGCCCGCGCGAGAACGCTGGCATCCACGACCGGAGGCAGCCCGCCGCCGCAGGATCCCACCTGCGCGGGATCCACCTCGAAGAACTGGGTGAGCCGCTCGGTGGCCGGACGCAGGACAAAAGTGCGGTCCAGCGTCTCGATGGAGGCGGTGAGAAAGCCCTGATTGTAGGCCATGACGACGCGGCTTCCGATCGCGCCCTCGACCTCACCCGTGCTCGTGAAGCGCCCGGGCGCCATCATCTCACTGGCGGCGACGCGGACCACCAGTTGCCCACCCTCAGGCAGCGGCAGGAGCACGCGGCCGGAGCGCTCCCAGAACGGCGAGCGCTTGCCGGCGACAAGCGCGTGATCGATCTCGACGTAGTGCACCTCCCGCGCCGGGACCGGTTGCTCCGCGGTGAGCTCCGCCGCGTCGCGGGGCGAGGCGAAGGAGAACAGCGGCCGCTCCGCGGGGGTCACGGTGGGACCGGGCGAAACCGGCGCCCGCTCAACGCCGTCGGCCGGTGCGGCCGGGCGGGGCGACTGCACTCCCGCAACCGTCTGCGGTTGTGACGGAAGCGACCACCAGCCCACGGCCGCCGTGCAAAACAACAGCGACCAGAAAAAAACTCGGGAAGAAGGCATGGGAAATGGTACGGGGTGGAGTCAGGCGACATCCGGTTGCGATTCAAGCCTCGCCCGCAGCTTTACAATCCCATGACGGGCTTCTGATTCGCATGCAGCAGGTTGATCCCCATGAACTCAGCCGCCCCTTACCGAGTCTGTCTCCCCTACCTGAATGAAACCACTGGAAACGGCCGCGCGCGGACTTGAACCCCTCTGGGTATCCGTGAAGCAACTCTTCGCCCAGCACCACTTTCTGACGATCCTCTGCGGCTTCGTCCTGGTGCTGATGGTGATCAGTTTCTATCGCTTCCTGCGCAGCATCAGCCCGGCGCTCGTGTACCTGGTGCTCGGACTCATGCTCGTGGTGTTGATCCTGCACTGGACCCAGACCCGCACCGAGCCGCGGTTCTTGAAGCCCGTCATCGACGCACTCGCGCCCTTCTTCCCCGCGCCGGTGTATCGGGGAAATCAGTGAAGCTCCGCTGCGCGGAGATTTCAGATTTCAAATTTCAGATTTCAGAACGGACGGGGGCGTTGCGCGCATTCGAACACGAAAGTCGCAGTGCCAGCCTCCGGCTCTGATGGGCCCTCGGTGGCAAAATCGGCTTCAGGTTCGAGGTTCGGCGATCTGAAATTTTGAAATCTGAAATCTGAAATGCCCGCGAAGCGGGCTACTTCCCCAGCTTCCTCAGCCCCTTGTTGATCTTCTCCAGATCGCAGAGATCGGGATTGTAGTCGGGCCCGAGCCAGTCGATCCACTCCCGGCCGAGGTCGGTGTGCGGCTCCTTGATGCACGCGAGCATGTCATGGAATGCCTCCAGGCCGCCGCAATCCTCCGGCGGTCCGGCGCGCTCGCCGCCGATGCACAGCGGATAATGAACGCCTTTGTCGACCGCCGCCGTCTTCTCGACCTTGATCTCGATCTGCCAGCCCTCGCCAAAATGATAGCCGTAGGTGAAGCGCTCGCGCTGCTCCAGGTCCACGTCGGCCAGCGTGACGTCACGGTCATCGTCGATCGTAAGCTCGTCCCGTTTCAGAGGATTCCCGAAACGCAGATCGTCGAGGTTGAAGGCATGGGTCTGGTAGTCGAACCAGTCGAAGAGAATCTGGATGGTGTCGTGCAGCCGGGATAGCCACATCGACTCGCGCACGAGCAGCCGGCGCCAGATCCGGGGCTGACACCCCACCACGGTGAGGCGCAACGTGAACACCCGCTCAGGCGGCTTCTTGGCGCGCGCCCCCTTGCCTTCGTGCAACGAAATCATGAGCGGCCCACGAAAACGGACCCCGCCCGGATCCGCAAGCGTGACGCAGCCTACTTCGCGCGGGGCGGCGCGGCCTTCATCGCCCGCCCCACTTCCTCGCGCGTGAACGGTTTCTGCAGAAACCCGGCAAAAGCGATGTCCTTGAACCGGCCCGAGGTGTGGGCCTCGATGTAGCCGCTCATCAGGACAATCGGGAGCGTAGGGTGCGTGCTCTGCATCGTCCGGGCGAGGGCGGCGGTGTCGATGCCCGGCATCGTCGCGTCCAGGAGCACCCGTTCCGCCCGGGGCTTCACCTGCAATGCCGCCACGGCCGCCTCGGCGGTGGCCACCGCCACGCCGGACAACCCGAACAGCGGCATGGTCCGCTCGAGCAGCTTCCGGATCGATTCTTCATCGTCCACGATCAGCACCCACCCGCGCATGCCGGCGCCCGGAGCCGGCGGTGTCGCGTCCCGCACTCCCGCGGGTTCGACCGCGGTCTCCTTCGCCACGGTCGGCAGGAAAATGCGAAACGTGCTGCCGATCCCGCGCCGGCTGTCGACCATGATGCCGCCGCCCGCGGTGCGCACGATGCCGTGGACCGCCGGCAGACCCAGCCCGCGACCGGCGAATTTCGTCGAAAAGAAGGGATCCCAGATTCGTTTCAGCGTATCGGGTTCGATCCCCGGGCCGTTGTCCTGGACTTCGATCACGACGAATTCCGCGGCGGTTTCCGGCGGCACGACCACGGCACACCGGAACATGCCGGGCGCGCGACTCACCACGCCGGTGCTGACGTTGACGACTCCGACTCCGTAATCGAACGACTCGGCCGCATTCGTCACCAGATAGAGCAGGACCTGCTGCAGCTGCGCGCGGTCGACGTTCACCCGCGGAAGTTCTTCCGTGAGCTTGCAACGCAGTTGCGCCGACCGGCCCACCGCGTTTTCCAGCACCGGCATCGTGGCCCGGATAAGATCCGTCACGTTGAGACACGCCGGGAAATACGCGCCCTGCCCCGCATACGCGAGCATCTGGCGGCACAGTTCCGTGGCCCGACGCGCCGCACGCTTGACCGCATCGAGATGCTCCAGCACGGGCGACCCGGCGGGCAGTTCCGTCTCCGCCACCTCGGTGTTGCCGAGGATCGCGGTCAGCAGATTGTTGAAATCATGCGCGATGCCGCCGGCCAGCAGCCCGAGGCTCTCGAGCTTCTGCGTTTCGTGCAGCTTCGTTTCGAGCGTGCGCCGTTCCTCCAGGCGACGCAGCTGGTCGCTCATGCCATGGCGGTAAAAGGCCGTGTCGATGGTCGTGCGCAGGGCGTCCACCGTGAAGGGCTTCACCAGGAAACCGTGCGCCGGGGCCCCGGCGGTCCCGGCAGACGTAGAGGGAGTCGAGTCAGCCGCCAGCAACACGACGGGTACCGGGCAATTCTCCGCGATCTCCCGCGCCGCCTGCACGCCCTGGTCGCCGCGCCGGCGCGAAATGTCGACCAGGACAACATCCGGGCGGGCTGAGCCGGTGAGCCTCAGCGCCTCTGCCGCCGTGCTGACCGTTCCCGTCACATCATAGGCGAGCGACTGGAGACCGTGTCGCAGATCGTCCGCGATGGTGGCCTCCTGTTCGACGATGAGAATGCGGCGTGGGGTCGTCACAGGAACGGGGCGCAGTTTTGCGGTCGCCGCCGCCGCCACGATGCAAAAGTTAAGCCCTACGTAATCATACCTTATTTGCACCCCGGCCTGCCCTACTCCCCCTCCCAGGCAGAGCGGGGGAGGTCGCGGCGCGCGTCCGGCCCTCAACTGGAAACGCACGACTCTCAATCCCCGGCGCTTGCGCGCACCCGCCTTCATGTGTCGCTTTGCCGCTGACGCCATGACCTTCCTTTCCTTCTGCCGCGTGCTGGTTGCCGGTCTCGCCGTTTCCTCCGCGCTCCTCACGGCCGCCACCCCCGGGTCCCGCGAGCCCGTGACCCCGGGCGCCACCCCTGAAGCGCGCGCCTTGCTGGAGCTGCTCTACGATCTCTCCGGCAAGCACACGCTCACGGGCCAGCACAACTACCCCAACATCAAGGATCGCAACACCCGGTTCGCCGCGCGGTACACCGGCGCGATGCCGGCCGTCTTCAGTACCGATTTCGGACACGCCAAACCCGGGGACACCGACTCCTACCTCGCCCGGCCCGACATCGTGCAGGAATCGATTCGCCAGCACCGGCTCGGCGCCATCGTCACGATCTGCTGGCATGCGGTGCCGCCGACCGCGGACGAGCCCATCACCTTCGCGCCGCTGCCCGGAGCCGATCCGAAGGCGCTCCGCAGTGTGCAGGGCAAGCTGCTCGATGCGCAGTTCCGCGACGTCCTCACGCCGGGTACCGCCCTGCACGCCAAATGGGCGGCCCAGGTCGACGCCATCGCCGTGCCGCTCAAGGAACTCCAACTGGCGAAAGTGCCGGTACTCTGGCGCCCCTACCATGAGATGAACGGGGACTGGTTCTGGTGGGGCGGACGCGGCGCGGACACCGCGGCGCTCTACAAGCAGATCCATGACCGCCTCGTGAATCATCACGGCCTGAAGAACCTCGTCTGGGTGTGGAGCGTGGACCGCGTGAGCCGGCCGGGCATGGAACACGAGAAGTACTGGCCGGGACTCGAGTTTGTCGACGTGCTCGGGCTGGACGTTTACGGGAACGACTTCGCCCAGAAATATTACGACAGCCTGGAGAAACTCTCGCAGGGCAAACCCCTCGCGCTGGCCGAGGTCGGCAATCCCCCCGCGCTGGAGATCCTGGAACGCCAGCCCAAGTGGACGTTCTTCGTCGTGTGGGCCGGCATGACCCGCAACGCGCCGCGGCCGACGTACGACACCCTTTTTGCGTCGCCGCGCGTGGTGAATCTCGACGATGCCGAATACGGACCCCTGACGAAGAAATACCGTCAGGACCTCGGCCTGCCTCCGGTCGCCCTCGCCTCAAAATCGAACTTCACCGGCGAGTGGCTGATCGACGACAGCGCCAGCCAGTTTACCCGCGGAGCCGCCTCTTCACCGGCCCGGCTGGAGGTGAACCAGCTCGGCGATGATCTGCGCGTACGCAGCACCACGATTGTCGAATTCGCCGAGGACCGCAGCCACGACGACCATTTCACGATCGACGGCCCGGCGGCGGAAGCGAAGGTGAACAACAGCACCCGTTCGACGCGCGTGCAGCGTGGTGCAAAAGCCTCGCTCGTCTTCGAAACGACGACCGCGGCGCCCGGCGCTCCAGGAGGCAAGTCGATCACGAAAGCGACCTGGTCCCTCCTCGACGACGGCCGAACCTTGATGATCGAAAGCAACGAAGGCGCCCGCACCGCAAAACTGGTTTTCCGCCGGCGGTAGTCCGATCTCGCCACCGAACCGCTACACGAAGGCGCTTGGGCGTAGCGAAGAGCGCCAGCGATTCGAAATCCGAGGAGGGACGTGGCGAAAACGCGGGCTCCGCCGATCGAATCGCTGGCGCTCCTCGCTACGTTCGGATAGCCGCGGACTCGTTCGATGTTCGATGTTCGATGTTCGATGTTCGATGTTCGATGTTCGATGTTCGA
>JAEWKR010000194.1 GCA_023457715.1 Verrucomicrobiota bacterium
CCCGCATCGAGACCCGGTTGCGGGCGGGCCGCCCGCGGTCCACGAGGCCCGGATACAAAATGGCCCTACGCGGCGGCGTCGCGTTCCTTTTCCGTCCGCAGGCGGAGCTGGCCGCAGGCGGCATCAATGTCGTGACCTTTTTCGCGTCGCAGCGTCACGGAGACGCGGGCCGCGCGCAGCACGTCGGCGAACTTTTCCTGGCGGGTGACGGACGGACGTTTCCAGGGCAGCCCCTCGACCGCGTTATAGGGAATCAGGTTCACGTGGGCGTGCAGATCGCGGGCGATGTCCCGCAGCGCCGCCGCCTGGTCGAGGGAGTCGTTCACCCCTTCGATCAGGATGAACTCCAGCGTCACCATGCGTCCGTGCTTTTCGGAGAAGGTTCGGACCGCGGGAATCAGCTTCTCCAGGGGGTACGCCTTGTTCACCGGCATGATTTTCTCCCGCACCTCGTTGGTGGCGCCGTGGAGCGAGATCGCGAGCCGGAAGCCGAGCGGCTCGTCGGCGAGCTTGAGAATCTTGGGCACGAGGCCGCTGGTGCTGAGCGTGATCCGCCGGGCGCCGAAACCCAGGCCCCATTCCGCGTTCACGATGGTCAGCGCCCCGATGATCGCGTCATAGTTGGCGAGCGGTTCGCCCATGCCCATGACCACGATGTTGTCGAAGGAGGCGAGTTCCGACCGGGCGCGGGGGGTGCGCTCGTCCTCCCGATAGCAGACCTGCAGCAGTTGCGCGACGATCTCGCCGGCGCTGAGGTCGCGCTTGAGGCCGGCCAGGCCGCTGGCGCAAAACGCGCAGGCCATGGCGCAACCCACCTGGGTCGAGATGCAGATGGTCTTGCGGGAACTCTCGACACCGACGCCCTCCTGGGGAGCCCGGATGATGACGGTCTCGATCAGCGAACCGTCGCGAAGCTCGAGCAGCAGCTTGTCGGTGACATCGGCTGACTGCTTGTTGAGCACCAGCGTATCCGGCATCAGGTCGAAGGTCTCAGCCAGCCAGGTCCGCATGGCCTTGGGGAGGTTGGTCATCTCGTCCCAGCTGCGGACCCGCTTCTTGTAGAGCCAGTCGAGAATCTGCTTCGCGCGAAAAGCAGGTTCGCCCCGCGCACGGAGCTTTTCCGTGAGCGAGTCGAGGGTTTCGCCGGTGAGCGGCAGCTTTTCGGGCACGAATTTCATGGGAGGCGTCCAACAGCCAACGTCCAACGTTCAACGTTCAACGTCCAACCTTCAACATCCAAGGCAGAACGTCGAACGTCGAACATCGAACATCGAACGTCGAACCGCGGGACGTCCGAAGTCCGGGGGCCTGGGTATGTTGTCCCGCCTTTAGGCGGAAGGTTTGATGCTGCGAACCAAGGCATTCCGCGTGAACGCGGGACAACTTACTCAATCCGCCCGACGCATTGGGGGCCTGGGTATGTTGTCCCGCCTTTAGGCGGAAGGTTTGATGCTGCGAACCAAGGCATTCCGCGTAAACGCGGGACAACTTACTCAATCCGCCCGACGCATTCAGCTCTTGGGTACGTAGTCCTGCGTGGCGAAGGTCAGGCGTCCGCTCAATCGTTCTCATCACGACCGGGTTGCGTTGTGCGCGGGCGCTCGCATGCTCCGCGCCTCCCCATGAAATCCCTTCCCGTGCTGGTTTTGCTGGCCATGTCCATTCCCCTCACTGCCGCGGAAAAGAAGATCGATCGTTTCGACCCGGCCTTTGACCGGTTGGTGGCGAAGGAGGCCGTCGTCGAAAAGCTGGGCGAGGGCTACCGCTGGTCCGAAGGACCGGTCTGGTACCAAAACTCGGTCGTTTTCTCCGACGTGCCGGGCAACATCGCGTATCAATGGAAGGAGGGCGACAAGGCCCCGAAGGTGTTCCTGCAGCCGAGCGGCGGCGAGGTGCCCGTCGGCACCTCGCGTGAGCCGGGCAGCAACGGACTGGCGGTGGACGCCCAGGGTCGCCTCCTGCTTTGCCAGCATGGCGCGCGTCGAATCGCCCGTTATGAGAACGGGACGTTCACCACGCTCGTGGATCGATACGAGGGCAAGCGCTTCCACAGCCCCAACGACCTCGTGGTCCGGAAGAGCGGCCAGATTTTCTTCACGGATCCGCCCTATGGCCTGGAGGGCATCAACGAGTCGCCGCTCAAGGAGCAGGCCGTCAACGGCGTGTATCGGCTGGATCCGGACGGCAAGGTGGCCCTGTTGATCAAGGATCTCAGCTATCCGAACGGCATCACCCTTTCACCCGACGAGAAGGTGCTTTATGTGGCGATCAGCGACAGTGCGCATCCCCGGGTGATGGCGTATGACGTGCAGCCCGACGCCACCGTCGCCAATGGCCGGATCTTTTTCGACCCCAAGAACACCCCCGAACTCAAGGGGCCCGGCGGGTTCGACGGTCTGAAGACCGATCGCGAGGGGAACGTCTGGACCACCGGGCCTGGCGGCGTGCTGGTGATTTCGGCGCAGGGCAAGCTGCTCGGTCGGATCAACACCGGCGTGCCCACCGCCAACTGCGGCTGGGGCGGCGAAGACGGCAGCACGCTGTACATCACCGCCAACAACGAACTGGTGCGCGTGAAGACGCTGACGCGCGGCGCCGGCTGGTGAAAAAAGTAGCGAGTAGCGAGTAGCGGGCATCCGCCCTACCGGGCTTGGCTTCGCGCCGACTACCTCCGACTACTCGCTACCCGCTGCCCGTTACTCGCTACTTCTTCGCGAGCACGCGGTTCAACGCGCTGACGATCGCCTTGATCGAGGCCAGCTCGATGTTCGTGTCGATGCCGGCGCCGAAGACGCTGGGGGCGCGCTCCGTCTTGATCTGGATGTAGCTGACCGCGCGCGCCTCCGAGCCCTTGCCAAGGGAGTGTTCGGAGTAGGAGAGGACCTCGAATTTCGGCAGCGAGGTCGCCGCGAGCGCGTGGGTGAACGCGTCGATGGGGCCGTTGCCGGTGCCACGCAGGGTCTGCGGCTGCCCGTCGATCGTCAGCTGACCTTCGCACGTGACGCTGCTGTCGCGTTCCGTCGTTTTGAAGGACTGCAGCGACAGCGGATGTGCGCGTTCGAGGTATTCGCGGCGGAACACCGCGTGGATGTCGGCGGCGGTGAGCTCGGTGCCCCGGGCGTCGGCAACATCGTTCACGATCCGGCCGATCTCCTTGTGCATCAACTTGGGCAGCGCGAAGCCGAACTCGTGCTCCAGGATGTAGGCGACGCCGCCCTTGCCGGACTGCGAGTTGATGCGGATGATGGCCTTGTAGCTGCGGCCGATGTCGGCGGGGTCGACCGGGATGTAAAGGACATCCCACGGCTGGTCGGGCTGCTGCGCGGCCCACGATTTCTTGATCGCGTCCTGGTGCGAGCCGCTGAAGGCGGTGAAGACGAGTTCGCCCGCGTACGGCTGGCGCGGCGGGACCTCGAGCCGGGTGCAGCGCTCGTACACCTCGCGGATCTCGTTGATGTTCGAGAAATCCAGCCCGGGGTGGATGCCGTGCGTGTAGAGGTTCAGGGCGACATTCACGATGTCGAGGTTGCCGGTGCGCTCACCGTTGCCGAAGAGCGTGCCCTCGACACGATCGGCGCCGGCCAGCAGCGCGAGTTCCGTGGCCGCGACGCCGGTGCCCCGGTCGTTGTGGGTGTGCAGCGAGATGAGGGTGCGGTCGCGGCGGGTCAGGTGCGTGCTCATCCACTCGATCTGGTCGGCGTGGACATTCGGCGTCGCATACTCGACCGTGGCCGGCAGATTGAGGATGATCCTGTCTTCGACGGTGGGCTGCCAGATGTCGGTCACCGCCTCACAGATCTCGAGGGCGAAATCGAGCTCCGTGCTGGTGAAGCTCTCCGGCGAATATTCAAACCGCAGCCGGGTGCCGGCGGCGATCAGGGGCTGGGCGTGCTGCTTCACCCACGTGGTACCCTGGGTGGCGATCCGCACGATGTCGGCGCGCGAGGCGTTGAAGACGTGTTTGCGCTGGGCCGGCGACGTCGAGTTGTAGAGATGGAAGATGGCGTTCTTCGCACCGCGCAGCGCTTCGAGGCTGCGGGTGATCAACTCCTCGCGGCACTGGCAGAGTACCTGGATGGAGACGTCGTCCGGGATGCGTTTCTCCTCGATGAGGCGGCGGCAGAAATCGAATTCGATCTGGGAGGCGCTGGGAAAGCCGACTTCGATCTGCTTGAAGCCGATCTTCACCAGGAGGTCGAAGTACTCGAGTTTCTCCTCCACGCTCATGGGCTGTGCGAGCGCCTGGTTGCCATCGCGCAGGTCGACGCTGCACCAGAGGGGCGCGTGCGTCAGGGTGCGGTTGGGCCACTGTCGGTTCGGCAGTGGAACCGGAGGAAACGGACGATACTTCGTAACGGGGGCGGATTGCATGACGGGACGACTGACAAAGGTTAAGACGGAGTTTCTGAAGGAGACCCGACCGACCTGAGCGGTCAGGTATGCACACACCGCGAGAACGCGGCGACAAAGAATTCAGGCTACGCACACCCCGCCGTTAAACGGCGCCTTTAGAGGGCGTGCGTCTTCGTAAGTCGAAGAGCCTGGAGCGAAACTCGCATCAGTAGGGCGGACAAAGCAGGGGGTTGCACCGGTTGTCAAGGCGGCGGCGTGTCAGCGGGGGGCGAGCCTCATCGCGCTCCTGCTCGTGCTCGTGATCGTGCTGGCGGCGGCAAAGACCCACTCCACCAAACCGAGCACGAGCACGATCACGAGCAAGAGCACGATACCGCGGCTGGCCCGCAATTCCGCGAATAGGTGTTGCTAGTCGTCGGAACGGTCGCATGGTCCGCGGTGGCCAGGTGCCATGCATGGGCAGGCGCGTGAACTCCGCCAGGACCGGAAGGTAGCAACGGTAGCGACGTTCTCCCAGTGCCGTGGAGTGCCTGGCCACTTTTATTTAATCGCCGAGCTGTAGGCGGTAGGCGGTAAGCGATAGGCGATGGACCGCTGAGAAATGGCCGCAAGAAGGCCCAGAAGGCGCAAAAAATAAGGGCGCAAGGGCTCCAAGCCGGCCGTCCGGCTTTTGCGCGTTTTGCGCCTTTTTGCGGCCAACCTGTATCACCCGGCGCTGCCCACCGCCGCCTGCGTCAGCTTGTTGTCGACGAGGCGCCAGAGGCCGCGGGGGTTGGCGTTGCGGATCGGTTCCGGAAGCAGGGCTTCGGGCACGTCCTGGTAGCAGACCGGACGCACGAAACGGAACAGCGCCGCGGTGCCCACCGAGGTGAAGCGCACGTCGGTGGTCGCGGGATAGGGGCCGCCGTGGTTCATGGCGGGGCTGACTTCGACGCCCGTCGGGAAGCCGTTGACGACGAGACGACCGGCCTTGCGCTCGAGGAGCCGCACCAGGCGTTCGGCGTGGCGCAGATCGTCCGCTGTCGCGTGCAACGTCACCGTAAGCTGGCCTTCCAGCTTCTCCGCCGCCTGCTCCAGTTCCTCAAAGCTTTGCCCCGCGACGATGAGCGTGAAGGGCCCGAACACCTCTTCGGAGGCTTCAGGGTGGGCGAGGAAACCGGCGACATCGGTCTGGAGAGCGACCGCGCCACCCAGATTTTTGCCGTCGGACGCGACCTCCACCCGCGCCAGCGGTTTTGCGGCCGGGATCGCGGACGCGCGCTCGACGCCCTTGCGGTAGGCGGCGCTGATGCCGTCGTGCAGCATCGTTGCGGGCGTCACCGCCTTGAGTTGGGTGGCAAAGCCGTCGACGAACTGCGCGAACTCCGGGCTGCGGACCCCGAAGACCAGGCCGGGCTTGGTACAGAACTGGCCGACGCCCAGCGTGACCGACTGGGTCAGCCCCGTGGCGATTTGCGCCGCCCGTTCCCGCGCGGCGCCGGGGAGGACGAACACGGGATTCAGGCTGCTCATCTCGGCGAAGACCGGGATGGGCTCAGGGCGCGCGGCGGCGGCATCGAAGAGCGCACGACCCGCGTGGCGAGAGCCGGTGAAGCCCACGGCGCGGGCGAGCGGGTGGACCACCAACGCCTTGCCAATGACCGTGCCCGGCCCGTGCAGCATCGAGAAGACGCCGCCCGGCAGTCCGCACGTCGCGACGGCGCGTTGCACGGCGGAGGCGACCAGTTCGGCGGTGCCGGGATGGCGGTCGTGGGCCTTGACGATCACCGGGTTGCCGGTTGCGAGCGCCGAGGCCGTGTCGCCGCCGGCGACGGAGAAGGCGAGGGGAAAGTTGCTCGCGCCGAACACGATCACCGGGCCGATGGGCCGGAGCATCCGGCGGAGGTCGGGACGGGGCAGGGGCTGACGGGTCGGCAGTGCCGGATCGATGCGCGCGTCCACCCACGACTCCTCGCGCGCGACCTGGGCGAACAACTTGAGCTGGTTCATCGTACGAGCGCGCTCGCCGGTGAGCCGGGCCAGCGGCAGGCCGGTCTCGCGATGGGCCCGCTCCAGCAGCGCATCGCCCAGGGCATTGATTTCCGAGGCGATCGTCTCGAGCAGCCTGGCCCGCAGTTCGCCGGTGCTGTCCCGGAACACCGCAAAGGCTTCATCGGCGGCGCGCAGCGCGGTGTCGCAATCCTCGACGGAAGCGATATGAAACGCGCCGGGAAGGACACCGTTGTCGATCGGGCTTCGCAGCTGGCGCGTTTCGGTCGAGGTGGCGCTGAGTTTTCCAGCGATGAAATTGGAGCCGTGAAGAGTCATGGGCTGATGGTGATTTCAGATTTCTAGTTTCAAATTCCAGAGGGGACTGCTGTATGAATGGATTCTTCCGCCTTCGCCTGGCCTCCGGCGGGCTGGCTGGAGGCCCTCAGAATGACAAGCGCAGGTGAATGCAAGGCGGGTGACGCGGTGGTCCTACCACGACGGGCGGGGCGGTATTCTCCTCCGAATTCTGAGATTTAAAATCCGAAAGCTGAAATTCTCCGTCGGCTAGACGACGGAGACGGTGTTCTTCAGCGTGCCGATGCCGCTGATCGTGATCGCGATCGTGTCGCCCGGCTGCAGCGTGAAGGTCTCGGTGGGGACAATCCCGGTGCCCGTCAGGAGCACGGCACCGTGTGGAAAACGCTGGCTGCGGAAGAGGTAGCCGGCGAGTTCCTGAAAGGTGCGCTTGATCTGGGAGACGACGGTCTCGCCGCCGAACACGCGGGCTCCGTTGCGATCGATCGCCAGGGTGATCGTCCACTCGCGGGCGGCGGCTTCGGTGGCGCCCACCGTCACCCAGGGTCCGAGGGCGCAGGAGCCCTCGTAGATTTTTGCCTGAGGCAGATAGAGCAGATTCTCACCCTCGATGTCACGGGAGCTCATGTCGTTGCCGACGGTGAAGCCAGCCACCTCGCCCCGTGAATTGAGCACGAGGGCGAGTTCGGGCTCCGGTACATTCCACGTCGCGTCGCGCCGGATGCCGACCTCGCCGCCGGTGGGGACCACCTTTTCGGCAATGGACTTGAAGAAGATTTCCGGGCGGGCCGCGGCGTAGACGCGGTCGTAGGCGGTCGCGCTGAAATCCGATTCCTCCATCCGCGCGGCTTTGCTGCGCAGGTAGGTGACGCCCGCCGCCCAGACCTCGTGGTGTTCCACGGGCGCGAGGAACGTGATCGCGCTCAGCGCGTGCTCCGGCAGGCGGCCGGCGGAGGCTCGGCGCAGGGTTTCGACGGGAGAAACCTCATCGAGCAGGGCGGCGAGGGAGTGCAAACCGGCGCCGGAAAGATCGAGCACGGCGGTGCCGGCTTCGTTGAGCAGGCCAAGGCGGGGAGTGGGATCAGCGAGGCGGAAACGACAGACCTTCATGGTGGGGAGGAGCGAAACAAGCCTGAATCTGAAGCGGCCTGCCACCTGAAAATGTAGAAGGGAGTGAGGGAATGAGGGAGTGAGGGAATGAGGGGGGGCGGATTCTCACTTTCCCTTACTCCCTCACTCCCTTCTCCCTTCTACATTCTCCCTTCTCCGTTCGCTTGACGCGGTTTTGGCGGTGACGGCAAGCTCGCACCATGCCCCACACAGAATCCGGGCTTGCCTCCCGCCCCCACGAGGTGAAGCCGACCCACGCCCGTCACTGGGTGATCGTTTTCGCGGTTACGCTGGCGATGATCCAATACATCGACCGCGTCTGCATTTCCCAGGCCGCGCCGTATATCACGGAGGACCTGGGATTGAGTGCGAAACAGATGGGGTGGGTCTTCTCGGCCTTCACGTTCGCCTATGCGATCTTCGAGATTCCCACGGGCTGGATGGGCGATCGCATGGGGCCGCGGAAAGTGCTGGTTCGCGTGGTGCTGTGGTGGTCGTTCTTCACGGCCGCAACGGGCTGGGCGCGGAGCTTCACGTCGATGGTCGTGGTGCGGTTTCTGTTTGGCGCCGGCGAGGCCGGGTGTTTTCCGAATCTCACGAAGGCGTTCAGCATCTGGCTGCCGACGCGGGACCGGACCCGCGCGCAGGCTTTGATGTGGATGGGCGCGCGTTGGGGCGGGGCGTGCGCGCCGCTGCTCGTCGTGGCGGTGATGGCTTTCGTCAGCTGGCGCACGGCCTTCATGCTGTTTGGCCTGCTGGGCGTGGTTTGGGCCGCGGTGTTCTTCCGTTGGTTCCGGGATCGTCCCAGCGACCATCCCGGAGTGAATGCGGGCGAGCTCGCGCTGCTGAAGGAAAATGAACGCAACGTCGCGTCGCACGCGAACGTGCCGTGGAAAAAGCTGTTGCGCCATCCGTCGATCTGGCTGCTCGGCCTGCAGTACTTCTGCCTCAGCTACGGCTGGTATTTTTACGTGACCTGGCTGCCGACCTACCTGCGCGATGTGCGCGGACTGGAAATCAGATCCAACCCCATCATGGGGTGGCTGGCGGGCGTGCTGGAAGGACAGCTCAGTCCCGACACCACGCTGAAGGTGCTGTCGGCCGCGCTCGCCGGCATCCCGCTGCTGTTCGGTGGCTTCGGATCGATCATCGCCGGCATCCTGGCGAGCCGGTTGATCGCGCGCACCGGCAAGGTGACGCAGGTGCGGCGCACATTCGGCTTCGTCGGCCTGACGCTGGCCGCGGCCTTGTTGATGACGTCGTTCTATATCCGAGACCCGCTGCTGGCGATGTTGTCGATGGGCATGGCGAGCTTCTTCAACGACACCACGCTGCCGGGTAGCTGGGCCAGTTGCATGGACGTCGGCGGCAAGTACGCCGGCACGGTGTCGGGCAGCATGAACATGCTGGGTAATTTCGGCGGCATGGCCGGCCCGGTCGTGGTTGGCTACATCCTGGACCTCACGGGTCGCGACTGGCTGTGGGCGTTCGCCATTTCCGCGATCATCTACTTCCTCGGCGCGTTCTGCTGGCTGTTCATCGATCCGGTGAAGCCGATCGAGCAGGAAGAAGCCGGAGCGGTAGGCGGTAAGCTTTAGGGGGTAGGCGATAGCAGGAACGGAAAGCGGGGCATGAAACCGGATAGCCGCAAAAAGGCGCAGAAGGCCTAGAGCGGCTACGCCGCAACCAAATCAAACCCATTGAACCACAGATGAACACAAATGGACACGGATCCAGGCCGGTCTTTTTCCAAATCTGAGTCCATCTGTGTTCATCTGTGGTTGAGAG
>JAEWKR010000195.1 GCA_023457715.1 Verrucomicrobiota bacterium
GCCGCAAGGCTCGGGGCATGGCGGGGGGCGCCCGCGAGGCGACGGCGTGCTCCTCCTTGGACCAATCCAGTGCCTTGCGCTCGCGCCTGAACCCGTGACACCGTGCGACCCGATGAAAACGCGTGTCTTTGGACGGACGGGCAAGGCGGTCAGCGAAGTCGGCCTCGGTACCTGGCAGCTCGGGGCCAACTGGGGCAACGTCACCGACGAGACCGCGCTGGCCACGCTACGGGCGGCCTACGAGCGCGGCATCACCTTCTTTGACACGGCGGACGTGTACGGTGCGGGCCGCAGCGAGACGTTGATCGGCCGGTTTCTGAAGGAGACCCGCGCTTCCGTGTTTGTCGCGACCAAGCTGGGGCGGTTCAGCCCTCCCGGCTGGCCGGAGAACTTCACGCGCGCCGGCATCCGCCAGCATACCGAGGCGTCGCTGCAACGGCTGGGCGTGGAGGCGCTGGATCTCACCCAGCTGCATTGCATCCCGTTCGACGTGCTGCAGCGCGGCGAGGTGTTCGAGCATCTCCGGGAGCTGAAGCGGGAAGGCAAGATCCGCGATTTCGGCGTCAGCGTGGAGACCATGGAGGAGGCTGATTTTTGCGTGCGCCAGCCGGGCGTCGCGGCGCTGCAGATCATCTTCAACCTGTTTCGGCAGAAGCCCATTCACACGCTGTTCGCGGCGGCCCGGCAGGCTGAGGTCGCGCTCATTGTGCGGCTGCCGCTCGCGAGTGGGCTCCTCGCCGGCAAGTTCACCGCCAGCACCACGTTTACGCCGGACGATCACCGGCATTTCAACGCGGATGGGCAGGCCTTCAATGTCGGGGAAACCTTCGCCGGATTGCCGTTCGCCAAAGGCGTCGCGCTCGCCGACGGTCTGAAACCGCTGGTTCCCGCCGGGATGTCGCTGGCGGAGATGGCGCTGCGGTGGTGTCTCGATTTCGACGCCGTGAGCACCATCATCCCCGGCGCGAAAAATCCCGCGCAGGCCATCGGCAACGCGCGGGCGTCGGATCTGCCTGCGCTGTCGGCGGCGCTCCATCAGACGCTGGCGGACTATTACCAGCGCGACGTCGCGGCGCACATCCGCGGCGGGTATTGAGCGGCTTCGCCGCGATTTCAGATTTCAAATGTCAGATTTCAGATCGCCCCAACGCATTCCGCGTAAACGCGGGACAACGTACTCAATCGCCTGGGCACGTTGTCGCGCCTTCAGGCGGAAGGATTGGGATTGGTCCGGCGATCTGAAATCTGAAATCTGAAATTTGAAATCTGAAATCTGAAATCCCGCGCAGCGGTCACTTCCGGCGCAGCTGCGCGCACACAATCCCGGCCGCCACCCCCGCGTTGAGCGATTCGGCGCCGCCGTAGCGTGGGATCGTCACGCGGCGGGTGATACGCGCCGCTACGGCCGGCGAGAGGCCCCGACCCTCGCTGCCGATGACGACGATCACGTTCGGTTGAGGCTCGAGGGTGCGCACGTCGTCGCCGTGGAGATCGCAGCCGAGAACCGGCGTCTCGCCCGCGTCCTGCAGTGCATCCGCCAGAGCGACCCGGTACGCGGCCACGCGCGCGAAGGAGCCCATGCTCGCGTTGATCACCTTCTGGTGGAAACGATCCGCGCAGTCGCGCGCGAGCAGCACGCGATCGAACCCGAACCAGTCCGCGATCCGCAGCAGGGTGCCGACATTGCCGGCGTCCTGCACGCCATCGAGCGCCAGGGTCCGACCGCGCGCAAGCTGGCCCGGCGCGAGCGGGGCCTCGACGATCCGGCCGACGGCCAGCACGGAGGAGGGGGTGGGGAAGTGGCTGGCGCGCTCCATCTCCGCCGGGCTGATACGCTCCAGCGACGTTCCCGCCGGCAGCGGCGGAGCCGGCCAGGCCTCCGTCGCATAGATTTCCGCAAACGCGACGCCAGCCGCGACGAGCTCGCTCACGACCTTCTCGCCCTCGACCACGAAAAGGCCCAGCTCCTCGCGGTGCTTCTTTTCGCGGAGCGAGCGCAGGCGTTGGAGCGCGGCCTTTGTGAGCATGGGCGACGTTCACAGATGCGACGGCGCCGGTGCAAGCGCCGGAGTGGCAACGGAGAACAGGAGGATGGACGCAAGAAGACGCAAAAGTCGCAAAAAGGCGGGGAGTCCGGGTGTTCCGTGGGCAGTTTGGTTGGGGCTCGGCTGCCCTGCGTCTTTTTGCGGCCAGGTTCCGGCTTGGTTCCGCGCCGGCTGCGACGCTTGAATCCGGCAAGGGATTGGTATTCCGTTGCTCGGGCAAGCGGCCGCAACGGTCGCCCACGTCCGATGTCCAACCCGCACCACCCGTGAAACGCACCCGACCTCTCTTCCTCGTCGCGCTCGCGCTGACGCTGATCTTCACCCCGGTGGCGTGGGCCGCCGCCAAAACGGCCACGAAGGGCAGTGAGCGTTATCCCGGCGCGCCGATGGCCCACGCGCTCTCGACCGTGACGGGCATTGCCATTTCGCCGTTGCTCGGCACCGGCGCGTACGGCGCCTACCAGTGGTTCTCCACCGAGGAGAGTCAGCGCGGCGGGCTGCCTTGGTACGCCCAGCCGAAGTTCTGGATTCCCGCCCTGCTGATTGTCGGCGTGTGTGCGACGAAGGACAGTCTGGGCGCGGCCCTCCCACCGGTTTTCAAGAAACCGCTCGATATCATCGAGGTCGCCGAGAACAAGTTCAGCGGGCTGATCGCCGCGGGGGCGGTGGTGCCTTTTGCGATGGATGCCTTTACCAAGATTCTTGTCGACTCCGCGCGGACCGAAGCGGTGACCAACGGTGGGCTGGCGATGATCCCGTCGCTCGCGTGGAGCTGGGCACCGGTGCTCAACGTGCTGACGATCCCCCTTGGCGTGGCGATCTTCCTCGTCGTGTGGATGGGCTCGCATGCCATCAATGTGCTGATCCTGCTCAGTCCGTGGGGCGCGATCGACAGCGCACTGAAAGCCGGTCGCACCGCCCTGCTGGGGCTGATCACGATTACGGCCACCCTGAACCCCTGGCTCGCCGCGGGTCTGTCTTTGCTGGTTCTGCTGTTCGCCTACCTCATCGCCGGCTGGTCGTTCCGGTTGACGATCTTCGGGGCGATCATGTCGTGGGAGTTCTTCACCGGTCGCCGCCGCCGGTTTACGCCGGCGACGAATCAGAACCGGCTGTTCACCGGGGCCGGCTTCGCGGGGGTGCCCGTGCGCACCTATGGCGCCCTGAACCGGCGGGACGACGGATCGCTCGAGTTTACCTTCCGGCCCTGGCTGGTGATGCAGCCGCGCACCGTGTCCGTGCCGGCTGCCGCGCCGGACATCGTCGTCGGCACGGGCTTGTTTTTCTCGGTCGTGATCCGCAAGACGGGCAGCACGCTGTTCCTGCTGCCGCCTCGTTATCGCGGCCATGAACAAGCGCTGGCCGACGCGTACGCGCTGGGGGGCGTGCAGCCGGCGGGTCTGCTGAAGGCCTGGAGCTCGCTGAAGGAAATGATCGGCGGAAAAGCCGCCCCGAAGGAGCTGCCCGCTGCGGCGACCGTCGCATGAAGCGACGGGACCTGAAAGTTGAGATTTGAGATCATCTTGAATCTCAAATCTCAGAGCTGAATCCGCGGCCGGCGGCTCAGACTTCAGCCAGCGGCAGGGTGAATGAGAACATGGCCCCGCCGCCGCGCGGGTTGCTGGCCCAGATCCGGCCGCGGTGATCCTCCACGATCCTCTTGCAGATGGAAAGGCCGAGACCGGTGCCATTCGTCTTGCCGAACGTGGCGAAGGGCTGAAACAGGGCGCCGACGATCTCCGGCGCGATGCCCGGGCCGGTGTCCTGGATGTCGATCTGGACCTCCGCCGGATGCTCGGTGCAGGTCACGTAAATCTTGCCTCCCTCGGCCATGGCTTCGACCGCGTTGGTGGTGAGATTATAGATGAGCCGGGACAGGCGGGCGCTGTCGACGCGGACCTTGACCCGCGGCGTCGTGCAGGCGACGAGCCGCACGCGGCGATCGGCCAGTTCGTGGCGCAATTCGTCGATCAGCGGATCGAGAAAGTCCGGCAGCTTCATCGGGCGCAGCGTGGTCTTCTGGCCGGTGGGCCGGCTGAACTCGATGAGCTCCTGCAGCATGTTGGACATCCGATCGACCTGCCGCGCGATTTTTTGCTGGGCCTGGGCGCGCATCCGCGCGGGCGTATCGTCGCTGCAGGCCAGTTCCGAGGCCAACCCGATGATGGTGAGGGGATTCTTGAAGTCGTGGACGATGGTCCCGGCGAAACGGCCGATCAGGGCGAGGCGTTCGGCCTGCAGGATTTCGTCAACATACTTCCGGTTCAGGGCGCGGATGCGGAGGCTGAACTCGCGCATCAATTTGAGCGCGATCGCCGGTTCCTGCTCCAGCAGGGCCAGCAGCTCCTCGCGGCTGAGAAACCGCGCCTGGGTATGGAGGGCGGCCCGGGCGGTGGCCGACCGGGGGGCCTGGTCGAGTACGGCCATCTCGCCAAAAAAGTCGCCCGCTTCGATGGTCGCGAGAACCCGCGGCGAACCATTGACCAAGGGGGCGAGGATTTCGACGCGGCCGACCTCAATGACGTAAAACCCATCCCCGGGGTCTCCCGCCGAAAAAACGATCTCCCCGGCCGCGAAAGTCCGCCGCTCCCCCGCGGTTTGGAGGGAGGGGACTTCGCGCAGTGCTCCGGAGAAACTGTCGCGGCGACGCGTCATGGCGGAGGGCACGCTACGTGCCTTGCGGCGACAGTAAAGAGTGCCGGTACGTTCCTGACGGGAAATAGGATGCACCGGGGCGGCGACACGGCCCTGGGGCATTTTGTTTCGTGCGGGGCATTTTGCACGACCTCCACGCTGCGGACCCCTGCGCGTCGCGCCCCGGTTCGAGCAGACTTTGCCCGCGGAATGATTGGATCGGCTCGCCTGGGGCGTGCTAAGGTTGCCCTCGCCCCCCTATGATCATCAAACAGCTTTCACACCTCTGCTTCTACACGAACCAGCTGCCGACGATGGTGGCGTTCTACCGCGATGTGCTCGGCTTCCCCGTCCAGTTCACGATGAAGAACGATGATGGTTTCGAGTTCGGCTACTACTTCGCCACCGGACACTCCACGTTCATCGAGATCTTCGACCAGAACGGCGCGGTGAAGCAGTGGGGTGGGGATCTCGCGCCGCGAAAGCCCAACCTCAACGTCCGCTACGGTCATTTCTGCCTGGAGGTGCTGGGCCTGGAGGAGGCCGTCGACGAGCTGCAGCGCAAGGGCATCGACGTCATCCCGGTCAAGGTCGGCATGGATCATTCCCGGCAGGCGTGGCTCAAGGATCCTGATGGAAATGACATCGAGCTGATGGAGTACACGCCGCGCAGCCTGCAACTCAGGAAAGGCTGAAAGGGACCTAAGGGACCTAAGGGACCTAAAGGACCAAAAGGATTCAAGCCGTCGAATGAGGGCTTTTGCCCCTTACGTCCCTTAGGTCCCTTCCAGCCCTGGTCACTCGAGCTTGGAGCCGAACCTCTCGAACCGCGGGCGCAACCATCGCTCGGGGTCGGCTGACACCACCACCCGCGGTACGCGTCCGATGATCTGGTCTCGCGGCATGAAGCCGAAGACGCGCGAATCCAGGCTGTTGTTCCGGTTGTCGCCCATGACGAAGTACTGGCCTTCCGGCACCTCCAGCGGGCCGCGGGGCGTGTCGAGCGTGTCGCCCGGTACGGCGACCACCCGTTTCACGAGCCGAGTTCCCTCCACCGGTTTGAAGCACACCACGATGTCACCGCGCGCCGGGTCGGACCAGCGGGCCAGCCGCTGGAACGTGAACGGGACACGGAGATCGTAAGCCAGCTTGTTAACCCAAACCACGTCGCCGGGCACAATCGTGGGCTCCATGGAGCCGGAGGGGACGAAGTTGATATCGGCGAAGGCGGACTTGGCGGCGGCGATGAAAAGCAGCGGGAGAGCGAGTGGACGGATCCACTCCTTCCACAGGTAATTGGGAATCGTGCTAACGTTCATGGACGGGAGCATCGCGTCGTTAGCCGCCCACCGCGAAAGGCTTTGCACCAGCGGTCGTTCCGGGGTGGCGAGCGGTGGAACGAATCGATTCGCCTCGGACAGAGTCCAAGTCACCCCTCGCCGCCCCGTTTTCGGTTTGTTTTATGACAGAGCGTCACGATAGTCGCGCGCATGCTTTCACAACCGCCGCAGGCCGCCTTTCGTCGACTTTTCGATGAGGTTGGGCCTGTGGATTATATCGGGATCGAAGAGCGCGTCGCGAAATACGGCACCCGTTCGATCAAGAAAAAGGCGAAGGTGTGGGGACTGAAGACCGCCGTTTCGATGGTGGACCTGACCACGCTCGAGGGCAAGGACACCCCCGGCAAGGTGGCGTCACTCTGCCGCAAGGCGATCCAGCCCCACGAGGATCGCGACATTCCCAGCGTCGCCGCCGTGTGTGTTTACCCGTCGATGGTCCGGCACGCGAAGAAGCACGTCGCCGATACCGCGATCAAGGTCGCCTCCGTCGCAACCGCGTTTCCGAGCGGCCAGGCTCCGCTCAAGACCCGCCTGGCCGAAGTGCGGGCCGCGGTGGAGGAGGGCGCCGACGAGATCGACATGGTCATCAATCGTGGGGCCTTTCTGGCCGGCGACTTTCAGCTCGTGCAGGACGAGATTGTTGCCGTGCGCGAGGCCTGCGGCGCGTCGGCGCTCAAGGTGATCCTCGAGGTGAGCGAACTTGAAACCTACGACAACATCCGCGCCGCGTCCTTCATCGCCATGCGGGTGCTGCGCCCCGGTGACTTCATCAAGACAAGCACCGGGAAGACGTCCCTGAACGCCACGCTCGGCAACAACCAGGTGATGCTGGAGGCCATTCGTGACTTCTATCTGGATACCGGGATCCCCATCAGCATGAAGCCGGCGGGCGGGATCCGCACCGCCAAGCAGGCGCTGCACTTCCTGGTCGCGGTGAAGGAGACGCTGGGCGACGCCTGGCTGAACAACCAGCGCTACCGCTTCGGCGCCAGTTCGCTCCTCAACGATCTGCTCCGTCAGCTGGAGAAGGAAAAGTGCGGCGCCTACCAGGCCCCGTACTCCTTCAGCGACGCCGCCGAGTCGTACTGAACAATCTGTTTTGAACCACGAATGGACACGAAGGCACACGAATGACGAATCCCGGAGGGCGGAGAAGTAATCCCGCCGCTTCTGCCTTCGTGTCCATTCGTGTCCATTCGTGGTTAACCTCTTCTCTCGCTCATGTCCTCTGTTGCTGAAAAGAAATCCGCCCGTCCGGCCACGCGCCGCGGCCGTCCCGCCCCCGAACTTATCTTTGGTGACCTGTGGGAGTTCGATCCGGCCCCCGAGACCGCGGATCCCAAGCTCAAGCCGCGCTACGAGCTGTTCATCAACGGCGAATTCGTCGCGCCCAAGGGTGGAAAGTATTTCGACTCCATCAGCCCGGGCAACGAGCAGAAGCTGACGGAGCTCGCCCTTGGCGGGGCCGCCGACGTGGACGTCGCCTTTACCGCCGCGCGGAAGGCCTTCGACACGGTCTGGAGCCGGATGCCGGGCCGCGAGCGCGGGAAGTACATCTACCGGATTGCGCGGCTGCTGCAGGATCGCGCGCGCGAGTTCGCGGTCGCGGAGACCCTCGACAACGGCAAGCCGATCCGCGAGACGCGCGACTTCGACGTGCCCATGGCCGCGGCGCATTTCTTTTATCACGCGGGCTGGGCGGACAAGCTGGACTACCTGGCGCCGGGCCGCCGGGTCGCTCCACTGGGCGTGGTCGGGCAGGTGATTCCGTGGAACTTCCCGCTGCTGATGATGGCGTGGAAAATCGCCCCGGCGCTTGCCGCGGGCAACTGCGTCGTGATCAAGCCCGCCACCAACACGCCGCTGACGGCGATCAAGCTGGCGGAAATCTTCCGCGACGCGGGTTTGCCGGCGGGCGTGGTCAATGTGCTCACCGGCCCGGGCTCCACCGGCGGCTTGATCATGTCGCACCCGCTCGCCGCGAAAGTGGCGTTCACCGGCTCGACCGACGTCGGCAAGGTGATCATGCGCTCCATCGCGGACACCGACAAACGCATGACGATGGAACTCGGCGGCAAGGCGGCGAACATCGTGTTCGACGACGCGCCGCTTGACCAGGCCGTCGAGGGCATCGTGAACGGCATCTTTTTCAATCAGGGGCAGGTGTGCTGCGCCGGTTCCCGGCTGCTCGTGCAGGAATCGGTGGCGGGGAGCATTGTGGCCAAGCTCAAGCACCGGTTGCGCGTCCTGAAGGTCGGCGATCCGATGGACAAGAACACGGATGTCGGCGCGATCGTGTCGAAGAGCCAGCTCGACTCCATTCAGGGGTATCTCGACGTGGGCGTCCGCGAGGGCGCCGAGCTTTGGCAGCCGCCGTTCCGCCGCCCGGCGAAGGGTTTCTACCTGCCGCCGACGCTCTTCACGGACGTCACGATGAGCCATCGCATCGCGCGCGAGGAGATCTTCGGGCCCGTGCTCTCGATCCTGACCTTCCGCACCGTCGACGAGGCGATCGAAAAGGCCAACAACACCGAGTACGGCCTCAGCGCCGGCGTCTGGACGGACAAGGGCTCGCGCATCCTGAAGATGTCCACGGAGCTGAAGGCCGGCGTGGTCTGGGCGAACACGTTCAACAAGTTCGACCCCACGTCACCGTTTGGTGGTTACAAGGAAAGCGGCTTCGGCCGCGAAGGCGGCCGCCAAGGCCTCCTCGACTACGCCAGACTGGTCTGAGTCGAGCCTACCAACCACAGATGGACACAGATGAACACAGATCAGAAGGTCCGGAGGCAGAACTGACCTACCAGATCATCGGGTGTGCCATGGAGATCATGAACGAGCTCGGACACGGGTTTCATGAGAAGCCGTATGAAAACGCAATGGTGCGAGAATTGTCCCTGCGGAAGATTTCATTCCACCAGCAGCCGCGCTACGAGATCGGTTACAAGGGGGCGGTCGTCGGCGAATATATCCCTGATCTCGTCGTCGCCGGTCGCGTGGTGGTGGACGCCAAAGTGGTTGAGCGGATCTCTGACCACGAGCGTGGCCAGATGTTGAACTACCTCAAAGTCACCAAGCATCGGGTGGGATTGATCATCAACTTCAGGCGCGCACGTCTGGAGTGGGAGCGCGTCGTGCTCTGATCTGAGTCCATCTGTGTTCATCTGTGGTTAATTTATTCCATGTCTAAGCAAGGTTACTCCACCACCCCGGTAGAAACGGACAGGATGCCGCCGGGCATTCCGTATATCGTCGGCAACGAAGCGGCCGAGCGGTTTAATTATTACGGGATGCGCGCCATCCTGGTGGTGTTCATGACGCAGCACCTGATGGATCGGAGCGGTGCGCTGGCGCCGATGACCGATACGCAGGCCGCGTTCTGGTTCCACGTCTTCAATTTCGCCAACTATGCGCTGCCGGTCTGCGGCGCGATTCTGGCCGACGCGTTCTGGGGCAAGTACAAGACGATATTCTGGATCTCGATCGTGTACTGCCTCGGCAGCCTGGTCCTCGCCATCGACCACACCCGGCTCGGGCTGGCGCTTGGGCTGACGCTCATCGCGGTGGGTTCCGGCGGCATCAAGCCGTGCGTGTCCGCCAACGTCGGCGACCAGTTCGGCCAGAAGAACCAGCACCTGATGTCGCGCGCCTTCGGGTGGTTCTACTTCTCGATCAACGCCGGCTCGTTCATCTCCATCTTTCTCACCCCGATTCTGCTGCGCGACTTCGGGCCGGCGGCGGCCTTTGGCGTCCCGGCGCTCTTGATGGTGGTGGCGACCATCGTGTTCTGGGCGGGACGCCGGAAATTCGTGCACGTGCCCCCGATGGGGAAGGCCTACTTTGCCCGGACGTTCAATCGCGAAGGCGTCTCCCTGCTGCTGCGCCTGACGTCCATCTTCGTCTTCGTCGCGATCTTCTGGTCCCTCTGGGATCAGACGGGCGGCGAGTGGGTGCTGCAGGCGGAGAAGATGAACCGCAACATCGACCTCTTCGGCTGGCACTGGGAGGTGCTCTCCTCACAGGTCCAGGCAGTGAATGCGATCTTCGTCCTGCTGTTCATTCCGCTCTTCCAGTACGTCGTGTATCCCCTGGTGGATCGGGTCTTCAAACTGACCCCGTTGCGCAAGATCGGTCTCGGCCTGCTCGTGGCCGGTTCGGCCTTCATGGTCAGCGCCTGGATCGAGGTGCTCATCGGCCGCGGCGAGGTGCCGCACATTGCGTGGCAGATGCCGGCCTATGCGCTCATCACCGCCGCCGAGGTCATGGTTTCGATCACCTGTCTCGAGTTTGCTTATACGCAGGCGCCGCGCCACATGAAGGCCATGGTGCAGGCGCTATACCTGCTCTCGATCGCCTCGGGCAACGGCATCACCGCGCTGTTCCACCTGGTCACAATGAACCCGGATGGGACTTCCAAGCTGCATGGTTCGGAGTTCTACATGTTCTTCTCGGCGCTCTCGATCGGCTGCGTGCTGATTTACGTCTTCGTGGCAAAACGCTACAAGGAAGCCCCGGCGCAGCTGGCCGGCCCGACTACGCCGCCGCCGCCCCCACCGACCAACGCCCCGCAAGGCACGTAAGAAGTGAAAGTGAGAGTGAGAGTGAAAGGGGTCACCCTCGCCATCTCACTTTCACTTTCCCTTTCCCTTTCCCTTTAACTCCCATGACTCGACTGCCAATTACCAAGACGCCGAAGCCGTATGTTGGCGGCGCTTTCATCCGCTCGGAAAGTGGCCGCACCTTCCCGGTCCACGACGCGTCGGGCGCCTTCTTTGCCAACATGCCGCAGTGCACCCGGAAGGACCTGCGCAACGCCGTCGAGGCGGCGGCGAAGGCGGGCCCGGGCTGGGCGAAACGCACGGCGTACAACCGCGGCCAGATTCTTTACCGGCTGGGAGAGATGCTGGAAGCGCGCCGCCAGGAGATGGCCGACACGCTCGCGACGTTCGGCCAGACGAAGCAGGCGGCGGCACGCGAGGTCGATACCACCATCGACCGCCTCGTGTACTACGCTGGGTGGACCGACAAGTACGAGCAGCTGCTCGGCAATGTGAATCCGGTCGCGGCGCCGTATTTCAACTTCACGGTCACGGATCCCATGGGCGTCGTGGGCGTGATCGCCCCCGATCAGCCTTCACTGCTGGCGTTGGTCTCGTTGTTCGTGCCCGTGATTGTCAGCGGCAACACCGTCGTGGCGCTGGCCTCCGAGTCGACGCCGTACCCCGCCGTCCTCTTGGGGGAAATGCTGGCGACAAGCGATCTGCCTGGCGGCGTGGTGAATATTCTGACCGGGTTCCGGAAAGAGTTGGTGCCAACCTTCGCCACCCACGAGCACCTGCGTGCGCTCAGCGCCGTTGCGGGACCCGAGGACCGCAAGGCCCTGCGGCTCGGAGCGGCGGAAAGCGTCAAGCGCGTCCATTTCACGGACGCCAAAACGGACTGGTTTTCCGACGGCGCCCAGAGCCTCTACGCCATCCGCGATTTCGTGGAGTTCAAGACCACCTGGCACCCCATTGGCGCATAGGGCGAGGCGGAGCTTGGATGCGCGGAAAAATCCCAAACGCCAAACTCCAAACGCCAAAGAAATCCCAGGGCGCAAAACCCAAAGAAGGCGGGAAAAGCGCTCCGCCCCGGGGGAGGGCGGTGCTTCAGCCCGCCATTTTTTGGCCGTTTTGTGATTTGACCCTTCATTGGCGTTTGTGATTTGGCGTTTGGAGTTTGCCGCGCAGCGGCTCGGGTGGGTCTGCGCCCCATGACCCGCACGCGCCGCCGCCTTCGAGGTCCATGGGCACACCATGGATGCGAAAACCCAGGGCACCGTGCACCATCGGCGGCGTTGGCCGCGGCGGTTTGTGTATTTTCTGGGCACGATCATCGTCCTGCTGGTCGCGCTCCGGTTGGCCCTGCCTTCCCTGATTCGCAACCAGATCAACGATCGCCTGGCCGACATCCCTGGCTATCGCGGCCATCTGGATCACGTGACGCTCAGTCTCTGGCGCGGCGCCTACGCGTTGAACGGACTCAGCATCTTCAAGCGCGACGGCGAACGCGAATCCCCGTTCTTTTCACTCAAGCGCATGGATCTCTCTCTCGCCTGGCGCGACCTCCTGCACGGGAAGTTCGTCAGCGATATCGTCATGGTGCAGCCGGAACTCATCATTGCGCAGGGACCGACGCCGGAAAGCACCCAGGATGACACCGACCGGCGCTGGCAGGCGGTGCTGGAGGATATCGTTCCGATCGATATCCAGCATTTCAAGGTGGAGCACGGGATCGTGCGTTATATCGACGACACCAAATCGCCCCGCGTGGACCTGTTTCTCAAGAACATGCAGTTGGTCGCGACCGGCCTGAAGAACCGTCCGGAGGAGACCGACGAGGAGTTCCCCGCGAAGATCCAGGCGCAGGGCGACACCTTGGGCGAGGGTCGTCTCAACCTGCTGGTGGAGGCCGAGCCGCTCGCCGCCCAGCCTCACTTCCACCTCAGCTTCAAACTGACGGGTCTGAATCTGCCGGCTCTCAACGAATCGATGCGCGCCATGGCCAACGTCGAGGTGAAGAAGGGCGTCTTCGACCTCGTCGTCGAGATGGCCGGCAAGGACGGCGCGTTCCAAGGTTACGTGAAGCCGTTCTTTACCGACCTCGATTTCAAGGTGAACGAGGAGAAACGCGGCAACCCCTTGGCCCACCTCTGGGAAAAAATCGTGTCCGGCGTCGCCTGGCTGGTGAAGAACAAGGATCGCGACCAGGTGGCCACCCGGGTGCCCTTCCAAGGCGAGTTCGGCGACCCGCAGATCGGGCTGTGGGCCACGATCCGCAATCTCTTCCGCCACGGTTTTGTCCGCGCCTTCAACCCCGTCGTCGAAGGCTCGGTTGACCCGGACGAGGTGCCGCCGGCCGACGAGGTGTCGGGCCGCGCCGGCCCCGCCGCGAAACGCGAGGCTCAGGAAAAACTGGAGCGGAAAAACGACGAAGCTGCCGAGAAGTCAGGCCCCGGGAAAACGAACTAGCTCCCCCACGTACCACCGGGGGGAGGGCGGACGGGGGCGGCTCGCTCGGGGCGTAGTTCGCGCTTGGCACTCTGCGGGGTTCCGGCTTTTCAGGGCCGGTGTTCCTGCGCCGTTTGCTCGTTTCCCTCGCCGCCGCCCTCATGGGGGCCGCGACCCTTGCCGCCGAGGCGCGGCGCAGCGTCGCGCTCGACGTGACCTGGCAGGATAATCTCACCAACGCCGAACGTGCCGGCGACCGGTTCGACGGCCTCGTGCTGGGCGCCACGGCACGGCAGGGTCTCGTCCGCCGGCTGCCGGGCAACCACGTGTTCACGCCGGAGGCGCAGGTACGGGTCGAGTGGGTGCCCGAGGTCAGCGGCCTGTCCGCCGCCGCCGTTGGCGGAACGCTCGGCTGGCAGCGTAAGATGGGGCTGGGCCGTCGTCCGATCGTGACTGCGGCGGCGGGTGCGCAGGGAGTGGTCACCCGCGAGCGCGATCGCCAGGGGGTCGAGATCTCCGGCCGCGTTGGCGTGCAGCAGCGGCTGGCTTCGGCGCTGCGCGCGGATGCCAATGTCGAACTGCTGCGCCGGGTCGCCCGGGAAACGGTGTTTGATCGCACGGTGCGGCGTGGCGCCGTCCAGCTGCACTGGGATGTGGCCCCGCGAGCCACCCTGTCCGTCCACGGCTTTGTTCAGACCGGATCGGCTTTGTCCCACGCGACCCCGCCCCGACCTGACCTGGTTGCGCTCGCGCGCACCCGGCTGCCGGTCACGACCTTCGGCCGGCCGATGGTCGCGTATGCGTTGCGCGCCCGGACCGCGGGGTACGGCCTCGCCGGCGCGTTCGAACTCACGCCCGCCCTGGCTTTGCGCGGCGCGTGGGAGCACGCCGACACCCGCCGCGGGCCGCTCCGGTATCGAAACCAACTTGTGTCCGCCAGTCTCGTGCACCAGTTCTAGGCCGTGTTCCCCCGAATTCCGGCGCTGCTCCTCGCCCTCGCGACGGGCGCCGCCTCCACCCTGATGGCAGCCGACGTCGTGGTGATTGTCCGCGACGCGAAAGGTCAGCCGGTACGCGACGCCGTGGTCTCGGTGCTCCCCCTGAGCGGCCCCGCGGCCACTGCCCGCGCCACCGCGAAGGTCGAGATCGAACAGCGGGGCCAGGAGTTTCACCCCTACGTCACGGTCGTGCAGACGGGAACGACAGTCGGGTTTCCGAACCGCGACTCCGTTGAGCATCATCTCTATTCGGAGGCGGCGGCGAAGCGCTTCGAAGTGCCGCTGTATGCGCCGGGGCGTGAAGAGGCGCTCGTTTTCGACCGCCCTGGCATCGTTCCCATGGGGTGCAACATCCACGACTGGATGGTGGCGTATCTTGTGGTGGTGGATACGCCCTGGTTCCTGCGGTCCGATGCCAACGGGGAGGGCCGGATTGCGTCGGTGCCGCCGGGACGCTACCGGGCGGACGTCTGGCACCCGCGGCTGGGTCGGACCCTGCAGCGGGAGGTGGAGGTGCGCGAGGACGCGGCGTTGCTGGAGTTCAGCCTCCCCTTGAAGCCGGACCGGCGCGTCCGCCGCGGGGCGGACACGGGGTCCCAAGGGTACCGCTGACCGTGCGTTTCTCCTCCTTTCGCGCCCGCCTGCTCACCGCCCTGGTCGGGCTTACGATCGGCGCGCAACTGGTGACGTTCGCGGTCGTGGCCGCGGTGCATCGTCGCGACGCGGAAAAGGAGGTGCACCGCCAGCTCGCGCATGCCTCCGACCAGCTGACGCGGACGGTCGCGCAGCGCACCTCGGATTTGGCACGCGGCGCGGCGGCCTTGTCGTTCGATGCCGGCCTGCGGCAGGCGCTTTCCGGCACCGACGACGCCGCCACACTGAAGTCCGGGGTCGCGAACGTGCAGCGACGGATCGCCGCCGACTATGTGGCGCTGCTGGGACTGGACGGCGAAGTCCTGACGCAGACCGCGCCCATCGCGGACGCCCCCACCGCCCTGCAGCCGATTTTCGCGGCCGCTGACGCCGCGGATGAGGCGAGGGCGCAGTCCTTCGCGCTTCTGGGCGGCACCCTTTATTCGATCGCCGTCGTTCCCCTGCGGGCGCCGGACGTGCGCGCCTGGATCGCGGTGGGGTTTGGCCTCGACGATGCGTTTGTCGCCGGCCTGAAGGATGTGAGCGGCGTCGAAGTCACCCTGTTGCATGAGGGCCGGGTGCGCGCTGACACGGTGCAACAGCCCGACCGTTTCGTGGCCGAGGAGCGGCGACTGGGCGTGGCGGGCGGGGAGCCGGTGCTGGCCCTGCTGCGGTGCTCCTGGACGGAGAAGCTGGCGCCGGCTCGACGGCTGGAGCGCGTGCTCGTCGGTGTCGTGGCCCTCAGCCTGCTCGCGGCGGTGGCGGTCGGCGTGTTGATTGCGCGCGGTGTGAGCCATCCTGTCCGGCAGCTGGCCGACCATAGCCGGCGGGTGGCTGCGGGAGACTACACGGCGCGGGTGGCCGTTGACCGCCGGGACGAGCTTGGGCTGCTGGGGGACGCGCTCAACGACATGACCGCCGGACTGGCCGAGCGGGACCGGGTGCGGGACCTGCTCGACAAGAACGTATCCCCGGCCATCGCCGCCCAGATGCTCCGGGATGGCGTCGCGCTCGGGGGCGAGGAGAGGGCCGTGACCGTGCTCTTTGCCGACCTGCGCGGTTTCAGCACCCTGAGCGAAGGCATGCCGCCCCGGGCGCTGTTGACGCTGCTCAACCGCTATCTGGATCGAATGACCGCGGCGGTGGAGCGGGAAGGCGGTGTGGTGGATAAATTCATCGGCGACGCGGTGATGGCCTTGTTCGGGGCCCCCGTCGCGTTGCCGGATGCGGCGGATCGCGCGCTGCGGGCGGCACAGGGCATGGAGGCCGAGTTGGTCGCCCTGAATCACGAACTGGCCCACGAGGGCATCGGGCCGCTGGGCCTCGGCATCGGCATCAACACTGCCGCCGTCATCGCGGGAAACATCGGATCACACCGGCGACTGAATTACTCCGTGATCGGGGACGGGGTGAACGTGGCGGCGCGGCTGCAGGCACTGACGCGGGAACCGGCCCACGACACCAATGTGCTGATCAGCGCCGACACCCGGCGCGCGCTGGCGGATCCCGGGCGGTACGCGCTGCGCGAGCTGGGGCCGGTGCCGGTGAAAGGCCGTGCCGGCAAGGTCGGGATTCATGCCCTGGGCCGGCGCTCGGAGGCCCCCGGGTAAGCGTCCGGGGACCAGCCGGCCGGGTGGAGTCGCCCGACCTCCAGGCCACCAGGCCCACTCGTGACCCTGCCCGGCCGGGCGCGCAGGACCGTCCGGATCCGCCACTCATCCCATTCGCCTTCCGTTCATCCCCGAACCTCGGGCAGACTGTCCCGGTTTGTGGTAAGCCTGAGCCAATGACGCCCCCTTCTCCCTCCACGGATCTGCTGCCGGATGTCGCGGCGCAGCGCCAGCGTGCCCGGGAGCGCGTCTATGTGGTGTGCCAGTGCTTTGCCTGGCTGCTGATGCTCGGGATGCAGGTGTTTCTGGCGGTGGGGCTCGGTCAGCAGCGCTCCCGCGAGAAGATGATCGAGAGCATCGCGATGATCGTCGTCGTCATCCTGCTCGGGTGGCTGATCACGCATTTCTCCCGCCTGCTCGTGCATCGCCTTGGCTGGAAGCAGCTGGGCTGGCGACCGCTTGTGCCGCGCGTGCTCGGGCTTTCCCTCGGCCAGTCGCTGATCTGGAGCGCGATCGGGTTCACCTACTCCTGCCTCGTCCTCCCCCCGCAGCAGCAGCCCGGGACGCCGCTCCCCCTGCTCATGGTCGTCAGCGTCGTCAACGGCACCGTGATCTTCATCGGCTGGTGGTGCGTGTATTTTTGCTACCACCTGTTCGACCGGTTCAACACGCTGCACATCGAACAATTGCGACTGGCGGCCGAGGTGAAGGATGCCGAGCTGCGCGCCCTCAAGTCGCAGGTAAACCCGCACTTTATCTTCAACGCCCTGAATTCATTGCGTGCCCTGATCGACGAGGATCCTGCGCGCGCCCGGCAGGCCGTCACCCAGCTGGCGAACCTGTTGCGTTATTCCCTGCAATCGGCCCACGCGGAAACCGTGCCCTTCGAGGATGAGCTGCGGGTGGTGAACGATTACCTCGCGCTCGAGCAGGTCCGGCACGAGGAGCGGCTGCGCGTGCGCCTGCAGGTCGATCCGGATACGCTCGGCCAGCCGATCCCGCCCCTGGTCCTCCAGACGCTGGTGGAGAACGCGGTGAAGTACGGCATCTCGCCCCGCGCCGACGGCGGTGAGGTGGCGATCCTGGCCCGGCAGGAGGGGGGCGCGTTTCGCCTCCAGGTGTGGAATCCGGGCCGCCTGGCCGGGAGGCGCGACGGCGGTCCCTCCACCGGGCTCGGCCTCCGCAATGCCGCCGAACGTCTGCGGCTGTCGTGCGGCGCGGGGGCCACGCTGACCCTGCGCGACGCCGACGACAACCGCGTGGTGTCCGAGGTGGTGATTCCGTCGGCGGTGCCGGCGGGCCCCACGACCGCGCTCTCCCTGTCATGAAGGCCCTCATTGTGGATGACGAGCGGCTGGCCCGCGGCGAGCTTCGGCGGCTGCTCGCGGCTCACCCCGCGGTCGAGATCGTGGGCGAAGCCGCCAACGCCCGGCAGGCGCGCGAGCAGATCGCCGCGCAGCGGCCCGACATCCTCTTCCTGGATGTGCAGATGCCGGGCGAAACCGGGATCGAACTCCTCGAGACGCTGGAGCCGCCGGCGCCGTGGGTCGTGTTCACCACGGCTTATGACGAGTTCGCGGTGAAGGCGTTCGAACTCAGCGCCGTCGACTACCTCCTCAAGCCGGTCGATCCCACCCGGCTGGCGGCGGCGATGGCGCGGCTGGAAGAGAAGCGAACGCTCAAGACCGGGCCGCGCGCGACCGAGCGCAACCCGGCGGGCGCCGCCTCCGCCCCGCGCGAACGGCTGGCCGCCGAGGACAAGGTGTTTGTCCGGGAGGGCGACCGGTGCTGGTTCGTCGAGGTGAAGTCGATCCGTCGGCTCGAGAGCGAGGGCAACTACACCCGCGTGCACTTTGACAACGCGCAGCCCCAGCTTTTCCGTTCGCTGAACGCGATGGAGGAACGTCTCGATCCGAAATACTTCTTCCGCGCCAACCGCCGCGAGATCATCAACCTTGCCTGGATCGACCGGATCGAACCGTGGTTCAGCGGCGGCCTCCTGGTCCACCTCAAGGGCGGCGCCAAGGTGGAACTCAGCCGCCGCCAGGCGCAGGAGTTCCGCGAGAAGATGAGTCTGTAGAAGGGAAAGTGAAAGTGAGAGTGAGGGTGGGAGGGTCCGCCGCGTCCTCGCCTTCACCATCACTTTCACTTTCACTTTCCCTCTCCCTTTCCCTCTCCCTTTCCTTCCCATGATCGACGCGCACGGCCTCACCAAGACTTTTCGTGACAAGAAACGGGGCGAGATTGTCGCCGCCAACGACGTGTCCTTCCGCGTGGCTCCCGGCCAGATCTATGGACTTCTCGGGGCAAACGGCGCGGGCAAGACCACCACCCTGCGGATGCTGGCGACGCTGCTGGCACCCACCCGCGGCTCCGCCACGGTCGCCGGGTTCGACGTTGCGCGCGACCCCGAGAAGGTCCGCGCCAACGTCGGCTTCCTCGCGGCCAGCACCGCGCTCTACGGCCGGCTGACGGCGCGCGAGACGATCGCGTACTTCGGCGAGCTCAACGGGCTCGATGGGCGGGAAATCGCGACGCGCACGCAGCGGCTCGCCGACGAGCTGGACATGCATGAGTTTCTTGACCGCCGGTGTGACAAGCTCTCCACCGGCATGAAGCAGAAGACCTCCATCGCCCGCATGCTGATTCACGATCCCGCGGTGATGATCTTCGACGAGCCGACGCTCGGCCTGGATGTCATGGCCGCCCGCGCGATCGTGCAGTTCGTGCGTCAGTGTCGCGACCGCGGCAAAACCGTCATCTACTCCACCCACGTGATGAGCGAGGTCGAGAAACTGTGCGACGTCGTCGGGATCATCCACGCCGGCCGGCTGATGGCGGAGGGCACGCTGGCCGAGCTTCGCACCCGCCACGCGGAGCAGGACGTCGAGGAAATCTTCGTCAAGATCGTGACCGGTGAACCCGCCGCCGCCTGACCATGAACTGGAAAAACATCTTCACCGTCTATCGCAAGGAGCTGCGCGACCAGCTGCGGGATCGCCGCACGCTGATCTCGATGATCGTCGTGCCGACGCTGCTCATGCCCGGGTTGACCTTCGTCATGGTGATGGTCGCGAAATCGGTCATCACCAAGGCGCGGACCACGGCGCCGACGGTCATGGTCGTGGGCGGAGAGGATTCGCCCCGCGCGCTCGCCGCACTGGGGGCTCACGGCAAGATCAGCATCGTGCCTACCGCGGCTGACTGGAAGCAGCGGATCGCCGACAAGAAAGTCCGGGCGGCGGTGGAGATGCCGGCACAGTTCGACGCCCTGCTCGAGCGGGGAGAGACCACGGCGGTGACGCTGCATCACTACGAGGGCGAAGTGCGTTCGGGCTTCGCCGTCGGCGAGCTGAGGCGCTTCTTCACCGACTATCGCGAGCAGGTGATTACCGCCCGGCTCCAGGCGCACAACCTGCCTCCGGCCATCGTCAAACCGTTCGAGATCGCGACCCGCAATGCGGCGCCACCCGAGAAGGTGGGGGGAAATCTCTTCGGCGGGATGATTCCGTATTTTTTCCTGCTGCTCTGTTTCACGGGTGCGATGTACCCGGCCCTGGACCTGACCGCCGGGGAAAAGGAGCGCGGCACGATGGAAACCATCCTCTGCAGTCCGGTGCCGCGCGGCGACCTCGTGCTGGGCAAATTCCTCATGGTGCTTACCGCCTCGCTCGGCACGGTCGCCTTTGCGCTGCTGTCGACGATCGTGACCATGACAATCGCCGGCAGCCTGCTCGCCACCTCGGCCGCGCCCGGCGCGAAGGCCGCGGCGGGTGGCGGCGGTTCGCCCCTGCCCTCGATCGATCCGCTCGGCCTGCTCGCGGTGGTCGCGATGGTGCTGCCGATGGCGGTCCTGTTTGCGGCGGTGCAGTTCACCCTCGCGCTGTTCGCGAAGAGCTTCAAGGAGGCGCAGAGCTACGTCTCACCGCTCATCGTGGTGATCATCATGCCGGCCGTCATCGGCATGCTGCCCGGGGTGGAGTTGAACGCGAAGCTCGCGCTTGTCCCCATCCTGAACGTGTCGCTGGTGAGCAAGGAACTGGTCTCCGGTGTATGGCATTGGAACTACATCGCGTTGATTTTCGGATCGACGTGCGTGTATGCCGCGGCCGCGCTTGGCCTGGCCGTGCGGATGTTCAACCGGGAGAGCGTGCTGTTCCGCGCGTAAAAAATCCCGCAAAGCCGGGCTGTCGGTGGTAAACGCGAGGTAAAAGGCCCGTGAATGGGTAGCGCGCGACTGGACGAGCCGATAAGATTGGCCGCACACCAACCACGCCGCCCATGAACGCCCCCGTCACTTTTCCGGCCCCCGCCCCCGAACTTAAACTGGCGCGTCCCTCCGCGGACAAATGGGCGGCGACGCTCGCCGAGGAACGCCGCCGCCTCCAGGAGGACCAGGATGCGCTGCGGGAACGGGAGTCCAATTTGCGCGAATACGAGGAGCGGCTGCGGATCTGGCAGGCGCAGCTCGATGCGGGGCGCCACGGCGCGGTGCCGGCGGCACAGGGGCTGCGGGCTTCGCTGCCGGGGCTCTCTTACACCCCGAGCGTCGTTTCGGACGACGCCGCGCTTCAGGCCGGCTGGGAGAAACTGCATCGCGCGCGCGAGATTCTCGAGGCCGAGCAGAACCACCTGCGCGACGATCGGATCGTCATGCGCGAGATGGAGGCCACGGTGAAGCGGCGCGAGGAAGCGGTCGCGCTCCGCGAAGCGCAGCTCGACGAACGCGAACGGCTCATTCTTGCCGCGACCCCGGGGGCGGCTCCGCGCGGCGCGAATGGCAGCCCCGCCGACGCCGGTACCGCTGTCGGCCGCCTCACGCGCGCCCCCTTCGATCTGGCGCGGTCCGTCTTCGGGAAAAGGTGAAGCGCCGGGGCCTGGGTACGTCGTCGCGACGGCCCAACCAAGGCATTCCGCGTGAACGCGGGACAACGTACTCGAACCAAGGGTTCTGGGGCGCAAACCCCTCCGGCCGACGCCGGGGGTCGCGTAAATCTCGTCTGCGTCGAAAAATCCGCTTGCAACGCCAAGCGGACTTCACCATCTCCAGCGGCCTGATGTCCATTATCGTCAACGTTCGCTGCCTTGCCTCCGTCGCCATGACGGCGGGTAAACGCGCTCGCTGGCACGGGTCGGCTTGGCGACGATGGACGCGCTCCACTAGCGCATAACGGCTGAAAGAATGCCGCTTAACATCGCCAAGCCCGACTCCACTCCGAGTCGGGTTTTTTGTTTTCCCGTTTTCGTTCCCAACCTCCCACACCTCGACCATGACCTCCCTGATCGCCCCACCTCCTCCTCCCACCATCCGGCCCAGATCGTCGGCGCGCGCGGCTGCGACCACGCTCGAACTGCCGACGGTCTCTTTCTTCGGTCGCACCCTGTCCGAGTACGCCCGCTTCTTCGCGCTCGACCTCGAGGCGTTGCGGGGCCGCGACGTGCTCGACGTGGCCGCCGGTCCCTCGTCCTTCACCGCGGAGGCCTGCGCGCGCCGGATTGACGCCGTGGCCATCGACCCGTTCTACGGCAGTCCGGTCGAGGGCCTGAGCGCCCAGATCGACGCCGATTACAGCCGGATGCTCGCGCAGATGGAGGCGAAGCCGCAGCTGTTCCGGCTGCGGGCCTTTCCTTCGCTCGCGGCCGCGGCCGCGGACCGGCGGCTCGCCGCGCAGCGGTTTCTGGCCGACTACAGCACGCACTACGCGCACGGCCGGTACGTCTGCGGCGCGCTGCCGCACCTGCCCTTTTTCGACCGGACCTTCGACGTCGTGCTCTGCGCGCACCTGCTCTTCGTCTATGCGGCGCGCTTCGACTTCGAGTGGCACGTCGAGGCGTGCCGCGAACTCGTGCGGGTCAGCGCCGGCGAAGTGCGCATTCACCCCCTCTGCGGCGCCGATGGCCGGCCCTACCCGAAGCTCGCGGCGCTGCGGCGCGAGTTGCGGGAGCACGGCATCGAGAGCGCGGTGCTCAACGTCGACTACGAGTTCTTCGCCGGCAGCACGAGCACGCTCGTCCTGCGCCGGGCGTGAACGCCCGGCGGAATCCCAGATTTCAAATTTTAGATTCCAGATCCAGGCGGTCGCGATTGGCGCGCAGCGACACCTTCAACCGGTCGGTGCGATTCTGAAATTTGAAATCTGAAATCTGAAATTCCCCCGTTCCGCGGCTCTGCTTCACGGTTGCGGTTCGATCACGCTGCACGATATTCCGGCCATGAGCGTTTCAACCGTCTTTCCGCAGCACATCATTGCGCGCAAACGCGACGGGCATGCGCTGACGCGCGACGAAATCGCCTCGTTCGTGCGCGGAGCGACGGATGGCAGTTGGGCGGACTACCAGCTTTCCGCCATGCTCATGGCGATCTTCTGCCGCGGGATGTCGGCGCAGGAAACCGCGCATTACACCGAGGCGATGATGAACTCGGGCGTGGAGGCAGACCTCGCGAGCGTAAAGCGGCCGAAAGCGGACAAGCACTCCACCGGCGGAGTGGGCGACAAAGTCTCACTGCACCTTGCGCCCATGGTGGCGGCCTGCGGTGTCGCGGTCCCGATGATCAGCGGGCGCGGGCTGGGGCACACCGGCGGCACGCTCGACAAGCTCGAGGCCATCCCGGGGTTTCGCGTGAACCTGCTCATCCCGGAATACCGCTCCCAGCTGGAGCGGATCGGGCTCGCGCTGATCGGCCAGACCGCCGACCTCGCCCCCTCCGACAAGAAACTCTACGCCTTGCGCGACGTCACCGGCACGGTGGAGAGCATCCCGCTCATCTGCGGCAGCATCCTTTCCAAGAAGCTCGCCGAAGGCATCGATGTGCTGGTGCTCGATGTGAAGTTCGGCCGCGGTGCCTTCATGACCGAAAAGTCCCGCGCCCGCGAACTCGCGCGGGCCCTCGTGTCGGTGGCCACGGCGATGGGCAAGCCGACGCGCGCCGTGCTCACGGCGATGGACGAGCCTCTGGGCCGGGCGGTCGGCAACTCGCTCGAGGTGGTCGAGTCGGTGGCCTGCCTGCGCGGTCGTGGTCCGGCGGATACCATGGAGGTCACGTTCGCCCTTGGCGAACAGATGCTGCTGCTGGCCGGGGTGGCGAAGGATGCCGCCGCGGCGCGGGCCCACCTGGAGGAGTCGATCCGCACCGGCGCGGCCCTGAACAAGTTCAAGCAGATGGTCGCCGCGCAGGGTGGGGACGTGGGCGTGATCGACGAACCGTCGCGGCTCCCGCGGGCGCGGCTGCGGAAGGTCCTGGCCGCGCCTCAAGGCGGCTTTGTCAGCGACGTCGATGCGCTGCAGGTCGCACTGGCGGCGCTGAAACTGGGCGCCGGCCGCTCCCGGGCCGATCAGGCCGTGGATCCTGCCGTGGGCCTGAGCGATCTCGTGAAGATGGGCGAGCGCGTGGAGGCCGGGGCGGCGCTGGCGGTCGTTCACGCCAATGACGAAACCCGGCTGGCCGAAGCCGAAGCCATGCTGCGCGAAGCCATTCGAATCGCCGACGCACCTGCCCGGCCGCCGAAGCTGGTGGACGAGATCGTTGAGTGAAAGTGAAAGTGAAAGTGAGAGTGAAGTGAGGGGCGATTTATGAGGGCCCGATTCAATCACCACTCATAAATCGTAAATCATAAATCATAAATCGTAAATCCCCCCGTCACCCTTCCATCTCGGCGAGCTTCGTTGCGGCGTCCTCCCACTCCTTGGTGGCCGCGGTGATCTGGTCGACGATGACGCTGAGCTCGCGGTTCAGGTGGTGGAACTTGCCCTTGTCGGCGTAGGTCTCCGGAGCCTCGAGCGCGGCGGTGATTTCCGCCTGCTTCGTCTCCAGTTCAACGACCTTCCTCTCGAGCTGGCCGACGTGCTCACGAAACTTGCGAATCTCCCCGGCCCCCGGCTTTTTTGCCGCCGCCGGTGCGGACTTCGCCGCCACCGGCTTCGCGTCCTGTTTTGGCCGGGCATCGGTGAAGCCCGCGGTGAGAGCGGCCCGCGCGTCCGTCGCCTTCGACTTTTCCAGATAGTAGTCGTAGTCGCCCGCGTAGGGCGTGAGCCGGCCGCTGTGGACGTGCAGGACGTTGCCGGCCAGGGCGCGGATGAAGTGCACGTCGTGGCTGATGAAGATGAACGTGCCTTCGTAACCCTTGAGCGCGGTGATCAACGCGTCGATCGAAGGGATGTCGAGATGGGTCGTCGGCTCGTCCATCAGCAGCAGGTTCGGCGGCTTGACCAGGAGGCGCGCCAGCGCGAGGCGGGACTTCTCCCCGCCGGAGAGCACGCTGATCGGCTTGTAGACGTCGTCCTTGCGGAAAAGAAAGGCGCCAAGAATCGCGCGGGCCTGCTGCTCGGTCAGCTGGTTTTCGACCGTCCGCAGCTCCATGACGTTCTCGAGGACGTTCAACTCGGGCTTCAGGTTGTCGAGCCGGTTCTGGGCGAAGTAACCCGGGATGACATTGCTGCCGAGTTCGATCGTCCCGCCCTGGATCGGAATCACGCCGGCGAGGATCTTGAGGAGGGTGGACTTGCCGGCCCCGTTGGGACCGACGAGCACCATGCGCTGGCCACGTTCGGCGGTGAAGTTGAGGTCTCGATACACCACGTGGTCGCCGTACGCCTGCTGCACGTGCTCCAGTTCGATCACCTTCAGGGCCGAGCGCGGCGGCTGCGGGAAGCGGAAGTTGATGCGCTTCAGCTCTTCCTGGGGCTCCTCGACCGCGTCTTCCATCAGCCGTTCGATCTGCTTCTCCTTCGACTTCGCGCGCGTGGCGAGCGATGCCTTGGCACCGAAGCGGTCGACGAACTTCTGCAAATGCGCGATTTCCCGCTGCTGGTTCTTGTACAGCGCCGCCTGCTGCGCCTTGCGCGCCTCCTTCTCCTGGAGGAAGTTGTCGTAGTTGCCGTGGTAGTAATGCAGCCCGCCGGCCCGCAGTTCGAGCATCCCCGTGCACAGCGCGTTCAGGAAGGCCCGATCGTGTGAAATGACCAGCAGCCCGCCGGGATAACGGGTCAGATAGTCCTGGAACCAGAGCAGCGCTTCCAGATCGAGATGGTTCGTGGGCTCGTCGAGCAGCAGCAGCGCCGGCTCGGCGACGAGCAGTCGGGCGAGATGCGCGCGCATGACCCAGCCACCCGAGAACGATTTCGCCGGCTTGTCGGCATCGCCCTCCTTGAAACCGAGGCCGGCGAGGATCTTCTTCGCGCGCGGCTCAAGGGTGTAATCGATGTCAAAATCGTCCTCGGTTGGTTCCAACTTCTTGCCGCTCGTGGCGATATGGAGGATCGATTCCTCGCCGACCGGCGCGCTTTCCTGGGGCAGAAACCCGAAATCCGCGCCCCGCTCCCATTCGATCGTGCCCGTGTCCGGCTTTTCCTCGCCCAGGATCAGGTTGAAGAGGGTGGATTTACCCGCGCCATTGGGCCCGACAAAGCCCAGCCGGTCGGTGCGGGCGACAAACAGGGACACGTCGCTGAAGAGCGTGCGGGTACCATACGACTTGGAAACGTCGGCGATCGTGAGCATGGGAACGGCGGAACACACCGATCAGGACCCCCGGCGTCAACCCTCCTGAGCGGCTCACCCAAACGGCCTGCTCCCCTTGTGATGGTGCTCGTGATCGATCGAGAGGCAGGAGCACGAGCACGATGACGAGCAAGAGCCCGATGCGAACGGGGCAAGGCGGCAGGCCACTCCGGATTGGACGAATCTTTCCCGCTGCGCTAACGTCTCGCCCACCGTCGCTTCGGCATTGCCCATGCTTTCCCCCAAATGCTTCCTCGCCCTGGTTCTTGCCTCGCTCCCCGTGGTCACCCTGGCTGCTGACGCGGCGCCGGCGGCCGGCCAACCGGCAGCCAAACCCGAGCCCGTGAAGTCGTTTGCCCGTTCCTTCGCCTCGATGACCCCCAAGCCAACGCCGGTCGGGCTGGTGCGGCCCCTCGTCGATGCGCCCTCCGCGACGTTGGAGCGGTTCGAATGCCACGTGACCGTGCTCAACGCCGGCAAGATGTCCCATCCCCCTCACCGGCACGCGATTGAGGAGTTTATCGTCCTGCTGGAGGGAAGTCTCGATGTGCACATCAACGGCACGCTCCATCGCGCCAATCCCGGCGGGCTTTTCTTTCTCGCGGCGAACGATGTCCACAACGTGACCAACGTGGGCGACGTGCCCGCCCTTTACGCCGTCTTCAACGCCGGCACCGCCGCCACCCGCGCGGTGCGGCCTGCTCCGGCGGCGGAGTGGACAGGGCCCGGGGTCCTGCGGTCGGCGGTGTTCAACTGGGAGGACGCACCGGTCACCCGCACCAAGGTCGGCGAACGCCGCGCGTTTTTCGATGCGCCGACGGCGACGCTCGGCAATCTCGAGGGCCACGCCACGACGCTCGCGCCCGGTGAGGCGCCGCATCCGCCTCACCAGCATCCCGACGAGGAGATCGTGCTGGTCAAGGAAGGCAGCGTCGAGGTGACGATCGGCGAAGCGGTGCACCGCGGGGAGCGGGGCTCCATCTTCTTCCTCGCCGCCAATGACCGCCATGGCCTGCGCAACGTCGGCGCCACGCCGGCCACGTATTACGTTTTCAGGATCGTCGCCGAGGCTCCGCGCGCGACCACCGTCCCGTGATTCTCTCATGCTGCGCATCGAAGGATTGAGGAAAGCGTTTTCGGGACCGGCGGGCCCCGTGCCGGTGGTCGACATCGCCGCGTTCGCGCTCGGGGCGGGGGAGCAGCGGGCGCTGCGCGGGCGGAGTGGCTCCGGGAAAACCACGTTTCTCAATCTCATCGCGGGCATCCAGCGGGCGGACGCGGGTCGCATCCTGTTCGACGACGTGGAGGTGTCCGCCCTCGGCGAGCCGGAACGCGACCGTCTGCGGGCGCAGAAGCTCGGGTACATCTTCCAGAGCTTCAACCTGCTGCAGGGGTTCACCGTCCTGGAGAATGTGATGCTGGGCATGGCGTTCGGCGGCGGGCGGGTCGATCGGAACCGGGCGCGTCATCTGCTGGCCCGGGTCGGTCTCGGCGAACGCGCGGACTACTGGCCGCGTCAGCTTTCGACCGGGCAGCAGCAGCGGGCGGCGGTGGCCCGGGCGCTGGCCAACGCCCCGCGGCTGGTGCTCGCCGACGAGCCGACGGGGAATCTCGACGCCGTGCATCGCGACGAGACCCTGCAGCTGATTCGCGACGTCTGCCGGGAGCAGCAGGCGGCGCTCCTGCTCGTCAGCCACGACGACGCCGTGCTCGGGCGTTTCGAGGGGGTCACCGATTTCGCCGCGTTGAACCGTCCCTCCGTCTGATCATGACGCTTCCGCTGATCGTCTACCGCTCCCTGCGGCAACACCTCCTCTCCTCGCTGGTGACGGCGGCCAGCGTGGCGCTCGCCTGCGGGTTGCTGATGTGCGTGTGGGTGGTGAAGCAGCAGTCGCTGGCCGCCTTCACCGGGAGTTCGTCGGGCTTCGACGCCGTGCTCGGGGCGCGCGGTGCGAAGCTGCAACTCGTGCTCAATGCCGTTTTCCATCTCGAGGCGTCCGCCGGCAACCTGGCGTGGGCGGACTTCGAGGGCGTCCGCCGTCATCCGCTGGTCAAGTCGGCGCTGCCGATCGCGGTCGGTGACAATTACGCCGGTTTCAGGCTCGTCGGGACCCTGCCGGACCTGCTCCCCGCGCTCGAGTATCAACCCGGTCGCAAGCTGGCGCTGGCCGGGGCGGGCGCGTTTCTGTCGGATGCCAAGGCGGGAGAGGCGGTGGTGGGCAGTTTCGCCGCGCAGAAGGCCGGCCTGAAGGTCGGCGACCGGTTTCATCCCCAGCACGGACTGGATCTGCATGCGCAGGACCATCACGACGACGAGTTCGTTGTGGTGGGCGTGCTCGAGCCCACGAACACGCCGCTGGACCGGGTCATCTGGATCCCGCTGGCGCGGCTGCAGGGCATGAGCGGTCATGACCCGAAGGCGGCGAACGAGATCAGCGCCGTCCTGATCCAGCTGCGGTCGCCGGCGGCCGGATTCATGCTCGATCAGCTGTACAACAAGCAGGGCAACCGCCTCACCTTTGCCTATCCGGTCGGCAGCATCGTGGCCGAACTCTTCGCGAAGATCGGCTGGTTTGAGCGGGTGCTGGCGCTGGTGGCCTACCTGGTGGCGCTGGTCGCGGCGGCATCGGTCCTGGCGAGCATCTACAGTTCGATGAGTGCGCGCCGGCGCGATCTGGCGATTCTGCGCGCCCTCGGCGCCCGGCGCCGGACCATTTTTGGCGCGGTCGTGAGCGAGGCGACGACGATCGGTGTGCTCGGCTCGATCGGCGGCCTGCTGGTTTACGTCGCGCTGCTGTCGGGAGTCGCGACGGTGATTCGCGCGCAGACCGGTGTGGTGCTCGATCCCTTCACGTGGGCTCCGGTGTTGTGGATCGGACCCGCGGCGATGATCGGGTTGTGCGCGCTCGGCGGCGTCGTCCCTGCCCTGAAAGCCTACGCCACGCCCGTGGCGGATACGCTCGCGCCAGGCTCCTGAGAGAACAACGCAAACGAGGGTAGCCGCAAAAAGGCGCAAGAGGCGCAAAAAAAGGCGGCGGCTTGGGTATGTTGTCCCGCCTTTAGGCGGAAGGATTGCAGCCCCGTCGAGCCAAGGCATTCCGCGTAAACGCGGGACAACGTACTCAAACGATCCAACAACTCCGTTCCCTGCGTTTCCTCCTGTCAGAACCGGCCTGCCGTTTTTGCGGCTTCTGCGCTGCTATGTTGTCGGATGTTTCATTCTCGCGAGGATTTTGGATCTCACGTCTAAGCTGCAATTTGGGTGAGCTGATCGACGTTAGCGTTTCGTGCCGCGAGGAGTGCTGAGACGACGCGCCG
>JAEWKR010000196.1 GCA_023457715.1 Verrucomicrobiota bacterium
CGCCTACGCTACACTGAGCCGCTCCGCCGTAGCGTAGGCGTCCCGCCTGCGCACCCAGCACGGATTACGAGCAAGAGCACGACCCAATCCCAGATCCTAACCCCAGAGATCCCATATCCCAGACCCCATCTGCCAGACCCCATCTCCCGGCTAAACCTGGAGCCGCAGACCGTCGTAAGCCGGCTCCACCCCTTGCGGCAACGCCGCCGCCAGTTCGCTGTGCTCGGTCAGGTGCGTTAAATGCGTGAGCAACGTACGGGGCGCCCCAATCTGCTGCGCCACCGCGACCGCCTCATCGATGCTCATATGCGATGGGTGCGGGAGCGGCCGCAGGCCATCGAGCACCAACACCTCGCACCCCCGGGCCAGGGCGACCGCGTCGTCCGGCACCCGTTTGCAGTCCGTATAGTAGGCGAACTTGGCACCGGTGCTTCGCTCCTCGAAGACCAAGCCCAGGGTGTCGATCGAGCCATGCGGTAGCAGCGCCGAGCGGATGGTGCCTTGCGGCAGCTCCATCACGCGTGGCATTTCCCGCAGCCGGAAAGCGGCATAACCCGGCGCGGCGGGCTTGTCCCCCAACGCATAGGGAAACACCGCGCTGACCCGGCTCCTCCCCTCACCCGTGGTGTACACGTCGAGCGCGGTGCCGCCTTTCAGATCACAAAACCGGCGCAGGTCATCCATCCCCACCACGTGGTCGGCATGTCCATGCGTGAGCACGAAGAAATCCACGGCGCGAAGGTTCTCCCGCAGGCACTGCAGGCGGAATTCCGGCGCCGCGTCGACCTGCACATGCAGTCCGTCCATGACCACATGCACCGACGCGCGCGTGCGCCGGTTTCTCGGATCCACCGAGGTGCAGACGCGGCAATCACACGCCAGCATGGGGACGCCCTGCGAGGTACCGGTACCGAGAAAAATGACCTCCATCGCGAAGGGGAAAGTGAGTGAGAGTGAGAGTGAAAGTGTAGGAGCAAGCTTGCTTGCGATGGCACCCCGGATGACGTCCGCATCGCAAGCAAGCTCGCCTGTCTCCTACAGCGGAGGAGGGGATTGAAGCTTAAGCGTTCCGCGGAACGACAAAAAAAGCGCGCCGCTTTCGCGACGCGCTTCGAAGGGTTGACTCTAGACTCCAGGCTCTGAGCTCCAGACTCCAGCTTAGTAATCCATGCCGCCGCCCGGGGGATGCGCGGGAGCCGCGTCCTTCTTCTCCGGGATCTCGGTGATCATGCACTCGGTCGTGAGCAGCAGGCCCGCCACGGAGGCGGCGTTCTGCAGCGCGGTGCGGGTGACCTTCGTCGGGTCAACCACGCCGGCCTTCACGAGATCCTCGTACTTGTCGGTCGCGACATTGTAACCGAAGTTACCCTTGCCGCCGAGGACCTCCTTGACCACCACGCCACCGTCGACACCGGCGTTCGAGCAGAGCTGCTTGAGCGGGTGTTCGATCGCGCGGCGCACGATCTGCGCGCCGATCTTCTCGTCGCCTTCGAGCTGGAGGGCGTCGATGGCCTTCGCGGTGCGGAGGAGCGCGACGCCGCCGCCGGCGACGATGCCTTCCTCAACCGCGGCGCGGGTCGCGTGCAGCGCGTCCTCAACGCGGGCCTTCTTTTCCTTCATCTCGGTCTCGGTCGCCGCGCCGACATTGATGACGGCGACGCCACCGGCGAGCTTGGCCAGGCGTTCCTGCAGCTTCTCGCGATCGTAGTCCGAGGTGGTTTCCTCGATCTGACGGCGGATCTGCTTCACGCGGCCCTGGATGTCGGTGCCCTTGCCGGCGCCTTCGACGATCGTGGTGTTTTCCTTGTCCACGACGATGCGCTTGGCGCGGCCGAGGTCGCTGATCTGGAGGTTCTCGAGCTTGAGGCCGAGGTCTTCAGTGATGCAGCGGCCGCCGGTGAGGACTGCGATGTCCTCGAGCATGGCCTTGCGGCGATCGCCAAAGCCCGGGGCCTTGACGGCGCACACATTGATGGTGCCGCGAATCTTGTTCACGACGAGCGCGGCGAGGGCTTCGCCTTCCACTTCCTCGGCGATGACGAGGAGGGGCTTGCCGCTCTTGGCGACGATCTGGAGCAGCGGGAGGAATTCCTGCAGGTTCGAGATCTTCTTCTCGTGGATCAGCACGTAGGCGTCCTCGAGCACCGCTTCCTGCGCTTCGGCGTTGGTCGCGAAGTACGGGGAGAGGTAGCCCTTGTCGAACTGCATGCCTTCGACGACGTCGAGGGTGGTCTCGATCGACTTGGCCTCTTCGACCGTGATCGTGCCGTCCTTGCCGACCTTGTCCATGGCGTCGGCGATGATGTCGCCGATCGTCTCGTCCCAGTTGGCCGAAACGGTCGCGACCTGGCGGATTTCCTCGCGGTCATTGACCTTCTTGGAAATGCGGGCGAGTTCGTTGATCGCCGCCTCGACCGCCTTGTCGATGCCACGCTTGAGGTACACCGGGTTCGAACCCGCGGTGACGTTCTTCAGGCCTTCACGGTAGATGCCTTCCGCGAGCACGGTGGCGGTCGTGGTGCCGTCACCCGCCGCATCGCTCGTCTTGGAGGCGACTTCCTTCACCATCTGCGCGCCCATGTTCTCGTAGGGATCGGGCAGTTCGACTTCCTTGGCGACGGTCACGCCGTCCTTGGTGACGGTCGGGGAGCCGAATTTCTTGTCGATGACGACGTTGCGGCCCTTGGGCCCGAGAGTAACCTTGACGGCACGGGACAGCAGTTCGACGCCCTTGAGCACCTTCTGACGCGCGGCCTCTTCGAAGAGGAGTTGTTTAGCAGCCATGATGTCTAATTAAAGGATGAGATGGTTGTGTGTTGATTAAAGAATCGCTCAGCCAATCACGCCGAGGATGTCGTCTTCGCGCACGAGGGTGTACTTCTTGTCCTCGAGCTTCACTTCGGTGCCGCCGTATTTGCTGATGAGCACGCGGTCGCCCACCTTGACCTCGAACGGCGTGACCTTGCCGTCGTCGCCCTTCTTGCCCGTGCCGAGGGCGATCACCTTCGCCTCTTGAGGCTTTTCCTTCGCGCTGTCCGGGATGATGATCCCTCCGCGGACCTGCTCTTTTTCTTCGATGTGCTCGACGAGAACACGATCACCGATGGGCTTGATTTTCACGTTCGCCATAATGGTTGAGGTTTGGGTTGAAGGTTGGAGTTCGGATTGTGTTGTGAACAAAACGCGCCCGCGTGCGGACCGCACGGCGAGCGCGTAAAAGGGTTGGTCTTACTTCTTCTTGTCGTCGTCGACAACCTCGAAGTCCGCGTCCACGACGTCGGCCTTCTTTTCCTGTTTCTTGCCAGAGGTTTCCGACTTCGGCGCTTCGGTCGCGCCCGCTTCCGGAGGAGTCGCACCGGACGCCTGCGCGGCCTTCTGCGCCTCCTGGTAGATTTCGCCGCCGACCGCACTGAGCTTTTCCATCGCCGCTTTCATGCGCTCGACGTCGTTGCTCTCGAGTTCCTTCTTCGCGTCCTTGATGGCGTCTTCGCCCTTCGACTTGATGCCCGCGGGGATCTTGTCGCCGCCTTCGCGGAGGGACTTCTCGAGCTGGTAGATCGTGGAATCGAGCTGATTCTTCGTCTCCACGGCCTCCTTGCGCTTGCGGTCCTCCTCGGCGTGCAGTTCGGCTTCCTTCGTCATCTTCTCGACCTCGTCCTTCGAAAGACCGGAAGAGCCCTGGATGGTGATCTTCTGGTCCTTGCCGGTGCCGAGGTCCTTGGCCGAGACGTGGAGGATGCCGTTCGCGTCGATGTCGAACGTGACTTCGATCTGCGGCATGCCGCGCGGCGCCGGCGGGATGCCGTCGAGGCGGAAGGTGCCGAGGACCTTGTTGTCGCGGGACATCGGCCGCTCGCCCTGCAGCACGACGATTTCAACGGACGGCTGATTGTCGCTGTAGGTGGAGAAAACCTGCGTCTTCTTGGTCGGAATGGTGGTGTTGCGCGGGATCATCGGCGTGGCCACCTGGCCGGCCGTTTCGATGCCAAGCGTCAGCGGGGTCACGTCGAGGAGCAGCACGTCGCGGACTTCGCCCTTCAGCACGCCACCCTGGATGGCTGCGCCCACGGCCACCACTTCGTCCGGATTGACGCCCTGGTGCGGCGGCTTGCCACCGAGTTTCTTCGCAATCTCAACCACCTTGGGCATGCGGGTCATGCCGCCCACCAGCACGAGTTCGTCGACCTGGCTGGCCGCGAGTTCGGCATCCTTGAGGCAGTTGCGGAACGGCGGCTCGCAGCGCTGGAAGAGACTGTCGCAGATCTGCTCCATCTTCGCGCGGGTCAGCTGCACATTCATGTGCTTGGGGCCGGACGCGTCCGCCGTGATGAACGGCAGGTTGATGTCCACCGACTGGGTGGAGGACAGGGCGATCTTCGCCTTTTCGGCTTCTTCCTTCAAACGCTGGAGGGCCATCGGATCCTTGCGCAGATCGATGCCGTTCTCCTTCTTGAATTCATCGACGAGCCAGGTGATCAGCGCGTCGTCCCAATTATCGCCACCCAGGTGGGTGTCACCATTGGTTGCCTTCACTTCGAAGACGCCGTCGCCGATCTCGAGCACGGAAACGTCGAACGTGCCGCCGCCCAGATCGAACACCGCGATCTTCTCGTCCTTCTTCTTGTCCAGGCCGTACGCGAGGGACGCGGCCGTCGGTTCATTGATGATACGAAGGACCTCCAGACCGGCGATCTTGCCGGCGTCCTTGGTGGCCTGGCGCTGCGAGTCGTTGAAATACGCCGGGACGGTGATGACCGCCTGGGTGATCTTGTCGCCGAGATAGGCTTCGGCGTCCGCCTTCAGCTTCGCGAGCACGAAAGCGGCGATCTGCTGGGGCGCGAACTGCTCGGTCTTGTCGCCGACCTGGACTTCGATGTAGGCGTCGCCGCCCTTCCCTTCGACCACCTTGAAGGGCATGTTCTTCGACTCTTCACGGACCTCCGTGAATTTGCGGCCGATGAGACGTTTTGCAGAGAAAACGGTATTTCGCGGGTTGGTGACTGCCTGGCGCTTGGCCGCTTGTCCGACCAGGCGTTCGCCGTTCTTGGTGAAAGCCACCACCGACGGCGTCGTGCGCGCCCCCTCCGCGTTGGGAATGACCACGGGTTCTCCGCCTTCCATGACGGCCATACAGGAGTTCGTGGTGCCAAGATCGATTCCGAGAATGCGGCTCATGCGCGCCGGTGAGCAGACCATGTGCCCCGGGCCAGTAATGTTCCTTAACTAGCTGTTTTCCCGATGATAAGACAAGTTAGGAGGGTCTAACCGCCGGCACTTCGGACTCGGCCGGGACGCCACTTTGACACACTTTCCGCGCCAAGCGCGGTGTGACACGCGGCAAGGTGACACACGTCTCGCTGGCGCTCCCCGCTACAGGGTGCGCCGGCCGCCCGACAAGTTTAGCGGGGAGCGCCAGCGAGACGAGGTTTGGGGAGCGTGGCCGGCCTCCGCCCTTGCGATTTTGCGGGTTGGGTCCCTCCTTGGAGGCGGGATGACCGAGATGGAGATCACAGTTCCGGAGGAGGTCGCAGTCATGACCCTGCCCAATACGGCGTTTTTTCCCCAGGCGCTGATGCCTCTCCATATCTTCGAGCCGCGGTATCGGGCGATGTTGCGGGACGTCCTGGCGAGCAATCGGCTCTTCGCCGTGGCCGGGTTGAACCCCCGGCAGATGTCCCTGAAGGGGGCCTTCGAACCGCCGCATCGGGTGGCCAGTTTGGGCATCGTGCGGGCCTGTCAGAAAAACGACGACGGCACCTCCAATCTGCTGCTGCAAGGACTTTGCCGGGTTCGGATCGTCGACATCCTTGCCGACAGCCCGTACCGGCGGGCGCGAATCGAGGCACTCGCGAGTGAAACAGGAGGGACCGCGGAGCAAAACGAAGGCTTGCGGAAGGAGGTGGCCCGCCTGCTCGGCACGAAAGCGAAACTGATGCGTGAGGAGCCGGGAGAGATGATGAACTTCCTGCGGACGGTGCACGACCCGGAAGCCTTCATCGACATTGCGGCCTTCAGTCTTTGCAACAATTCCGCCCTCAAGCAGAAGCTGCTGGAGACCCTGGACGTCCGCCTGCGGCTCCAGCTCTTTGGCGCTCAGCTCAAGACCGAGATCCAGGCCTTGAAGCTGCAACGCAAGGTCCAGGGCCAGCTGCCTGACGAACGCGTGCAGGACAATTAGCCGCGGCGGCGGCGGCGGCGGCGGGTTTTGGGTTTTGGGTTTTGGGTTTGGAGTTCTCGCCTGTGGGGAGTTGGACGTTGGACCTGAATACCGATTTTGCCACAGAGGTCACAGAGGCCCAATCAGAGCCGAGCCGGAGGCGGGCGCTGCGACTGTCTTGGACGTCACGCGATGAACAGGTTTGTCCAAGGACCGAGCCTCCGTGTCCTCTGTGTCGGAGCTCTGTGCTCTCTGTGGCTACTTCGGAATCCAGGTTGGATGATGGGTGCGCGCCGTTTCTGCTTGCTCTTGCCGGGCCGCGGGTTTTTTTCCGACCTTCCTTTCGCGCCAACATAGCTCAGTCGGTAGAGCAACGCTTTCGTAAAGCGTGGGTCGTCGGTTCGATTCCGACTGTTGGCTCCAGTCTCGACTTCATTGATGAAGCGAGCTCCCGGAGTGACCAAGGCTTGCTCCAGGTCGCTTCCACGTCGGCGAGACCGACGAGGTTCATCCTGAGCACCACGCTTCATCGGTAGGGGCCGAAACTCCGGTCCTGCCTTGCTCTAGACTCTCAGCTCTGGACTCTGGGCTGTCCGTCCTGTCTGTCCATGCCGCTGCCGACCGACCTCTTCGACTACGATCTTCCGCCCGAGCTGATCGCGCAGACGCCCGCCGAACGTCGCGACCGGTCCCGACTCCTCGTGGTCGATCGGGCGACCCGATCCTGCTCGCATCATACCTTCGCCGACCTGCCGGACTTCCTGTGCGCCGGCGACACGCTGTTCCGGAACACCGCGGCGGTCTTACCCGCCCGGTTGCACGGCCTGCGGCCCACCGGCGGGCAGGTGGAATGTTTCCTGTTGCGACCGATCGACGGTGAACACCGGTGGCGATGTCTGGTCCGCCCTGGAAAGAAGCTCCCCGCCGGGGCCACGTTCGCCCACGCCTCCGGCGCTTTTACCGCCACCATCGAGAGTCGGGAACCAGACGGCTCGGCCATCGTGCGCTTCTCCACCGGACAGGATGAACCGATCACCGCCGTGGCCAACCGGATCGGGGAGATCCCACTGCCGCCTTATATCAGCCGGGATCCGAGCAGCCCGCCGGAGCAGCGGCGGCGTGATTTGGAGCGCTACCAGACGGTCTACGCCAACGGCGCGAAACAAGTCGCGGTCGCAGCCCCCACCGCCGGCCTGCATTTCACTCCGGAGCTGCTTGCGCGGCTGGCGACCGTTGGCGTCGGCACCGCGGACATGACCCTGCACGTCGGTCTTGGCACCTTCAAACCGATCGGCACTCCCACCGTCGAGGAGCATCCCATCCATCGCGAGATGTATGAACTGCCGGTCGCCACCCAGCGCGCGCTCTTTGCGCCGAGCGGTCGCCGGGTGGCCATCGGGACGACGAGCGTGCGCACGATCGAGGATTTTCTCAGCCGCCACCCTGCGCCCCTCGCCGAGGATGCGTTGGCGGAAGCGAGCATCTTCATCTATCCCCCGCGGGGATTCCGCGGCGTCGACGCGCTGGTCACCAACTTCCACCAGCCCCGTTCCACCCTGCTCTGTCTCGTATCGGCTTTCCTCACGCCTCATTCCACCGATGGCATCGCCTGGCTGAAAGAGATCTATGCCGAAGCCATCGCGCGCCGCTATCGCTTCTTCAGCTACGGGGATGCGATGCTGGTCAAATGAGTGAAAGTGAGAGTGAGAGTGAGAGTGAAAGTGACGACGCAGGTGAATCTGCTCTGACCCCGGCGATAGGAGCAGGTTTACCTGGGCGGGCAGAACGCCCATGCCTCTCGCTTTCGCCCTCACTCTCACTTTCACTTTCACTTTCACTTTCACTTTTCTCCCCATGACTCTCGACGAACTCCAGACGCTGATCGAAGATGCCACCGCCGACTTCGCCCTGGGGGAGTCCGATCCTGCCCTGGAGAAACTGCGGCGCGCCACGACGGCGCACCCGGAGTCGTTTGAAGCCTGGCATGCCCTGGCGGAGGTGAACTTCTCCCTGCGGCGCCTGGACGAGGCGCTCGCCGCCGGCGAAAAGGCGCACGGGCTGCGGCCCCAGGACCTGTTCATCAACACGACGCTCTCCCGCATTTGGATGGAACGAGGCGACAAGGCCCGTGCCGAGCACTTCGGCGCGCAGGCCAAGATCGCGAGTTGGAAGGAACAGTTGAAGGAAGGGCCGGAAGGGACCAAAGGGACCTAAAGGACCAAAGGGGCACCCTTTCACAGAAGGCTGGAGCGGCGACCAAAGTCATTCCGCGTCAACGCGGGACAACGTACTCAAACGGCAGACGTTTGGTCCCTTTCGTCCCTTAGGTCCTTTAGGTCCCTTCCGCACTCCGCCGCCGCCGCCGCCCGTTGACACCCCGCCGCCGCCGGCCCTACCCTCCGCCCTTCCCATGGAATCCCCCGTTTACGTGTTGGAGTTCGAAAAGCCGCTGCGCGAGCTCGTGAAGCAGCTGGATGAGCTGCGGCAGCGTTCGATCGAGACGAACGTCGACCTGTCGGCGGAGATCGGAGCGATCGAGCGTAAGATCGAAACGACACAGCGGGACATTTATTCGAACCTCTCGCCCTGGCAGAAGGTGCAGATCGCGCGTCATCCCAAGCGCCCGTACGCATTGGATTACGTGAGCATGGTCTGTGAAAATTTCCAGGAGTTGCACGGCGACCGGCAGTACAACGACGATCGTGCGCTGATCGGGGGCACGGCCTTCTTTGAGGGGCAGGCCGTGATGATCGTGGCCCAGCAGAAAGGCCGCGACCCGAAGGAGCGGATGGCGCGGAATTTCGGCATGCCGCAGCCGGAAGGCTACCGGAAGGCCATCCGCCTGATGCGGCTGGCGGAGAAGTTCCAGATTCCGGTGATTACCTTCATCGACACCCCCGGCGCATATCCCGGCATTGAGTCGGAGGAACGACATGTGTCGGAAGCGATCGCCTACAACCTGCGGGAAATGGCGCTGCTCAAGACCCCGACGCTCTCGGTCGTCGTCGGCGAAGGCGGCTCCGGCGGTGCGCTGGGCATCGGCGTCACCGATCGCGTGCTCATTTTTGAGAACAGCTACTACTCCGTGATTTCTCCGGAAGGCTGCGCGGCCATCCTCTGGAAGGATTCCGCGGCCGCGCCGAAAGCCGCCGAAGCTCTGAAGCTCAGCGCGGATCATCTGGCTCAGCTGGGCGTGGTCGATGAGATCGTTCCCGAACCCCTGGGCGGCGCGCATAACGACCCCAAACAGGCCGGAAGCGCGCTGAAGTACATTCTGCAAAAGCACCTCAGCGACCTCCGCTCACTGTCACCGGACAAGCTGCTCGAATCGCGGTATGATCGATACCGGCATCTGGGCGTGTACGAGGAAGCGGGGGCGGTGAAGTCGTGAAAAGCGGTAGGCTGTAGGCTGTTGGCTGTAAGCTGTAAGCTGTAAGCTGTAAGCTGTAGGCTCTAGGCTGTAGGGCATCAAAAGCTTAAAGCCTAAAGCCTATCGCCTAGAGCCTAAAGCCTGACGCTTTCCCATCAGCGCTTCTCCGTCAGCAGCTGGATGTTCCTGGCCACTGCCATTGACGCATCGATTTCGATGATGGCTCCGGACAACCGCACGTCTTCAGTCGCCACGTCAAAGCGCCGCGGCATGCCGTCGATGAACCGCTGCACGATGGGCTCGATCGAACGGCCCAGCACGCTCTGATACGGACCGGTCATCCCGACATCGCAGATGAACGCCGTCCCTTTGGGCAGCACGCGCGCATCCGCCGTCGGCACATGCGTATGCGTCCCCAGCACCGCGGTGACCCGCCCATCGAGGTACCAGCCCAGGGCCTGCTTCTCCGACGTCGCCTCGGCGTGGATTTCCACGATGATCGCGTCGGCCTGCGCCTTGAGCTGGTCAATCATCCGGTCGGCGGCCTGAAACGGGCAATCGGCCTTCATGTTCATGAAACTGCGGCCCAGGACGGTGAAAACCGCGACGCGAAAGCCGCGCGCCTCGACAATCACGTGATCCCAGCCCGGGCAGCCTGAGGGAAGATTGGCGGGACGACACACCCGATCGATCTGGGTGATCTCCGTCTCCCAGCCCCGCTGGTCCCAGACATGATCGCCGAGCGTGATCGCATCGACGCCGCTCTCGAGCAGTGACTTGGCGATCGAACCGGTGATGCCGGAACCCGCCGCCGCATTCTCGCCATTCGCAATGACGAAATCCAGGGCATGCTCATTGCGGATACGAACCAATCGTTCCTGGATGATCTCCCGTCCCGGCCGACCGACGACATCTCCGACAAAGAGCAACTTGAGCATGGTACTACGCTGCGACGGGAGGTCGCGGGCGCCACCACAAAAAGGGTTTTGGGTTTTGGGTTTTGTGTTTTGGGTTTTGGGTTTGGGGTTTTGGGTTTTGGGTTTTGGGTCTCGAACCAAGGCCGAGGTTCCTGGGAGGAACTCAAAACCCAAAACTCAGAACCCAAAACCTGTTCTTCGCGCTGACGGAATCCGTCCTTGCCTCGGCCTTGGCGCGAAGGCTTTGTTTTTCGCTCCTGCACCCATTTCCCGATGAAGAAAGAAGCCACCGTTCCCACTCCCGTGCCGCAACCTGAAGTTGGTCGTGAAATGAAGGGCGCCGACTGCGTGGTCGAGTGCCTGATCCGCGAGGGCGTGGACGTCATCTTTGCCTACCCCGGTGGCGCCTCCCAGGAACTGCATCAGGCGCTGGCGCGGACCGAGAAGATCCGCGTGATCCTCCCCCGCCACGAACAGGGCGGCTCCTTTGCGGCGGAAGGTTACGCCCGCGCCGCCGGCAAGGTCGGCGTGTGCATGGCCACCAGCGGCCCCGGCGCCACCAACCTGGTGTCCGCCATCGCCGACGCGTTCATGGACTCGATCCCCATGGTCGCGATCACCGGCCAGGTTTACTCGAAATACATCGGGAAAATGGCGTTCCAGGAGACCGACTTCTACGGCATGACGCTGCCGATCGTGAAGCACTCCTACCTGGTGATGGACGTGCGTGATCTCCCGCGCATTTTCAAGGAAGCGTTCCATCTTGCCCGCAGCGGCCGTCCCGGCCCCGTCGTCATCGACATTCCGAAGGACGTGCAACAGGCGAAATTCCAGCCCGTCTTCCCGACCACGGTCGAATTCCGCAGCACCTACGCCTCGGCGACGCAACATGCCTCCGAGGAACAGCTGAAGCAGGTGCTCCAACTCCTGGCCAAAGCGCGCAAGCCCGTCATCTACGCCGGGGGCGGCATCATCTCGGCCGAAGCACACCGGGAACTGCGGACGTTTGCGGAACGCGCGAACATTCCGGTCGCGACGACGTTGATGGGGGTGGGCGCCTTTCCGGAAACGCATCCGCTTTCGATGCAATGGTTCGGAATGCACGGGTCGGCCTACGGCAACTGGGCCGTCGACGAGTCCGACCTGGTGCTGGCCCTGGGCGCGCGCTTCGACGACCGGATCACCGGCGACACCAGCAAGTTCGCGAGCAACGCCACGATCGTCCACATCGACATCGACGCTTCGGAGCACAACAAGAACAAGCGGGCGCAGCTCGCCGTCGTCAGTGACATCAAGTTCGCGCTGACCCGCCTGAACGAGCTGCTGACCGCCGGCAAATACACGCCGCCCGACATGACGGCGTGGCACGACCAGGTGAAGACCTGGAAAAAGGACCATCCCTTCCGCTACGAAGCCAGCAAGCACATCGTGCCCCAGGAGGCGGTCGCCGCGTTGTACGAACTCACCAAGGGTGACGCCATCATCACCACTGGCGTCGGCCAGCACCAGATGTGGGCCGCCCAGTTCTACCGCTTCGACGAGCCCCGCCGGTACATCAGCTCGCTCGGCCTCGGTGCGATGGGCTTCGGCTACCCCGCCGCGCTCGGCGCGAAAGTGGCGTGCCCGGACAAGCAGGTCATCGACATCGATGGCGACGGTTCCTTCGTGATGAACATCCAGGAGCTCGCCACGGCCAAGATCGAGAAGATCGCAGCCAAGGCGATGATCCTGAACAACCAGCACCTCGGAATGGTCGTGCAGTGGGAGGATCGCTTCTACGGCAGCGTCCGCGGCAACACCATTCTCGGCGACGAGACCAATGTCGGCAGCCCCGACAACCTCTCGGGTCTCTACCCCAACTTCGTGCAGATTGCGGAAGGATTCGGCGTGAAGGGCCGGCGCGTGCACCTGAAGAGTGAACTGAAGGCCGCGATCCAGGAGATGCTCGACCACGACGGCCCGTACGTCCTCGACGTGATCGTCCCCTACACCGAGCACGTGCTCCCCATGATCCCCGCCGGACGCACGGTGAAGGACATGTTGCTGAAGTAGGGAAAAGGGAAAGGGAAAGTGAAAGTGGCCGGACTACGGTCGAGGGACGCCGCATCGCAGTCCGCCCCCCTTTCACTCTCACTTTCACATTCACTCCGAAGTTCGATGTTCGATGTTCGAAGTTCGATGTTCGATTTTCCCCGCTCGTCCTTCGTAGCTCTTCGTTCGTAGCTCAGATCACTTCTCCGTCATTACGTACCGACCGTCCCAGTCGGGCGGCGGCGGACTGGCCTGTGCGTGACGGACGATGTCGAGGTAAACGAGCGAGGGATTGCTGGAGATCCCGGTTTTTTTGTTGGGTTGATTCGGCTCCAGAGGAAGACTGCGCTCGAGCAATTGCACGGCGCCGTCCCAATCGCGCGCGTAGTACCGGGCCAGCGCCTGCTCGAACAGCGCAATGCACTCGCGAGCCTGGTCGCTGACGTTTTCCTTCAACCCGACGATCTCGTGGACGGGCACGGGCTGCGACCGGCCCTGGACCACGATGCGACCGATGGGACGGAACACCACGCGGTCGCTCCGCTGCTCACAGCTTACCCGGACCTTGTCGGTGCACATCGTGTACACGCCCCAGCTCTTCGCGCCGCTTTCCATGCGCGCGGCCAGGTTCACGTTGTCACCCATCATGGTGTAGTTGAAACGTGAACGACTGCCCATGTTGCCGATCATGCAGACGCCGGTGTTGAGCCCGATCCGGGTGCGGAGGTTGTGGACCAGCTCCGGCCATTTGTCGCCCTCGCCCTTCCACTTTGCCCGCAGCTCGCCCACCCGGAGCTGCACCAGTTGCGACGCCACGCACGCGCGGTAGGCGTGGTCCGGCGCCTCCAGCGGCGCCCCGAACATCGCGACCACCGCGTCACCGATGTACTTGTCCAGCGTGCCCATCTCCTGCTGGACGATATCGGTGCAGGCGGTGAGGTACTCGTTCAGCAGCTCGCCGAGCTTCGCGGAGGGGAGCACTTCCGAAAAGGACGAGAACTTCTGGATGTCGCTGAAATATGCGGTGATTTCCGCGTCGTGGCCGCCAAGTTCCGGGTCGCGACCGGAAGCGATCATCTGCTCCACGACCGTCGGCGCCAGGTAGGTCCCGAACATGCCCTTGATGCGGCTCTTGGCCTTCTGTTCTTCAATCACCCGCCAGATCAGCCCGGCGAAGCTCGTGGTCAGCGCGGCGCCGACCGGCATCACGATCGGCAGCACCCAATGCCCCCGCGCGAACAGAAGAAAGGCGGCCCCCACATAAACTGCCAGCAACCCCACCGCGGCAAACTTCGCAAAAATCGACTTCGCCCCGCCCACGATGACCAGCGCTGCCGTGGCCAGCGAAAGCAGCACGATGAGCGCATAATCGGCGCCCGCCGGCAGGCGACGGAGGTATTTGCCGGACACCACCGTCATCAGCAGGTTGCCGTGCACGCCCACCTTCGGCACCGCGCGCGCATCGAGCGAGGTCGGCGCGACGTCCTGCAGCAACGGATCCACCGGACCGATGAGGACCACGGCATCCTTGAAAGCAGCGAAATGTTCCTTCGCGGCTGCGACCATCTCAGGGTCATCGGACCGCAGCGCCTCGGCGAACTGGTAGAGCTCCGCAAACTCCGTGTGTGCGGTGTGCGACGAATGCCATTTCGTGAACCAGTTTACCTCCACGAACTGCCGATCCCGCAGCGGCACCCGCGAAACCAGTTCGCCACCCGGTCGCACGAAGTGAATCTCGTCGCCTGCGATCTTCAGCGACCCCGGCGGGAGACCCCAGTACAGCCGGGCCAATTCCAGGCTGATGTGAAAGAAGGGCCGGGTCGCCGTGAGCGCGTACGCCGGCACCACCCGCGTGCCATGATCCATCGTGTCGATCATGCCGATGAACGGCGGATTCCAGTAGGACGGTTTGTCCGGGTCGGCGCTGATGAGAAACGCCGGGACTTCCGGCGGTTGGACGTCCTCCAGCTTCCGGGTGTCCGTTTTCACGACGGGCAGCTGCCGCTCCTGGCGCCGGCCGAGCGCGTCCGTGAACTGCCACCCACCGTAGGCGGCGGCGAGGGCAACGGGGGGGTCCTTGATCAGGAACTCGGCGAACTCGACATTCCCGGTCACCATCCGCCGCAGATCCGCCGCTTCCGCCATCCCGATGTCGGAGAACACAAAATCGAAACCGACCGCCTTGACCTTGCCCTCGTTGACGAGGGCCTCGGCGACCCGCGCGAAATACGTCCGGCTCCACGGAAAGCTGCCGATGGCGTCGATCGAGAGCGAATCGACATCCGCGTAGATGACCTTGAGCGGGGGAGCGACCTCACCGCGCGCCTGAAAGCGCCAGTCGAGCGTCCTGCTTTCGAGGAACGAGAGCGCGTCGTAGTAGCGCAGGACGCACCAAAACAGGGGTATGGGCAGCAGAAGCAGCCAAAGCAGCTTCGCCCAGGGTACGGCCTTCATGCAGGCACCGGTTCAGGCTCACGAGCCTGGCAGACCGGTGGTGGGCGTCGTGCGATCCTGCTTTGGGGTGGGCAACGGCGACGGCGACGGTGTGTTGTTGTTACCGTTGTTGCCGTTGTTGTCATTGTTGGCGTTGCCGTCGGAGTTGTTGTCTCCGCCGGCGTTGCCGTTGTTCGCGTTATCCTGGCCCTCGGCGTTGTCGTCGCCCTCGCCCTGGCCCCCGTCCTGATTCCCCTGATTGCCCTCGGTGGCCGGCGGGGGCGTGAAGGTCGTCGTCGCGGCCGCCGTCGCCACGACCTCGGCCTGGCGGGCGATAGCCGCCTGGGTCTCGAGGCTCATGGGCTGGCTCGACGTGATGACCGGCGGCGACGTCACCGTGACCTGCCCAGACGATGAAACCTCGACGGCGATGGTGACGACCACCTCCTGGCCGGTGACGACCGGGACGCCGCCCTCCGGGGCCGGGGTCTGCGGGGTCGGGCCGGGCGTGCCCGATCCATCCCCCTGTTGGAAATTCACGTTGCCTTCGAGGGTGCTGAGCGAGAACACCGCGAACGCCTGACCGGTCCCGGTCGGTCGGAACACCAGGCGGAACGTGGTGCCGCGGATACCGGCGGCGCCCACCGGGGTCTGCACATCGAAGGTCGAGCCCTGGTCGTGCTTCAGCTTGGCCACCTTGCCGAGCAGTTCGCCTTTGTTGAGCTTGAGTTTCGTGCGCGACGTGGACGGTTCCTGGGTGGCTGCCGCCAGCGCGAGGACCTGCTTGAAGGGAGACTGGAGAAACTGCTCGATCGTGAGCGAGGAGTCGGGCCCCAGCTGGGTGGTGGCACCGTTGGAGAACACCAGTACGACGCTCGCGTCCGGCGCAGTCGTGACGGTCGACGCGGGGCTCACCGGCGCGTCGTTGGCGAGTTCGGTCACCGTGCCGTTCAGTTCCATGGTGACCTTCCCCGTCACCATCTTCGCGACGATCTGGCCGTTGGCCATGCCGGGTGCGGTCGCCGGAGCACTCCCGGCGGGAGGCGTGGGTTGGGCTTGAACGCAACCGAGGGAAAAGACGAAAAGGACCGCCCAGAGCGAGAGCCGGAGGTGCATGGAAATAGGGTTACTGCGAAGCGCGAGCTGTTGCCAACTGCTGGCGCAAGCGTAGCGCCTCGGTATTTTTTGGGTCAAGGCGCAAACAGGTCCCCAGCATCGCCTCCGCGAGGTACCGTCCGCTGGGGCGCAGGCTGAGATGATACGCGTAGTGGTACCAGGGGAGCGGGATCCGTGGTGCGAGGGCCAGCGCATGCGTGAAGTCATCGCCGGCGGCCGCGTACTCACCCTGCATGTCGCGCGCGACCCCCCGGCGCACCCAGAATTCGGCGACGTGAGGGCTGAGCGAAATCGCCGCGGTCGCGGCGGCCTCGGCCAGCCGGCCCAGTTCACGGGTGCGGTCGGGCTCAACGAGCGAAACCTGCGCATACGCGTAGGCCAGATCTGACGCGGCCTGGGCATGGAGGGGCATCAGCCGGTGCGCCTCCTCCAAATCCCGGACTGCGGTGGCGACGTTCCGGGCGAACCGGGGGTCCGAGGCCGCAGATCCGACAAGCACATCGATGGCCTCCCGGCCGCGTTCGCGCAGGCCCTCCGCCCGGTAAAGCGGGCCGAAGAACGTCGCAATGGCCCCCGTGCCGAGGAACAGGATTGCGACCGCCGCATAACGCGCCGAGCGCCGCAGGGGCCGGGACGACGCCGGCGCGGGGAGGTTGGCCGGAAGATCCGACCCCGAGGCCGTTCTCCCCCAGCCCAGCGCCACGACCACGCCAAAAGCGAGCCCCAGCGCGGGAATCTTGAAATGAAAGTCCACCAGGAGCTGCAGGGCGAACGCCAGCACGCCGATCCTGAACCCGTCCCGGACCCACGGATCGTCGAGCGCAGACCGGGGCGTCCGCCAGGGCGTGGGCTGGGGCGCGCGGTGCGACCGGCGCGCAGGTCCGACCGCGCCGAACCGCTTTCGCAACGACCCGGCCAGGAGCCAGGCGGCAGGTCCCAACAGCAGCACGAGCCCGATCGTTCCGTAGTCGCTCCAGGTGTTGAGGTAGTCGTTGTGCGCCCAGACCGGTTCATCGAGGAATCCCTCCGGCCGGTGGCGTTCGAAGGCATGGTTGTAGCTCCCGGCCCCGGTGCCAAGCCAGGGGCGCTCCCGGACCATTTGCCAACCGGCTCGCCACAGGATGGGGCGGCTGCGCTCACCCGCCTCGGCCACCAATGCGTCGACCCGGGCCTGCACTTTGTCCGAGGCCAGATAGGCACCCAGGACGGCGAGGGTGACCAGCGCGGCGGCCGCGCCCGACCAGACCAGCCGCGTCCGGAGCGAACGCTGGGGACGAAGCAATGGCCAGACAACGAAGGCCGCCCCGAGCCCCAGCCAGGCGCCGCGGCTGATTGTCAGGCCGAGGCCGAAAAGCAACACGAGGGTGGTCCATCCGAAGAACACGCGCGCCGGTGGGCCCGCGCGCCGGCGGGTGGCGAGCGCGCCACAGGCCGGCAGCACGAGGAGGAGCAGTGCAGCCAGGCTGTTCGGGATCCCGAAGGGCCCGGTGGCCCGTCCCGCGTATTGCGCGACCTGCACCCGGCCCAGCATCAGCCAGCTGGGGTCGGCAAAACGTTGGTACGCGGCGAGCCCAACGGCGGCGATCGCGATCGCCACCAAGACGCCCCAGAGCGCCCTCCGGGCGGCCGGCGACCGGACAAGGTCCAGCGTGATCCACATCACGGAGAGCAGTTGAAACCAGCCGAACCAGTCGATCCACCCCAGCCATTTCGTCGGTGACACCCAAAGGACGTTGGCCGCGGCATAAGCGAGGAACGGCAGCCAGGCGGCGCCCACCGCCAGCCGCGAGGGTCCAAGGGGGACGTCGCGGTCTTCAGGCTGGCCCGGAGGGGATGTGCACGGCGGTTCCGGTAGAAACGCCAGGCGCAGCGCATGGACGCAGAGCAGCGCACCCGTGAGCGCGACGGTGAGAACCGCGGTCTCGGTCCTCGCCCCGCCGAGGCAGGCCGTTGTCCAGACAAGATTGGCTCCCAGCAATCCGGTCTGGATCCAGGTGAACACCGCACTGCGCTGCCGGGGCTGAAGCACCCGATGACTGCGCCAAAACCAAGGCGCGAGAGCAAGGCGGGAGCGGGAGGCGGGAGGCGGGAGGCGAGATGCGGGATGCGGGATGCAGGATGCGGGATGCAGGAGGGCGGGAGGCGTGGAGCCGGCACTGCCACGAATCGCGAATCCCGGATCCCGAATCCCGAATCGCGGATCCCGAATCCCGTATCCCGCATCCCGTATCCCGTATCCCGTATCCCGTATCCCGTATCCTGTATCCTGCATCCTGTATCCCGCATCCCGAATCCCGTATCGCACCTAAAAAAAACGGCGCCACCGCAAAGGTGGCGCCGGGTGTGGGGGAACAGATCTGACGAAGGATTACTTCGTCGGGACAGTCAGGATCGTCTTGAGAATCCGACCGGCGACCAGGTACGGGTCCGCGGCGGAGTTCGGACGGCGATCTTCGAGGTAGCCTTTGTAACCCGCGTTGATGAAGCTGTGCGGCACGCGCACGGAGGCACCGCGATCGGCGACCCCGTAGCTGAACTTGTCGATCGACTGCGTCTCGTGGAGACCCGTCAGGCGCAGGTGATTGTCCGGGCCGTAGACCGCAATGTGTTCGTCCATGTGCTTGCTGAACGCCGCCATCAGCTTTTCGAAGTACTCCTTGCCGCCGACTTCCCGCATGTGCTTGGTCGAGAAGTTGGAGTGCATGCCCGAGCCGTTCCAGTCGAGCGGGGCGTTATACACGCCGCGGATCGGCTTGCAGTGCCATTCGATGTCGACGCCATAGGCCTCACCCAGGCGCATCATGATATAGCGGGCGACCCACATCTGGTCGGCGGCGGCCTTGGAGCCCTTGCCGAAGATCTGGAATTCCCACTGGCCCTTAGCCACCTCGGCATTGATGCCTTCATGGTTGATGCCTGCGGCAAGGCAAAGGTCGAGGTGCTCCTCGACGAGCTGGCGTGCGATGTCGCCGACGTTCTTGTAGCCGATACCGGTGTAGTACGGACCTTGCGGGGCCGGATAGCCGCTTTCGGGGAAACCGAGCGGGCGGCCGTCCTTGTAGAAGAAATATTCCTGCTCGAAGCCGAACCAGGCATCGTCGTCGTCGAGGATGGTGGCGCGGCTGTTGGAGGCGTGCGGCGTGACGCCGTCCGGCATCATGACCTCGCACATGACCAGCACGCCGTTGGTGCGGGCCGGGTCCGGGTAGAGCGCGACGGGCTTCAGCACGCAGTCGGAGCTATGGCCCTTTGCCTGCATCGTGGACGAGCCGTCGAATCCCCAGAGCGGCAACTGCTCGAGCGTCGGGAAGGCCTCGAATTCCTTGACCTGCGTCTTGCCGCGGAGATTGGGGACCGGTGTGTATCCGTCCAGCCAGATATATTCGAGCTTGTATTTCGTCATTTCGACCTCACGTCAGCAATAGTTCAATCCGAAGCCCTCGAAGGGCGTCTCCGGCCGGGAACGGCCGCAGCCACAAGGCGTTAAGCAAGCCGCGTGCCAGTCCGTAGCCAACGTTCAAGTGCAATGACGATGCGATGTCGTGTTCGACTGAGGGATGACGTGCCATCCGGGCCAGCATTTTCACAGACTGCACAACTACTATGCAGTTTATGATATTTTTGCAGGCATCATGCCCAAATGACTTGCAAACAACGGCTTATGCAGTACTGAATCTTTGTCGAAAGAAGTGAATGGGATTTCCGACAATGGACGCGAAGACAAATCGCCCGTCGGCACAAATCTTGAGCTTTCCCGCCGGCGGGCATCGAACTGCCTCAATTTTGAGCGCCCAGGCCAAATTCGCGGCAGAGCTAAGGGCATTGCGCAAATTGAAGATCGCTCCGGAGACGGCCTGGTATCACCAGGAAGCGATCGACGGCGACCCCGGCACCCGCAAGAACTGAGCGCAGGGCATCGAGACCCGGGCTTATCCGGGTCAATCCCGCAGCTAGTCCAAAGCTATCTTCCCTTGGCTCCGTCCAATGCCTCCACGTGATTCACCGCGCGGTGGATCACGCAGCCGCGAAGGTCATGCGTCTGGGTCGAGCCAGACCTTGCCCATATCCATCTCGAAGGACGGGTGCATCCGGTGGCCTTGCACCGCAGCCGCAGAATGGTTGTAGAGCTTGCGCCAGTACGGCTGGATGATCACACCGGACTGCTGAAGGATGGTCTGGATATCCTTCATGATCTCTCGCCGCGCGTCGGCATCGGACACCGACATCGCTCTTTCGAGCTTGCTGTCGAATTCCTTGTCCGCGAATGCGGTTTCGTTCCAGGATTCTCCCGACCGATAGCCGATCGCCAATATCTGGACCCCGAGGGGGCGCGAGTTCCAGGTCGTCAGTGAAAACGGATATTTGGCCCAGTCATTCCAGAAGGTCGAGCCAGGCAGGACGGTGCGCTTCACCTTGAAGCCTGCCTCGCGCATCTGGGTGGCGATGACGTCGCCGGTGTTCTTGTGCCACTCCTCGTCGGTCGAGATCAGCTCGTGCTCGAAATCCAGCTGACCGGCCTCGGCCATGAGCGCCTTCGCCTTGTCGATGTCGCGAGCAATGGGAGGAAGTTCGGCATATTCCGGGTGGATTTGACAGACATGGTGGTTTTCCGCCACCGAGCCCAAACCGCCATAGCCGAGTTGCAGGACAATCTCGTTGTCGACCGCAAGCTGTATCGCTTGCCGAACCCGTACATCATCATAGGGCTTGTTGCCGATGTTGGTGCGGCAAACGATGGTAGCGGCGGTGACGACCTCCGACTTGACCAGGCCCAGGCCATCGAGGATCGACACGAAGTCGCCCGTCGTCTCGTAGTTCGTGTGAACTTCGCCCGATTCAAAGGCGTTAACTGTAGCATTGGGATCGGAGCCGTAGTCGATGAACTCGATACCGTCCAGCAGTGCTTCGCCACCCCACCATTTTCCGTCTTCGCGGCGCTTGTATTCGACCCGCACGCCGACGTCGTAGGAAACGAGTTCGAACGGGCCCGTGCCAATCGGGTTCGCCGCAAAATTTGCTCCGGTCTCATCGAAGCTGCGGTGGACGATCAGGGCGGTGTAGTCGGTTATCGACGGTATGATCGTGATATCCGATTTCAGCAGCGTCAACTTGACGGTGAGATCGTCAATCTTGGTGACCGCGCCCTCACGGAGCTTTCCCGACGCTTCGTCGACCAGCGTCCCGAGGCGCCCCGGCATCGAATTGCCCTCGGCCGACCGGTCGCACCAGCGGGTGAAATTGAAAACGACGTCATCGGCATTGAAGGCGTCGCCATTGGTCCAGGTCACGCC